>JBBSJE010000192.1:0-12159 GCA_038257535.1 Polyangia bacterium
ATGGGAAACAATGACGCCAGTGTGACAACCCCAAACCCAGCGCCGCCCGAATCGTCGGTGCCCACGATGCGGCCGACCCCGATGCCCAACGCCAGCACCAGCGGCACCGTGACAGGGCCCGTGGTCACAGCGCCGCAATCCCACGCAAGCCCGATAACCGGGTTCAAAATCGGATCGAGGTAGGCATACACCGTTGCAACGATCAAAAGCTCAACCACGGGAATCACGAAGCGTTTGAGGGACCAGCCAAAAAGAAACGCAGCAGGCCCAAGCTCACAGCAACGCCAACACCAATTCCCACCGCGGCCACAAGCTGCCCGGAGAAGTCGTTGAGCAAAGAAGGTTAGGCCTATGACCACCACGACTATGCCTAGCGCGATGGTGACGCCGTATATGACCGGAAGGTTCAAGACCAAAGCCTGAAACCCCACCAGGTAAGCGATGATGAACCACACGGTTTTTTAGCTGCTCCACCACCTGTTCCCGAAAGTAGCGCCACAAGATCGAGATCACGCCCGCAAAGCCAAGTTTGTTAAGGGCCGTAGGGGCGCGGGGCGTGGGAGTCGACATGGAAGAACAGTTGGTGGCGAGGCCAGTCACTTGTCGGCCACGAAGCCGGCATGGTGTTGCAATTCGCCAGACCGGTCAAACGCTCCTGGACGCGGCAACGCGGAGACCGGGCGCAGCCGCACGGTCGCACGGTCCAGCCGCGTCTGTTATGTCACAAGACCAAGGCCTTTCAGGAGTCACCATGTCAATCCTTGCCAGCCGCTTCATCCAGCTTTCCAACGCCACCGCCCGCGCCCAGGTTTATCCCGAACGCGGGTTTCAATTGTTCGGCTTTCAGGTAAAAAGCGGGGACAGCTGGATTGAAACCATTCACGCACCTCTCGTTCCGGTTGAGGCGGCGGACCGCAGGTATGGCAACCCCGTGTTGTTTC
This sequence comes from Polyangia bacterium, assembly GCA_038257535.1. Taxonomy (GTDB): domain Bacteria; phylum Myxococcota_A; class Polyangia; order Fen-1088; family Fen-1088; genus JAGTJU01. The sequence continues at coordinate 942 of JBBSJE010000192.1, forward strand.
CCGCCGTGGGTGTCTCGAATGGCGCACAGGCTGACAGCTGGCAGCACGAGGGGAAAACCTATCCCATGCCTCCCCACGGATGGGCGCGCAACGTGTATTGGCAAGTGGAACAAGTTTCGGATGAATCGCTGACCGCAGTTCTGCTGCCGCATCCCGGGTTTCGCCTGGGCTTCCCTTTTGACTTCGAGATGCGTATGACTTACACGCTTGTGGGCGCGCAACTTCAGTTGGACACCGTGGTTCGCAACCTTAGCGACCACGCCTTCCCGTACGCATTGGGGTTTCATCCCTACCTCAAGGCGCCCTTGCGGGCCGGCGAAGCGCAGCGGTGTTCTGTTGAGCTTCCCGCAGGCACGCGTTTGCGCTCAGACGATGGCTGGCGAAGCTCTATGTCGGCGCCGGCGCCGGCGCGCCGCGTTTCCCTCAACGATCCCGAATTGCCGGGCTCCATTGTTTTGACCAACACGGGCGCCACCGCGCTGCAGGTGCTTCACGAAGCCTCAGGGCTGGCCACACGCGTGTCGGTGGAAGGCAGCGAAAAAGATTTTCCGGTTTGGGTGGCGTGGACCGCATCGCCTGAATCGCCCTACGTGTGCCTGGAGCCTTGGACCGATGCACCGAACGCGCTGAACCGCGAAGGCACGCGCCCACTGCCACCAGGGCAGACACACCGCTATCGCATGAGCGTTTCGCTGCAGACGGCGTAACCTCCCGCCCGCCATTCGCCAACAGGGTGCGCGTGACAAGCGGCTACGACGACAAGTCTTCGCCCAGCGCCTCAAGCCGCTGGGCGGCATAGGCTTTGTTGATCTCGATGCGCTCGCCGGGGCGCTCGGGGGCCTCAAACATAAGGTCGTGGCAAATTTCTTCCACCAGCGTGCGCAGGCTGCGGGCACCCGTTTTCCGAATCATGGCGTGACGAACCACTTCTTTGAGCGCATCGTCGGTAAAGTGAAGTTCCACTTCGTCCATGCTCATGAGCGTGACGAATTCCTTCACCACGGAGTCGGGAGGTTCGGTGAGCACTTTGAGCAGCTCCGCTTCGCCCAATGTTTCCAGCCGCACGCGCACCGGCAAGCGCCCCAGAAGTTCACCAATGAGGCCGTAATCCAACAGATCTTTTTCGGTTACACGCCCCGCTTGCACCTCCCCGCTTTTGCGCCCGCCCGCGCCGAACCCCACCGGCGTGTGGGCATCGCCGTAGGGTTTCAAATCGGCAAAGGTCCCGGCGGCTATGAACAAGATGTCCTGCGTGTCCATCACGACAAAATCGTGTTTGTTCCAATGTTGGGTCACGTTCATGGGCACATAGATCTCGCGGCCCTCAAGCAGCTTGAGCAGTGACTGCTGAACGCCTTCCCCCCCAATGTCGCGCGAGCCTGCACCGGTGCGCGCGAGCGAGCTGCGGCGCGCGATTTTGTCGATCTCGTCGATGAACACAATGCCCCGTTGCGCGCGCTCAACGTCCTGGTTGGCCTTGACCAAGAGCTCGCCCACCATCACCTCGACGTCCTTGCCGTAGTAGCCGGCTTCCGTGTACTCGGTGGCGTCGGCGATGTTCAGGGGCACGTCCAGCAGATCGGCCAAGGTGCGGGCGATGTGGGTTTTGCCCGATCCCGTGGGACCCACCAGCAAGATGTTGGATTTGCGCAGCAAGCGTTTGCCCGTCACGCGCGCCTGGTGGCAGCGCTTGAGGTGGTTGTATGCGGCGATCGCCACCGTGCGCTTGGCGCGATCTTGCCCCACCACGTGCCGGTCCAGATGCTCGAAAATCTGACGCGGCGTGGGAACCGCCCCTTCCTCCATCCGTGGCTGAACACGCATGTGCTTTGCGCATTATCCCACCGGTTGCGGACCTCTGCCACGTTTGCGGGCCGGTTTCGGTGCCGTGCCCCTTCCCCGATGCGCCCAGGCGTGCCAAATTCCCCTGAAATGAAAGCCACAATTACACGAGTGTCAGCCCGGGAAATCTTGGATTCTCGCGGCAATCCTACAATCGAAGCCGAGGTCGAATTAGACAGCGGGATCTGCGCCGCCGCCGGGGTGCCTTCGGGCGCTTCCACAGGCGAGCACGAGGCTGTTGAATTGCGCGACGGCGACAAAGGTCGCTATTTGGGCAAAGGCGTTCTGAGAGCCGTTGAAAACGTGGAAAAGATGCTGGCGCCCGCTCTCGTGGGCCGCGACGTTTTCGATCAGGCAGGCCTCGACGCGGCGATGAACGTGGTGGATGGCACGCCTAACAAGGCCAAAGTGGGCGCCAACGCGATCCTGGGCGTGTCGATGGCCGCCGCCCGCGCCGCGTCTTACGAGTTGGACATTCCGCTGTACAAGTACCTGGGCGGCCCCAACGCTCGCGTGTTGCCTGTGCCCATGATGAACATCATCAATGGCGGCGCCCACGCCAACAACAAGCTCGATTTTCAAGAGTTCATGATTGTGCCTTTGGGCCTGCCTAGCTTCAGCGAGGCTTTGCGCGCGGGCGCAGAGGTGTTTCACACGCTCAAGAAGATCCTTCACGACGCAGGTCACAGCACCTCCGTGGGCGATGAAGGTGGATTCGCCCCAAATCTAAACGGCGCGGAAGATGCGTGCTCGGTGATCTTGGACGCCATCACCAAGGCCGGCTACAAGCCTGGCAAAGACATTGCGTTGGCCCTGGATGTGGCCAGCAGCGAGCTGTTCAAAGATGGCACCTACGTGTTCAAGAAGGAAGGCAAGAAGCTGGACACGGCCGGCATGATTGCGCTTTACCGCAAGCTGGCCAACGACTTCCACGTGGTGTCGGTTGAAGACGGCATGGCAGAGAATGATTGGGACGGTTGGGTGAAGCTGACGGCAGAGCTAGGCAACAACGTTCAGCTCGTGGGCGACGATTTGTTCGTCACCAACGCCGAACGCATTGCAACCGGCATCGCCAAGCGCGCCGCCAACAGTGTGTTGGTGAAGGTGAACCAAATTGGCTCGATCACCGAGACGTTGGAAGCTGTGGAAAGCGCTCACCGCACAGGCTGGACCACAGTGACCTCGCACCGCTCTGGCGAAACCGAAGACGCCTTCATCGCCGATCTTGCAGTGGCCACGCGCGCCGGGCAGATCAAAACGGGATCGCTTGCACGTTCGGACCGCACCGCAAAGTACAACCGTTTGCTGAAGATCGAGCAAGAGTTGGGCGAAACGGCCATCTACCCGGGCGCAGCTGCGTTCCGCGTGAAGCGCTAACCGCAACCCCCGCAGCAAAAAGAAATGCCCCCAATGGCCGCGCGCCGTGGGGGCATTTTTGCTGGTCTCCGCTGGCGTTTAGCGCGCGCCCAACACGTTGCGGGCGATCACCATGCGTTGTATTTGGCTGGTGCCTTCGTAGATCTGCAGCAGCTTGGCGTCGCGCATCAGCTTTTCCACCGGGTACTCTTTGGTGTAGCCGTAGCCGCCAAAGATCTGCACCGCGTCGGTGGCCACCTGCATAGCCGCATCGGCGCCGTACGCTTTGGCGTAACTTGAAACCACCGTGTCAATCTGGCCGTTGTCGATGGCCCAAGCGGCTTTGTGGCAAAGCAGCCGGGTGGCTTCGTGGGCGATGGCCATTTCCGCCAGCATGAATTGCACCGCTTGGTGTTGCGCAATGGCCACGCCAAAGGTCTTGCGATCTAGGGCGTAAGCGCGCGATTCGTCCAGGGCGCGACGAATGAGACCAGCTGCGCCCGCTGCGATCCACGGGCGTGAGCGGTCGAAAGTGCGCATGGCGATCTTGAAACCATCGCCTTCGGCGCCCACCACGTGGCTGGCGTTTAGCTTCACTTCGTCGAACAAGACGTCGGTGGTGTTGGAGGCGCGCTGGCCCATCTTGTTTTCTTTTTTGCCCACGGACACGCCGGGCAAGTTGCGATCCAGCACAAAGCAGGTGATGCCTTTGTGCCGGTCGGTGCCTTCTTGGCGCGCAAACGTCACATAAAAGTCGGCCACACCGCCGTTGGTGATCCAGCGTTTTTGGCCGGTCAGAATGTATTCATCTCCCACTTTGCGGTAACGGCTTTTCATGCCGGCCACGTCTGAGCCTGCGTCGGGTTCCGAGCACGCATAAGCCGCAAAGATGGGTTTTTCCAGCAGGCGGCCCAAGTAGTTCCGCTTCTGCTCTTCGCTGCCCGCAATCATCAGTGGCATGGAAGCCAAGGCGTTTCCCGCCAAGGTGGTGTTGATGCCCACGCACCCAAAAGAGATCTCTTCAAGCACCAGGCAATGCGACAAACACGAAAGCCCCAGCCCGCCCAAAGACTCAGGCAGCTCGCAGTTCATCAAGCCGGTTTCCCAGGCTTTCTTGCATATGTCAGTGGGGAAGGTGCCGTGTTCGTCAAGCTCACCCGCAACCGGCGTGATTTCTTTTTTGGTAAAATCGCGCGCGGTTTGGATCAGTTGCTGCTGCTCTTCGGTAAAGTCAAACCCAACCATAAATCCTCCTCGGTGGTTCCAGTCGTGCGGCAGGATAGCGCAAGTTGCGCAAGCCGCCGAATTGGCGGTCGTGGCCTTCCACCACCCGGCTAGGGCAACGTGGGCTTTTGTAGTTCTTCGGTGCTCTCCAAGGCGGTGATGAACGCCATCAGTTGCTTGAATTCTTTGTCTGAAAGTTTCACCGGCTTGAGGCGCGCATCCAGGTTCTTGTTGTTCTTGTTCTTGAGGCCACCTGCCAACATCAGCTTTACAGCGTCCTCAAGCGTGGCCACAGAGCCATCGTGAAAGTAGGGGCCTGATTTGGTGACCGAGCGCAAGGTGGGGGTTTTGATGGCGTTCATGTCTTTGGGGTCCTTGGTGACGGCGAACCGTCCTTCGTCTGGCTCCTTCGCCAAAGTGCCGATCCCCACATTGTGAAACAACATGTCCGAGAAGAAGGGAGGCACGTGGCATAGCGTGCAGTGGGCTTTGTCGCGAAACACCTTCCATCCCGCCACAACGTCATCATTCACCGCTGCCTGCTCGCCTTTTTCATGGCGATCCCAGGCCGAGTTGCCGCTAAGAACGGTGCGGATGTAGGCCGCGAGGGCCGCCACAATGGTGTCCGCTGTGGGGGCGGTGCCAAAGGCTTTTTCAAATTGCACTTTGTACAAGGGGATGTCCGTCAACAGGGCGGCAACCTTCTCAGGCTCCCCGCTCATTTGGCCTTTCCAGGCCGCCATAATTTGCGCGTCTAACGTTGGGGCGCGTCCATCCCAGTAGAACAGCGGGTGGAAGGCGGTGTTGTACAGCGTAGGGGTGTGACGCGTGTTCAGTTTCCCATTTACCTTGGGGGACAACGCCAGGCCATCCGTCCAGCCTTTGTCGTGCTGGTGGCAGGTTTCGCAGTTGGCAGCGCCATCGGGCGACAGCCGCTTGTCGAAAAACAGCTGTTTGCCGAGGGCAACCTTCTCTGGGGTCAAAGCCACATCTTCGGCCAATTCAAGCTCAGGCAGTCCTAAGGGAAGCTCGGGCACGGTCGGGGCCGGCGGCACATTGGGGCCGGGCGGAGGCTCTTGCGCCACAGGCTGTGGCACGGGGGCTTGAGCGGCTTTCTGCTTACAAGCCCCCAGCATGCCAAAGGACAGGATTGCAACCAAAGGAAGTCCAGCGCGCGTGTTCATGCCGCGCAGTCTTTCGCTGAATGACGGTGGGGTCAACCGTCGCAATGTCAAAAGTGGTCGCGACCCAAGTTCAGAGGGCGGGAGGGTTGTCCCCGCCTTTAGTGGCCTTTTCAGTTTTCGCCTGGCGCGCGGCTCGTTTTTGAGCCCGCTCATCCGCTTTCTTTTCTTCCATGCGGATCTGATCGCGGGTGGCGCGGCTGCCCATGATGAATCCCAGCACGATGCCCAGCACCAACAGCACAGGGATGTAGATGAAATGCGATGACGGAGGCAGATCCATGATGCGAGGCTTTTGGCTTCGGTCCGGGCTTACCCGTGCCCGTCAAGCTTTCGGCGCAGATGGGCAACGTCGGCGTTGGCTTTGGCCAAGCCCCGCGCCAGCATTACCACGTACACAACCACCGCCACCCAAATGAATCCATAGGCACCCGCGATGAATGGGTTGGCCGCAATGGTTGTGGGATCTTTGTCAGCGACGGGCTCGTAGCCCTGCGCCAAGGCAAATTTCGCAACTCCACACATCATCACCAAGGCGGCCATGATGACCTTAACAATCGATCGCTTCATACGCGTTTGACCTCCGCTCGAGTCTCAAGGGCGTCTTCAACATCCACGCTTAGTTCATCAACCACCGCGCGCAACCGCTCTAGCCGTAAGCGCACGGCCAGAAGCACGCCCCAAAAAACAACAAACAGCAGCGACGACAACCAAAATACGTTGCGCATTTCCGGTTGCAGGCTGGGCACCACCGACGTTTTGGGATGAATGGTGCGCCAGTAGTTCACGCTGATGTAAACCAAAGGCACGTCCGCCGCGGCAAACAACGCCAACGCAGCCGCCAACTTTCGCGAAGCGGGGCCACCGTAGCGGCGGGCCAAAAGGTACGCCCCCATGATCAACCAAAGCAACAAAGAACTGGTGAGCCGCGCGTCCCATTGCCAGAACACGCCCCAAGCCACCCGTCCCCACAGCGGACCTGTAACCAACACGCAGAGGCCGAACAAAACCGCCAATTCGGCGCTGGCGCGTGCCAACCGGTCGCCGCCTTCGGAGCCCTTAAACAGAAACGCCACGCTGCCACCAGCGCACGTGAACACCGACAGCATCAGCAACCACGCGCACGGCACGTGGAAGTAGAAAATCTTTTGCACGGGTCCCATCGTCATTTCGATGGGCGCGCGCACAATCATCTGCGGAATGAGGGCAAAGCCTAGCGCCGCGACGAGCGCACCCGCCGCGATGGTTGTAACTGACTGGTTGGGCTTTGTGGCTTGGTTCATGGAATTTCCCCGAGCGGTTTCATAATAGCTTCAAGGCGGGCACAACGCAGCCTGGGTCAATGGTTAGCGTCCCAACATTCCCCCGGCCAAAACCCCCTGTAGCAGCTCGCTGAGCAACGGCAGGTCGGGGCACTTGGGTTTGATCGAGGTACAGGAAGGAGGATCACTGGGGATTTGGAAAGGGACGCTGCCCAAACCCGCCGCCAGCTGTGCGCACGTGGGCCACAGGTCAAGGTAGGCGTTCACCACTGTGAGCGTGTCGTTGGTGCACTTTTCAACTTCGCCGACAGTTGCCATGCAATTGGTTTGCACGGCACCGCACATGTTGTCCGTGGCGGGCGGCGCACCCGCATCCCCCATAGAAAGCAGCAAGCAAGCGTTGACCGCTTGGTCACAGGCGCCGGCAGCTGGGGGCTGATCACGGTTGAACACGGCCAAGACACCGGTGATTTTGCAGAGTTTGGGTGTTATTTGTTCGGTGAAATCGACGCTGTAGTCTTGCAGCACTTCGCACGCTTGCATGCGCTCGTCTGGGGTTAGCTGGTTTACGGGTTTGTTTTTGTCGAGGCCGAAATCGATGCCGCTGCTGACATCCGGCTGGCGCGCGTCCATGGCGCCCGCGTCAGCGACGGGTTGCTTTTTTTTGCCATCGCCACAGGCCGACAGCGCCCAAATCAGGAAAATTCCACTTACGATTTGTGTTTTGTTCATGCTTGCCTCACTCGCCGCAAATGATGGGTTCGAACGCCCAAAGCCCCAAGATTACGAAAATGGCGTCGACCACGATGAGGAACTGCGTCCAGAACGCAATCATCTCACGATCAGGGGTTTCCGGGTTCAGAAGCATGCTGGTGGCCCGCACGCCGGCCATAACCAAGGGCGTCACCAGCGGAAACAGCAGGGCGGCGATCAGCGCATCGCGGCTTTTGGAGCGCAGCAATGCGCCGGAAATCACCGTGCCTACGGCGGCGTACCCCAAGATGCCCAGCAGCAAGAGCGAAGCCAACCACAGCGGGTGCTGGCCGATGTGGGCGCCAAAAAATAGCCCCGAGAGCAAGGTGATAACGGCCTGGATCAAAGCCATCAACCCCACCACACCCAGCAACTTTCCTAAATAGATCGCGGCCCGGGGGGCAGGGGACAACAACAAGGCGCGCACCGCTTCCAGATCGCGTTCGCGATCGAACGTGCGTGCCAACGCGATGGTTCCGGAAAACAAAAGCCCCACCCACAAAATGCCAGCAGCCAGTTCGGGGCGCAGTTCGTCGCTGGCCGGGTTCACGAACGCAAAAGCAAAAATCAACACCACCAGCACGGCGAAGAAGCCCATCGTGGCCGTGATCTCGCGGTTGCGCCATTCGATGCGCAGATCTTTGGCCGCCACCAGCAGCACCGTGCGAAGGAAGGCGCTAGGCGCTGCCACCTGTGGTCTCCAGGTAAAGCTGTCGGAGCGACGTGCCTGTAAAGGTGCTGGTCGCCATCGCGTCGTGAACCAGCCGCCCGCGTCGCAAAACCACCACCTGATCTACCAAGGGTGCAATGGCGTCCAAATCGTGCGTCACCACCACAACAATTCGCCCTGTGGCCTTTTGTGCCGCCAGCTGCGACGACAACCATTCGGCGCCCACGGGATCAAGCGCGGCGCTGGGTTCATCGAACAAGAGAATGGGCGGCTCGTGCAGCAGCGCCCGCGCCAGCGCCAAGCGTTGTTGCATGCCCCGGGAATAGGTGCGCACGGGCGCCAAGGGGTCCACGTGCGACAAACCCACGCGCTCCAACAATTGTGGCGCTGAAATGCTTTGGTTATAGAGGGCGGCAAACAATTGCAAGTTGTCATAAGCGCCCAGATCGCCATAAAGCCCAGGTTCGTGGCCCACGTAACCAATCGCCGCCCGGGAAGGCGCGGTGGGATCCAAAACGGCGTCGCCCCAACGGATCACACCCTTGGACGGACGAATTAAAGTGGCCAACATGCCCAGCAAGGTGGTTTTGCCAGCCCCGTTCGGGCCCAAGATTGTGCACAGCTTGCCCGGCTCGAATCGCGCGTTCACGTTCACCAGGGCGCGGTGGCGGCCATAGGTTTTGCCAACGCCCTCCAAGTGCAGCGACGGGGCGTGCGGTGTCATGATCAGACCTGCTTGTCCAGCCTGTGCAGATCGCGGTAGACGCTTTCCAGCTGCGACACCAGCTGTTCCCGTCGGTTGCCGTCGACCTCAGCGCCCCCGCGACGGCGCTGTTCAATCGCCACCAGCTCGTCGAACAGTTTCTCGCGACGGTTGCGCAAGTCTTGTCGCTTGCGATCAACCTTTCCTGTGTCCGCGCGCTTCACACTGGCCACGCCCCACACACCCCAGGCGACCAAGACAAGGGTCAGCACAATGACAATGAGGTGACCCGTTCGATCGACTTTTGGCAACCCGCTGAAAGTTAGTTTGATGGTGCCCCCCGGCTCAATGCTGGACAGCTCATAGAGCGAAATGGGCTTGCCTTGCTGATCCTTCTCTTTGGGAAGCGTTCGCAGGCCCTCGCCTTTCACGGTCAGATTGTGGCTGTCGGGAATGATCAGAAGCGGGGCTTTCATGCCCAGCGGCATGGGCTGCTCGAACTCCAAGGTGTCGTCGCCGTAGGTTGGCAAAAGGTAAGCAAATCGTGCCTGTATGGTTTTCTCGCGCGGCCCCGTGGGTGGCACAGGGGTGAGCATCAACAAGCCTTTGCCTTTGACTTCTTCCACCTTGGCGCTGTCGCTGAACGGCTGAAAGCTGGTCATCTCCTTGGGCAAGGGCAAAAACAAGCCGCCTGGGCCACCGTCGTACACCTTGTCGGATTCGTTGCGGAACGAAAGCACTTGGCCCACAAACAGGAAGTCTTCGCGCACTTCAAAGATGAACCGCGACGCTTGGTCAAATGACAAAATCGAGGGGTCGTTGGTGCGGGCGGGCGGCGCCAGGCGGGGCAGGCGCATGCCGTTTTCCGCAGGCATGCGGAACGGACGGCTACCGATGCGCGTGCCTGCGATTTCCGTGACCAACAGGTACCCCACGTCGGGCGCGGTGGAAAGGTCGTCAAAACGCGCCAGACCCCGATCGCTGGTGACCGCTTCAAAGGCCCTCACTTCACCACCCGTGGCGGCTTGGCCCATCGTGACCTTGTGATTCGCCAGGGGCTTGTTGTCTTCGCCCATCACGGTGACCTCAAGCGTGCCGGCAGGCAAGTCAGAGGCCGGCGCGGGGGGCGCCACGGTGATTGACCACGCCAGTTTGGGTTGAGGCGCGCCCGCGGCTTCATCGTTTGCGGGCGCTTCACCTAGGCCGGCGATCAGCATGGTGCGCACGCCGCCAGCAGCGGGTACGGCAAAGACCTGAGTTTTCAACGTTTCGCCATCAACCACAGCGGTGGCTTGGAAATTGGCACCTGCGGGCAAGCTATCGAAGGCCACACGGCCGTCTTCAGTTGTGGTGGCCACGCGCTCTTGCGGGCTTCCTCCGGGGGCGGTGATCTGCGCCCGGACCTCTATTCCCACGGCCGCGTTTACAGGCATCTTGCGCGCCACGCGCACGCTCACGGTGCCCACGGGGAGATCCGCCACCGGCAACGGGCGGCCCGACATCTGGCGCAGGTCGGGCATTTGGGCGTGCGCGGTGCTGAGGACCCAAAGCCAGGCAAGTGTGAACCCCACGCAGCCAACGTGGGCGTGGCGCCGCGCGGTCATGCGGGCTCCTTGCTTGGCCCTGCAACCGGCGCCGACGACAGGCGGCTTTTGAGTTCCTGTTCCACCAACACGCGAAAGTCATCGCTGGCGTCAAGCTCGCTGATGATGCGCAACGCACGCTGGCGGTAGCGGCGGGTCATCTCTTCGTAGTCGATCTCAGAGATCTTGCGCATCTGATAATCGGTTTCCACTTCCTTGATGGCTTTGAGCACCGCAACCTTTTCCCGCTGCAGATCGCGGATGCGGCTAGGTTCGGTGGGGGCCGTGGTGCGCTCCGTAGCGGCGGGGTCCACCAAGGGGTTCAACGTGCGCCACGTGGCAAGGCCCGCCAAGGCCAGGGTTGTTCCCCCCAGGCCCAGCATCACCAAGGGCGGGCCAAACGGCAAACGACCCACGAGCAGGCCGAACGCCACGCCAACGGCGGCGCCTAGACCTGCAAGCAGCAGCCAAAGCACGGAAGAGGGTTTTGCGGTTCGCGATGGGGAGGGGGACACGGGTGGGAGGTCCGAAAGAGGCAAGACGCTAGGAGGATCAGTCGAGCTTGTCGAGCTCTTCGTCAAGCTTGTCCTGCAGTTTGTCTTCATCCTCAGGGGACGCGGCTGGATCAAGGTTCACATTGGTGC
>JBBSJE010000193.1:0-12053 GCA_038257535.1 Polyangia bacterium
CCGCGAGCCGGGCGGCAGCGTAGCCCCCGTGAACGTGGAGAATGTCATCGCGGGATTGCTGATGGCGCCCGGATTCCTCTACCATCTCGAATCCGGCGTGCGCGCGATCAACGACCGCGAGGATCTTTTTGAGCTCTCGCCGCACGAACTCGCGGCACGCCTCTCTTATCACTTCTGGGACACAATGCCCGACGAGGCTCTGTGGGCAGCCGCGCTCGACGGGTCGTTGCTTGAGGCCCACGTGTTCCAGGCCGAGCTCGATCGCCTGCTCGCCGATCCACGCGCCCAGGGAACCATTGAGAATTTCTACCGCCAGTGGCTGCACCTCGACAACCTTCCACAGCTCGACATGTTTAAAAACGATGCCAGGTGGAAAGCGTTCGCCGGCGACCAGCCGCCGGGCCCTGACCTTCACCGCGCCATGTCGCAAGAAATCGTCGAGTTGGCGAACCACTTTACCTGGACGAAATCGGGCCAAGTTCACGATCTTTTGCGCACCAATCTTTCGTTCGCTCGATCTGGGGAGCTGTCGCGCCATTACGGCATCGCTCCCTGGGAAGAGGGCGCCGATCCGCCCGCGTTTCCCGCAGGCGAGCGTCCCGGGATCCTCACACGCGGAGCTGGCCTGGTCACCGCCAGCGGAAACACGCGGCCCATCATGCGCGGCGTCTTCGTAAGGCACGCCATCCTGTGCGACGAGCTGCCCGCCCCTCCGCCCGGGGCACTCGACAATCTGCCGTCGCTCGATCCAGGGGTCTCCGGGCGGCAAGCCGTGGTCGAGATCACTGAAGCATCCCCCGCCTGCGCGGGATGCCACCAGGCTCATATCAACCCCATAGGGTTCATGCTGGAGGGCTACGACGCCCTTGGCCGGCGACGCAACGAGGAGGTGGTACGTGATGAAAAGGGCGAGGTTCTCGCCGTCCACCCTGTCGACGACGAGGCTGTGCCTCAGATCGAAGAAGGCGACAAGCGATCAGCCCGCGGCGCCGATGAGCTAACCTTGCGCATCGAGGAGAGTGGCAAGTTTCCCGCGTGCATGGCTCGGCAATACTTGCGCTTCGCGATGGCGCGGCACGAGGACGACGAACTCGACGGTTGCATGCTTGAGCGGATGCGCCGCGCTTTCGCGACGGGAGGACTTCAGGCCGGATTGCGTGCGGTCGCCACGGATCCTGCATTCTGGCGACGTAGTTTCTGAATTCCAGTCACAAAAGACCGAGGAAAGCATGCGCAAGACCATCACGTTCAATCGTCGTCAGATCCTACGCGGTACCGGTGGGTTCGTCGTCGGGTTGCCTTTTTTAGAATCGCTTGCGGCGCCGCGGCTCTGCCTGGCGGAGGTGCGGCCGCCCGTGCGCAAGCGCCTCGCGGTGGTCAAAAACCATCACGGAAACCTGCGCCCCCAGACCCTTGACTTGAAACAGCCCACGCCGCGCAGTGAGCAGCTATTTGCCGGGCATACCATCCATGCGGGTGATCTCGCGCCTCGACGCGAAAACGGCCAGGTTGTGTTCTCGGAGGCCCTGCAGGCCCCCGCGGACCGGGTCACCTATCGTTTGCTCGGCAAGATGAACGTCTACCAGGCGATCGACGTTCCGTTCTTTACCGACCATACGAAGGGCGGACCTCTCGGAAACTTCGCCGAGACCGGCGACCCCTCGGAGTTCCGCCGTCAGGATATGCGCGAGACGATCGACAACGTGCTCGGCTGGTCCAAGAACTTCTACTCAGATCTCACCGGCATTCGCGAACGCGTGCTGCTGGTCGGAACGCTCAAGTTCGGAAACGAATATTCATGGCGGTACACGAGCCCGGCCACAAAGACCGGCGACATCGTTTTCATCCCCGGGCACCTCGAGCCGGGGGCAGCCTGGGATTCGCTCTTCCGCGGTTTCGATCCCAAGCCGGAGAACACGGCTCCGAGAGCGCCGGCCGCCCGGCCGATCATCGACCTCGTGCTAGAAGACTATAAGCGAATTCGGCAGAGCGATCGCCGGCTGTCGGAGAAGGACCGACAGCGCCTCGACGACCACGTCGAGCGGTTGCATGAGCTCGAACGGAAGGTGAATGATTTGCGAGAGCCTCCGAACCGCGACAGTTGCACAGTCCCGCAGAAGCCCGACCTCCCGTGCAGAGAAACAAAAGGGATCTGCGCCTCCGACCCAAAACGCACGACAGAGGTGTACGTCGAGATGATCGCGGCCGCCTTCTTTTGCGGGCTTACCCGCCTCGCGGTGTTCGATCAGGCGCAGCCCTTCGTCGCCAACTTCAGTGGCGATTGGCATCAAAACGTCGCCCACGCCGCCGACCAGAAACGGCTCGCGGAAAACAATCGCAACATCTTCAACCACGGCATGGTCGGCCTGGCCGCGAAGCTCGACGTTGAAGAGGCCGGCGGACGCACCTATCTCGACAACAGTCTCGTGTGGTCCACGAACGAAAACGGCTACGATACACACTGGTCACACGGTGTCGCCACCGCCACCTTCGGCAGCGCCGGAGGCTTCCTCCGCACCGGCCAGTTCATCGATTTCCGCCGGGACCAGTCCTCCGTATGGAAGTCGCTTTATGACGGTGGCGGCCACGGCATCACCATGAACCAGTGGCTTGCCATCATATTGCAATCCATGGGGCTTCCGCGCAGTGAATTCGAGGTTGGAGACCAGCAGGGCTATGGGCGCATGCGCATAGGCCAGCGTTTCGCGGGCAGGTACGTGCCCGAGGCAATCTCGCAGGCCAGCCGCGTCCCCGAGCTGCTGCGAGCCTGACGGCAGCCCCGCTTGATGAGGCCACCCGCAAGCGGCGGCACGATCGCCTGTGGCCAAGTGTAAGTGCATCCCAGCACATCGAGGTACCCCTGGGCTAGGTCAGGGTTTTCTGGTAGTGCAGTGGCAGCATGGGACGCATATTTGAGACCCGGAAGTCGACGATGTTTGCGCGCTGGGACCGCATGGCGAAAGCCTTTACCCGGGTGGGCAAGGAAATCGCGATGGCGGTGAAGGCGGGGGGGCCCAGTGTTGAAAGCAATCCTGCGCTGCGACGCGCGTTGCAGAACGCGCGGGCCGCCAACATGCCCAAAGATAAGGTGGAAAACGCCATCAAAAAGGCCAGCGGGCAAGGGGCCGAGAACTACGACATCGTGCTTTACGAAGGCTACGCGCCTCATGGCGTGGCGGTGGTGGTGGAAACGGCCACCAACAACGTGGTGCGAACGGTGGCCAAAGTGCGCAGCATTTTCAAGTCGTACGAGGGCAGCATGAGCACCGAAGGCTCCGTGGTGTTTCAGTTCAAACGGATGTGTGTGTTCCGAATCAGCCATGAAACTGTGGCTGGTCGTGATCTCGACGAACTGGAATTGGACCTCATCGAACATGGGCTTGAAGAGATGGGCGAAGGCACCAACGACAGCGGCGAAAAACAGCTGGTGATTCGCGGCGCCTTCCCAGCGTTTGGCGATCTGCAGTCGGCGATCGAGGCCAAGGGCCTCACGGTACAGTCGGCCGAATCTGAATACGTGGCCCAGAACATGATCGAACTGCCGGAAGACAAGGCTCACGAAGTTTTAGAACTTGTCGACGCCATGGAACAGGATGACGACGTCCAGCGGGTGTTTCACAACTTGTCTTGACCCGTGCGGCGGGCCACCTGCGCCCTACTTGCAAACTTCGGGACGCCAAAGCCAGCGCAAATCATCGCTGAGCATGCTCATCCAGAAGCCAGCCGTGTGGCCGCCGAAGCCGCGAATGAGGCGGTAGGGGGAGCCCTTGTTTGAAAGCGCGTTGCCCACAGCCATGTTCACATCGCTCCAGGTGGCGCGGCAGTTCGAGGAATCAATCGAGCACATCTTTGCGTCGGTGCACTCTTTGGTGCAGGTGCTGCCCACGATGTCGCAATGGCCAACGGTCATGGCGATGCGAATGGGTTTCACGGCCGCATCTTGAATCGCTTTGGGGTAATTCTTCAGCACGCCGAAGCACACGAAGCTGCCACTGTGGGCAAGCACCTTGCCTACAAAATCGGGCTTGAACCACGCCACATGGAAGGCGCCTAGACCCCAACTGCTGCCGCCCGCCATGCCGTGCATGCGTGCCTCAGAAGACACCTTGCTGTACTTGGCGGTGATCGCAGGGAACACTTTAGTTTCCAGGTTTTGGATCCAGCCTGAGCCCACGGGGTTGTTCTCCATATCAACCTTGTTGGGCACCGCCAAAAACGCCACCAACATCACGGGGATTTCTCCGGCGGCAATGAGGTTGTCGATGATGGTGTGTGTGAGCGATCCGCGGTAGTTGGCGCCGTCGCGGCTAAGAAAGAACATGAGTGCCACCTCACCCGGTTTGGCGTTTTCATAAGCGGCCGGAACATAAAGCGACACGCTGCCGCCGTCGAACGCCACGTTGGTGAGCTGGCCTTTGGCGATGTTTTGGTTGGGGGCTCGGGCGTAGTCGCTGCCGGCCGTCACTTTGTTGGCCGCCGCATCGAGCGTGCCGTCTTTGGCGAAAGGACGGAAATTCTTGGGCTCGCAAAATTCCTTGCCCTGGGGAAGCGTCACTTGCCCGCCCGCGCCGGCGTCGGGTGTGCCTTGCGCGCCGCCAGAGGCCACCTCGCCGCCCGATCCACCCGCACCCGCCATGTCGCCACCGTTGCCGCCGGTTTCGATCGAGGCATCGTCGGTGTCGTTTCCGCCTGCACCCCCCAGAGATTCAGTGCCGCCATCACCGCCGTTGCCCTCATCGCTGCGGTCAGATCCCCCGCTTTGCGACGATGCTTGGCATGCCATCGCCACGAACAAGGAAACACATAAGCATCGAAGGGCGCGTTGGCACGGCATAGCGAACCTCAAATTCTAGAGCAAGAACGGCAGCGCCGCCTATCCGTCGATCGGGCGAAGGCTGTTCGGCTTGGCAGCCGCGTTTTAAGCGTCGGGGCCCAGATCAAGTTCGGGGTAGTGTCTGAAGATCCCGTGTTGGTTAAACGGAAGCCGCCGGGATGAGGCCAGATACTGAGCCACGCCGGGCCGTTGCGCCACGCGATCGCGCAGCGCAATCAGATGGGGTGTGGTGGGCGCCAGCAAAGCCAGCGCTTTGGGAAAGGCGTACGCCAAACCGCTAAGAACCTGAAACAAAGACAAATCAACGTAACTGTGGCTTTGCCCCACCGCGAACGAGCCGCCGGCGTGCACCTGGGTGGCCAGCACGCGTTCGAAGAAGCCCAGAAACTTGGGCATGCGTTCAGCGGCGAAAAACTGTGCCTTCTGCTTGGCTTCGCGTTTTTGGTCTTCGTAAGCAAGGCTCACCGCAACGGGGTGATGCGTGTCGTGGGTTTCAGCAACAAAGTCGGTGATGGTGAGCTGTAGCTGACGGGCCCGCACGCGGCTGGCTTCATCGTTGGCGATCAAGTTTAACCTTGGCGCCACATAATCAAGAATGTTGGCAACCTGAAACACCAACAGATCGCCATCGACCAAAATGGGTGGAGCGAAAGCTCTGATGCCGCTTAGCCCCTGTTCCAGGATCGCCTTCATCGCTGGAACACCGCCACCTTCGGATGCCGGCAAGCGAGCCACATCAAGATAGTTGGCACCGGCGTCTTCCAGCGCAAGCCGCACGAACTCGCCGCGGCCCTGAATGCCTGGCCAATAATACAGCTTGTAGGGTGTGGGGGCTTGCATGACCCGAACTACTTAACGCCTAACAACTCAACCTCAAACACAAGCGTGGCGTTGGGCGGAATGACGCCGCCAGCGCCGCGTGCGCCGTACCCCAGCTCTGCGGGAATCGTGAGCTTGCGCTTGCCGCCCACCTTCATGCCCGCCACGCCCTGGTCCCAGCCTTTGATTACCATGCCGGCTCCCAGCCGAAACGAAAACGGCTCGCCCCGGTCTACTGAGCTATCGAATTTCGTGCCGTCCGTAAGCCAGCCCGTGTAGTGGACATTCACGCTTTGGCCCGCGGCCGCTTCGGCGCCCGTTCCCACAACCAAATCTTCGCTTTGCAACTGAGTGCTCATAGCGGCAGCCTACACCAAGTTCGGCGGCAAAAGGAGGGGGGGGCGGCCGCTTGTCGTATGTTCGTCGCAATCATGTAAAGACGCTTTACGGTTTGCATCCACTTCGCCCCGCGGCCTGACATCAGCCCTTGATTTGTGCGGTCTGCCCCCGCGGCATAACCCTTGCGATGGCCTGCTGCGGAGGTTGCCCATGCTTAAACCGAAGCCCAATTCCGTCTTCATTCTGTGTGCCGTTGCCGTTGCGATTGCGTGGTGTTCACAAGCGGTGGCCCAGTCGGACATCCGTCTCGCTGTCGCCGGTCCCTACACCCACCAGAACCTAACCCTCTTCTTCTTGGAGGGACCCGAGACCACCTCGGGAGACTATCTGGCGCTTGACGAGGCGCTGGAAAGCAAGCAAGCCAAGGTGCTGGAGACCCAAGATGTAAACCGTTTGGTGGTGGTGAACAAAGGCAACAAACCCGTGTTTGTGCACGCCGGCGACATCGTCAAAGGCGGGCAACAAGACCGAACCGTGTCAAGCGACACACTGGTCCTGCCCGGGCAGCGACGTGCGGTGGAAGTCTTCTGCGTGGAGCAGGGGCGCTGGGAACGCCGGGGGCGTGAGTCCGTTTCAGAGTTTTCATCGTCTAAGCGGATGTTGTCTTCGCGCGGGCAAAAGTTGGCCGCAAAGCTGTCGAAGCACCAGAGCGAGGTGTGGGATCATGTTCAGGCGGATCAAGACAAACTCGGGCAAAAGCTCAGCAAAAACGTCAAAGCCGCCACCTCCGCTTCAAGCCTGCAATTAACCTTGGAGCATCAAGATGTGCAGGCCGCATCTGATGGCTTCATCGCCAAACTTGGCCAAGCCCTGGATGCACACCCGCAGGCGGTGGGGTACGCCTTTGCTGTAAACGGGTCGATCAGCGCCGCTGAGGTTTATGGATCGCACCGCTTGTTTCGCAAACTTTGGAGCAAGCTGCTGGCCAGCAACGCGGTTGAAGCGGTGCTTGAAAGCGGGGAGCAAGGTGGCCCTCCACCGGGGGCGGCCCAGGTGTTGGCGTTTTTGGAAGCGGCTGAGCGTGAGGCCGTTACCGTACAAAGCGAGGACGCCAACTTGCGGGCCGAAAAACAGGAAGCAGCTGAAGTGGTTTTGTTTGCTACCAAAGACAAACAAAAAGGCTCAGCCAGCTTGCACAAAAGCTACTTAAAGAAGCAAGCACCCGCGCCAGCCTCCGCTAAGGCTCCAAAGCGGTTGATGATTTTGCGTTGAGCAGGTTTTTGGTCCCTATGAGGTCCAGTTCGCTGTCGGCTTTCCGCGCGATTCGCTTCGACGTCGCACGCGGTTTCGTCGCCGCCTTCCTTGTTTCCAGGTTCAGGTTAGTTTTGGGAGATTGTGATTGTGCTTGTACCGGTGGTTGAACCGCAGGCGGTGGCG
Source organism: Polyangia bacterium (assembly GCA_038257535.1). Classification (GTDB taxonomy): domain Bacteria; phylum Myxococcota_A; class Polyangia; order Fen-1088; family Fen-1088; genus JAGTJU01. The sequence goes on from JBBSJE010000193.1 coordinate 7,430, forward strand.
GAACGGGTGCCGCGGGCAGCTCTGAAACATTACTGGGCAACACTGGCGCCGTGGCCATAGGCTTACTTGCAACCTTGGCCGCGCGCTTCGGTTGGTTCAATGGCCAAAGCATTTGACTGCCCAACGCCAAACAAGTGGCCAGCCCCGCGGCGGCCCAGGCATAGCCTCTGCGCCGCCGTTGGGGCGCCAGCCGTTTGAGCGCCGCTTGCACCTCAAGCGCACCGCCATAACGATTCTGAGGCTCTGGTTGCAGGAGCTTTTGCACCAATTTGTCGAACCCCCGCGGCAAGCTGGGGCGCAGCCGCGACGGGGGCGCAAAAGCGCCTTGGGGAAGCTGTCCGCACAACGCCTCGTAAGCGATCACGCCGAAGGAATAAAGGTCTGACCGCTTATCGAGCGCCTTACCTTGCCGTTGCTCGGGCGACATATACGGAAGAGTTCCCATGATCGCCGCCGAATGCGTAAGCGCCGTGCGCCCGTTGCCGGTGACATCGATCTGCGCGATTCCAAAATCGGCCAGCTTGGGTCCAGCCGCGTCCAAAAGCACATTTGAAGGCTTCAGATCTCGATGCACCACACCCTGTGCGTGCGCATAGGCCAGCGCATCGAGCAGGGGCACAAAAACGTTCAGCGCTTCGGCCCAACTAAGCACGCCCTCATCCAGCCTTTGCTTCAGTGTGGGTCCCTTCACAAACGGCATCGCGAACCACGGCACGCCCGCAAACACGCCATCGGCCATCACGCTGACAATGCCGGGATGTTGCAGCTTGCGCAGCACCTCTACCTCGCGCGCAAATCGGGCCAGCACTGTGGGATCCCCAGCCATCCACGACGACAAAAACTTCAACGCCACACCAGGCTCGCGCGTCTCTTGGGCTGCGTTGGCCTGGTGCGCGCGATAAACCGTGCCCATGCCACCGGCGCCCACCCGGCCCTGCACAACAAAGCCTTCGATCGTTTGTCCCTCGAAGCTGCGCTCCGGCAAAAATCGCGGCTTGCCTGCAACCGTGTCTTGGCGGGACAAATCGACTTCCAGCTCACAAGACGCACACGTGACCGCCCCCAAGGCAGAGGCAGGCAAAGGCGTGAGACATCCGGGGCAAAGCAGATTCATGCGCGCGCTTTGATGATAGCCGCTTGCCAGGCGCTTGGGCAGGCCTGTTGTGTTACCGGCAAAATGTAAAGCGGCTTTACACGAAAACGGGGTTCCACCGCCCCTAAGCCCACAGGTCAATGCCCAGATCGTGCAGCTTTTTGTCTAGCGTGGGGCGGCTGATCCCCAGCGCGCTGGCCGCACGTGACTTTACACCGCGCGCGGCTTGCAAAGCCTTGGTGATCTCTTGCCGCTCCAGCGACTCGACTTTGGCGGCCAATGTGTTTCCCACGGGGCCCGCGTTGGCGGCGGGGGCCAGGGCGGCGCCCAGGGCTGCGCGCACGTCATCACCATCAAGTGGCGCTTGTTCGTGGGGCGGGCGCAAAACCAGCATTCGTTCAATCACGTTGGCCAACTCGCGAACGTTGCCCGGCCATTGCCAGCTTGCCAGTGCTTTACAAGCGCTGGCCGCAACAGGCACCGGTTTGCGCCCCATCTTCTGTGACATCCGTTCCACGAGAACTTTCGCAAGCGCTTCAAGATCGTCCAAGCGCTCGCGCAGCGGGGGCAATGCCAGCGAAATCACGTTGAGCCGATAGTACAGATCCGATCGAAAGCCGGTTTTCGGATCGGCCAAGTTGCGATGCGTGGCCGCCACCAAACGCACATCGATGGGCCGCGGCGTGGTGGAGCCCACGCGAAACAACACGCGCTCTTGCACAACCCGCAGCAATTGAACTTGCAACGCGGGCGAAAGCTCTCCAACTTCATCCAGAAACAAGGTGCCGCTCTCAGCGGCTTCAAACAGGCCCACGCGGGTGGTTTGTGCGCCGGTAAACGCACCTTTTTCATGGCCAAACAACTCGCTGGCCGCCAACGTCTCGGCGATCGCGCCACAATTGATCGCCACAAAGGGCCCCGCATGGCGCCCGCTTTGCGCGTGTACAAACCGCGCCACCTCTTCTTTGCCCGTGCCCGTCTCGCCGGTGATCAAAACGGTTGCGTCGCTGCGCGCCGCCTTACCGGCCAGCGCCAAGGCTTCTGCGAATGCAGCGCTGTTGCCTACGGGCCGCGAAGAGGGCTCGTGGGCTGAAGCCAGCTGCTTGGGCGTCAACAAACCCGCGGCGGCCACGGCGCTGGCAAACGCCGTGAACGTGATCTCGTCGCTGGCGCTAAAGGCTTGCTCAGCTGCTCTATCGGCATAAAGATAACCCGCCAAAACACCGTCGCCTTGGATAGGCGCCATCATCACCGTGCGGTCGGTCATGTGTATGGCGCTGCGGCTGTTGTTGCTGGAAAACCCTTGCGCCGGCTGCGAAAGCCGCACCGTGCTTCCGCGCTGGCGCACTTGCTCGAACAGGGCGTGCGACAGCGGAATCACCTTGTCGTCGCTGCGGCCCGCCAGGGGTCGTGGGCCTTGCGCTGAGGTTTGAAGCAAGAACAGGCGCTGGGTTGGCAGCATGGCCGAGATCGCGTCCAACACCGCGGTGGCGGCGGCTTCTGGGTCGCTGACCTGCCCCAATTGCATGCCCAAGTGAATCAGGGCCTTCAGCACGCCGGGGTTTGCTTGCGCCGGCACGCTTGGCGCGGTGGTGGCCACATGGGCTTGTGTGGCCTCGTGACTCAAAATCACCGCCAAATCTCCCCACCGCGTGGCGAGCACCTGCGCTGGGGCGTCGAAGAAGAACAGCGAATCGCCCACCAAGATCTCGTCGCCCGTGGATAACAGCTGCGCCTGCGCCGGCAGAAGCCGGGTGCCGTTCACGAACGTTCCATTGTGGCTGCCAAGATCGGTGATGCTCACGCGGCCCGAAGCCTCGGGGGAGGAGCCCGGTTGCACTTGCAGCTGGCAATGTTCGCGCGAGACCTTCTCATCAAAAAGTTGCACAGTGGCCGTGGACGCGCGGCCCAGCACAACCGTGTGTGAGATTTCTAAGCGGAGCCCCCGTTTGGGGCCCCAGACGGCGAGCAAAGTGGGCACAGTGGGATGATATCGGAAAACCTTGCGGCGCGTGTGGCACGGCCGCTGCAGTGGGGGGGAACAAAGGAGATCATCATGCCGATTTGTTTCCGTTGGCTCTGCGCACTGGTTGCCATGTTGGCGCCTCGCCTGTTGTACGCCGAGTCTTACACTTTGCGTCCCACCACCGTTCATCAGTCCCCCAGTGCGGCGGCCCACGTGGTGACCCAGCTGTTTGCCAACGAAACGGTGTTGCTGCAAAAGGCGGCCGCGCCATCGGGGTGGCAAGCCGTGAGGGTAGGGCGCTTGCAGGGATTTGTTCGGACAGAAGCTTTGTCAGACTTGCGGGTGGTGATTTACAAACAAGAACGCGAACTGCTCGTCATGAAGAACGACGATGTGTTGGCGCGCTACCCTGTGGCGTTGGGCGCCCAGGCGCCCCGGGGCGATAAACGTCGCCAAGGAGATAGGGCCACCCCCGAAGGCCGGTTCTTCGTGGCCCACGCGGACGCCGCTCCTGAGGCCACGCGCTACGGGGCAAGGTCCCTTTTGTTGAGTTATCCCTCCGTCCGTCATGCGCGCGATGGCTTTGGTCGTGGCGTAATTTCGCGCGACCAATACGAACGCATGGTCAAAAGCCTGCGCGTTGGCGAAACGCCAAGCCAAACAACGCCGCTGGGCGGCTCCATACGCATTCACGGCGGGGGCGCCGATCACGATTGGACTTTGGGCTGCATCGCCCTGGCCGACGAAGACGTCAAAGCCGTTTTTGCGAGGCTTGGCCAAGGCAGCCGCGTGGATGTATTTGCGTCGCGGGCCGTTGCCAAGCTGGCGTCTGAGATTCCACAGCGGGTGGCGCAAGCCGCGCAAGCGCAATTGCAAACGCCCGCTTTTTATTCGCGCCACGCGATGGGCGCGCCCCGCCTGCCGTATCCGCTGGGAGACATTGATAAGGGCCATGCTGTGTGCAGCGACATTGTGATCCGCGCTCTGCGCAGCGCGAACCTGGATCTGCAAAGCCTTGTGTGGGAGGACAGGTTGCTGCGCAATTCAGCTTATCACGACGCGCGGGCGCGCAACTGGTCCATCGACCATCGGCGCGTTCGCAATCTGGTGACGTTCTTTGAACGCTGGGCCGAGCCCGTGCCCGGCCATCGACCCCACGACTTTGAAGCTGGTGACATCGTTGTGTTCGACGTGGGCGTCAACAACGGAATTCCCTTCGATCATGTGGGCGTTGTTGGGCCTGCGTCTGCGGACAATCCATATCCACTCGTGGTTAACATTTGGGCTCCGGGGGCCACAACGTCGCCAATGGCGCTGCTGGGCCAAACCTATCCCACAGTGGTGGCCCACTATCGGCTGTCGTCGCGGTTATGGCAATGGTGATGCCACGCGCCTGCGATCGCTCGCACGTAGCTACGCCCGACTCATGCGCGCGATGAGCGCCGCAAAATCGGGATACAACTGGGCCAGCTCCGGTCCCGCGGCAAGTTCAAAATCGCGAAACTCAAATCCTGGGGCCACAGTGCACCCAAACAAACAGTGCTCAACCTCCGAAGGCAAGGCCG
>JBBSJE010000194.1:0-11994 GCA_038257535.1 Polyangia bacterium
ATTGCAGCGCAAGTCGCTTGAGGCGCGTTGAATCACCGTGAGGCCGCCGCACTCGGCATTGGTGGTGCCGCAGATTTTGGCGGCACGCTCGCGATAAAAAGCTGCAACGGTGTCTGTGAACAGGCGGTGCACGGCGCCCAATAAGCGCGCATCGAAGGCCAGCGGAAAGCGCAACACAAAGGGAAGGGTTAGCACCCATTGGCGAAGCGCAACACCCGTGGGCAGCACGTGGTCAACAAGGTTCGCAGCGCCTTCGTTCATCCGGCGGCCGCCGCAGCTTGGGCAAAAGCCTCTACCCTTGCAGCTAAACGGCACCACGTGGCGGGCTTGGCAGGTGTCGCAGTAAAGGTGTGCGAAGCCGTGTTGCGGAATGCCGCAAGTGATGTACTCACGCAGCTCGGCTGTCACGTGGCGGGGCAGGTGGTGGCCGTCTGCGGTCCCTTGCCAGGTCTCTAGGAAGGTGGCCAGGTGGGCCTGCATCACGCGGTAGAGGGCCGTTGCCTCCGGCTGTCGGGGCGCGTATACGGCCGCAGTCGGGGCGGCAAAGTGGCGGTGTGCTGTGGCTTGCTCCACCCAGGGACATCGGCGCTAGCAGCACGGTGGTTGCGCGGAATCGCCTTAGCACGCTGCAATAGTGGGCACCTCCGGCGCAAGCTGCTGCAAGCTTCGCGCAGCTTTATTGCGACACCTGCAAAGCTCGACAGCGCTGTGGGCGTGCGCAATTTTGTCGCCGAATATTGTGGTGACGCAAGCACGCACACGCGCACAGTGTTGGGCGATTTGCGCCAAGTGATTTGGGTTTTCATTCAAAATCTAAGCCACCAAATGCGTTCGGAAGAAACCGCCGATGGCCGCGTGAACCTGCAGCTTGAACGTTTGGAGAAATTGGCCGTTGCCTCCGAGCCATCCGCGTTGAAAAAAGAAGTCCTTTCAACCGTAATAGAACTGGGCCGCGTGATGGAAGAACGTCGGCAGGCGCAAAAGCAACGTGTCAGCCAGTTAGGCGACCAAGTCAAAGTGCTGGGCCAAGAGCTCGACGTCACCCGTCGTCAAAGCGAAGTCGATGTGCTGACCCAACTGTTCAACCGCCGCGCCTTTGATGAGTACCTTGAGCGCACGCTCGAACTGCAACGGGTTTTCAGCCAAGACGCGTGCCTCATGATGATCGACGTCGACAATTTCAAATCAATCAACGATTCGTTCGGCCACCCCGTGGGCGACGACGTACTTCGCAAGGTGGCCGACACCGTCACCCGGTTGTTCATTCGCAAAAGCGATTTTGTCGCCCGCTTCGGTGGCGATGAGATAGCTGTGGTGTTGCGCGAAACGACACTCAAGGAATCGCAAACCCTGGCCACACGGTTGCTGAACCTCCTGCGGTCGATCGATATCGAACGCGATGGCATCAATGTCAAAGTGCGCGCTTCAGTGGGCGTCGCAAAGGCAAACATCGGCGACACCTGCATCACCTGGATGGAACGCGCCGATCAGGCGCTCTACGACGCAAATCGCGCAGGTCGGGACCGGGCTGTGGTTAAAGACGCGGGGTAGGGCACGCTCATGGCGTTGTTGCAGTAGATTCAGGTCTCGTCTACCTGAACGAGCGCCCACAGCGCCCCCAGTTCAAATTCAATCGCATCAAACGGCTGCGCGCGGATCCTCGCGTCGTCAAGATGGGTTCCGCGCAAGATCCAGTGTCCATCGAGGCCAAGTTGTAGAATTTCTAGCGTGCGTTGTGTGGGGTTAACGAGCCATACCCACGCCACTTGTTCGCGTGCGTAAACGGCCAGCTTCTCGCCGCGGTCGAATTTTTCTGTACTGGGGCTTAAAACTTCCGCCACCCAATCGGGCGGAAGCGTCACGTAAGCGGTGTTGGGGATCACTTCCATGTGGGTTTTGCGCCAGCCTGCGAGATCGGGCACCAGGATGTCCGCGCCCAGGTGCAGTTCGGGCTCGTAAAGCAGGATCCATCCCCCAGGGCCACCTTTACCCCGCTTGAAGGGTGGGCCCAGTTCTTCGCTTAAGGCAGTGGCCGCCGCCGCATGCGACATGTTTGGCCGAGGCTGAAGGTGCAGCTCACCCGCAACGACCTCAGCCACCATATGAGCGGGCGCGTTGCGGACGTCTTCGTAGGAAGCGGTGCGGCGTGCAGGAAGACTCATGTCACTGCTGAGGGTAGCACTGACGCGCATCACATCAACCGCGGCAACGCACCACGGATCGAGCCTGCATGAAAGCGAAGTTCATCACGCTTGAGCAAATGGCTTATCTCTTCAGGTTTCGCTCTGCACAAACGGCCGTCGCGATCAAGTACGCATTTTCCCGCTTCTTGCGCAGGCAAGGAATCCACCACCAAACGCGCCCCTTGTAATATCGTTCGCCAGCGTCGTGAAAGTTCGCCAGCATCGGGAGGGATTCCGTCGAAGGAAAGTGAAGCAACCTCAGCCCCCGAGTAGTGGCTGCTTCGTGCCGCTTGTTCGATAATAGATGCGGGGCTAAATCCGGGATCTTTTCCGCAAGCGGCCCACGCTAAGTAACCAAGCTCCTGAAGGTTGTCGTTGCACACTATGGCATCAACCCAATCACGCACCTCCACCCGGCCTACGAGTGCCAAGACTTTGTTCGTTGCCAAATCGAAAGGGTGAAGCGCAAGTCCGAAGTTAGGATCTTCGACCAAAGGGAAGAATCGATAAGCGCTATCGCGAACCCACTGCAGCAAGACACTCTCGCCGTCTCTCCGCACTTCAGCTTCTACGAAGGATGGGCGTTCACGCAGCGTAACCACATCGAATCCCTGCCGAACCAGATGCGCGCGATCCGCTGTCCAACTTGCATCCAGTGCCTTTTCCGTGTCGTGAAATAGATCGACATCCTGAGAGAATCTTGAACCTGCAAGCATTTCATTCAGGGCAACTCCACCGGCCACATAGCTCTCGCCCGATGCTATCCTTTGGGCGGCAATTAGCTTGCAGACGCTTCGTTGGAGTTTAGTGAGAGCCATTTGCGTATCGGGGCGGCGCGGCGGAAGGCTTCGAGATCGCCGTTGCGTTCAATATACAACAGCACTCGGAGCTTCTCCTCGGTTGTGGCCGGTTTATAGTCAGCGCGCAGAAACCATAGACACCGCGTTCTATAGTCCCGATACAAAGCCTCAAAGGCGCTTTGCATTGCCGAGTCTACTGGACGCATCTACGTAGACTAACGGGTCCCCGTCTCCGAAGCGACATTCAATCTAGTCACAGTGCTCCTTAGTCTTCGATCCTATCGACCTAATGCAGCATTTGCCTTTCCTTTAAGCTCGATTGACTGAAGGTGCCACCCCGCGTCCCGCGCTCTCCTGGCGAATGCGCTACGCACCCGGATCGCGCACGCCGAGGGCGGAGGCGAGCAAATGCTCGAGGGCGGCGTTGGGCGCGAGCGTGCCCACGATCCAGGTCTTCGGCCCCGGGCTCTTCCGCACGAGCGTCGGCGTGACGATGATGCGGTCCTCTTCGAGGCTCTGGTACCACGCCTCATCTCCGCCATGCGCGACGTCGAAGATCGTCAGCCGGAAGCGGCTCGCATCGTACGGTAAAAGCGCGCGACGCAGGTTGCGGATGGCCTTCTGCGACTCCTGCGCATCGCTGGTCACGTAGAGCACGAGCTCGAGCTCGACCGGGAGGGGAGCGCCGAGGCCCACCACGGACTCGGCAGGGGGGGGCGCTGCTGCGGTCGCAATGGTGGCGAGCAGCACGCCGAAGTCGATCGGCTTGCGCAGGACCGTATAGCCATCCACGCCCGGAGGGTGTCGCTCCGACGTGAGCACGTACGCGGCCGTCCGAACGAGGTAACCCTTCGACGACGCGTTCTGCAGGAGCCACGCGCCGGTCTCGTGCGTGAGATTGAAGTCGGTCACCACGATGTCGTAGTGAGCGGTGCCTAGCCGATCGAGCGCTGACTCGGCGCTGGACTCGGCGGTCACATCGAAGCCGGCATCGACGAGGGCGCCGGCGATGATCTCGCGAACATCGTCATCGTCCTCGACGTAGAGGAGCTTGGTGGGGAGGCGATCGAAATTCATGGCGCCCAATCAGTCATGCTTGAACATGTCGTGGAGCCGGTCGACTTCCTCGGGAGCTAGCGCGAGCTGCGTCGGGTTCCCGGCCAGGATGCCCGTGACGTTGCGAAACGCCTTTCCGAGGTGCATGCCCGAGCCGTCTATGTTGAACTCACGGATCTCCTTGTCGTGCGGGGACCCCCGCATCTTCAGCACCGTGAGCGCACGCCGCATCTCGCCGTAGACCTCAACGTACCGCAGAAGCACGATCGAGTCGCAGATCGACGAGATGTGCGCTTCGGTGACCGAGGTCCCGCCGAAGAGCGCCGTCGTCGACGTGAAGAGCCCTGCCATCTCCTGGTCCTTCACAAACGCCGTCAGACTGATCACGAACTCCCGGAAGCTGCGCGGCGTGGAGTTGCGCTCGAGCGCGGACAGACTGTCGATGGCCACGCGGTTCGGCTTGAACTCCTCGATGACCTTCTTCATGCGAATGAGGTGGTTCTCGAGCGGCATGATCTCGGGATAGTCGGTGACCACCTTCAGGTGCCCATCATTCTCGAGTTGCTCGAAATCGAAGCCCCAGCCGGAGGCGTTGCGAAAGAACTGCTGGCGGCTCTCCTCGAAGCAGAATGCGAGGCAACGCTCGCCCTTCGCGATCCCTCCCGCGATGAAGGCCGTCACCATCAGCGTCTTGCCGGTGCCGGTCGCACCGGAGACCAGGACGATAGAGTCGCGGAAGAAGCCGCCCCCGCACATGGCGTCGAGCTCGACGCTGCCGGACGCGATGCGCAGCGTGGTCGACTTCTGCCGCAGCTGGATCGACGAGAGCGGGATGACCACCACTCCCTCGTCGCTCACGACGAACGGGAACTCGCCCTTCTGGTGATTCGTGCCGCGAAACTTGAGGATCTCGATCGTGCGCCGACGCTTCTCGTCCTCCAGCGTGTTGCGCAGCAGGATCACGTTGTCGGCGACGAACTCCTCCATGCCATGGCGTGAGATCGCGCCGTAGTCCTCGGTTCGCTCGGAGGTCACGATGGCGGTGACGTCGAGCTGCTTGAGGGCCGCGATGATCCGGTAGAGCTCCTTCCGCACCGCAGCGGGATCTTTGAACTGGGCGAACATGGCGCCGATCGAGTCGAGGACGACGCGCTTCGCGCCGATCCGCCGGACGCACGCCTCGATGCGCGCGACCAGGGCTGCGAAGTCGAACGGCCCCGCCTCGATGCGCTCCTCCTCTGGCCGTGGAGAGGCATCAACGAACGCCAGCTTGCGCTCGGCTTCGAGGCTTGCACAGTCCCAGTCGAGGCTGAGCATGTTCCGACGGAGGTCGGCGGGCGTCTCCTCGAACGTGACGAAGACGCCGGCTTCACCTTGCTCGGCGCCCTTCACGAGGAACTGCATCGCGAACACCGTCTTCGCGCTCCCCGCGGTTCCGGCCAGCAGCGTCGCGCGGCCCTTCGGCAGGCCGCCGAACCCGATGACGTCGAAGCCCCCCATCCCGGTCGGGAGTTTCTCCATGTGTTGTCGCGCGTCGCTCATTCTGGTGCGTCCCTTTCGTGGTCGTCGTCGAGTTCGAGGCCCAGTCCGTAGAGAAGCTCGCTGCGCAGCGACAGATCGCCCACGACCACGCGAACGGGGAGCGGAGTCCTGCGCACGAGCGCCGGTGTGGCCACGATGTTGGCGGCCTCCGCGGCGTCCGCGTCCTCAAGGACGTCGGTGATGCGGAGCTCGTAGCGGCCGGCGAGCTTCTCCTCGCACAGGCGTCGCAGGTTCTGTTCGGCCTTCTCCGCCTTGGAAGTGTGGCCGACGACGAAGAGCTCGAGATTGTATTTTACCGCCATGCCCATCTCCTCATGACCCCTGCTCTTCGCGGTCGCCCGTGCGGACGTGCCCGCGGGAGCGGCGCCTGTAGTAGCTCGCCAGGTTGCCCATCAACTCGAGCGCCAGCAGCCGCCCTTCCGAGAGCAGCGCCGCGGTCTTCGCCGCGGGCACGCCGCGCACGGCGTGCTTGAGCGCCAGCGTGTGAATTTCGGTGATCTCCCGCGGCCCCGCCCCGAGGTCGCCGAGCCGCTCAGCCAGCGCGCGCAGATCGTCCGCGATCCCCTCGCCGTGCCCCCGGTACGCTTTCCGGTGCAGCGCGGTGTCGAGCAGGCCCCGGTAGCGCTCCACGATGTCGGAGTGCTCGAGCGGCGCGCGCTCGTGCAGGGCGCTCGCGCCGAACATCTGCGCGGTGACGGAGCTGGTGCTGAGCGGCGCGGCCATGTGTTCGAACGCGGCCAGCTCCTGCTCGCTGACCGTGTCCTGCTTGATCGGTATCACGTTCTGCGCGGACCGCGGCATGCGCAGCCTGAACGTGGTGGTGCTTGCGGAGCACTGCACCTCAAGGTCACCGCCGTGCGCGAGCGCGATCTGACGGGCCACGTACAGACCAAGGCCGAGCCCCTTCGACTGGCCGCGCTTCTGGAGGGTCCCGCGAAAAGGATTGAAGAGGACCGGGACGAGGTCGGGGGGCACGATGCCGGCGTTCTCGATCGACAGCTCGACGAGCTCCGGGGCGCCACCATCGAGGATGAGGTCGATGGAGCTCGACGGGTCCCCGTGCTGAAGCGCGTTCCCGACGAGGTTGGAAAGGATCTGTGAGATGCGGTCGCGATCCCAGGTTCCGGTGGTGTCGCCGTGCACGGTCAGCCGCAAGTTGCCCGCCGGGTTCGAGGCCTTGCCCTCATCGATGGCGTCTTGCGCGAGCTGCACGAGGTCCACGGCTTCAAGGCGAAGCGGGATCCCCTGTCCGATGCGGGCGCGCGTGAAGTCGAGCAGCTGGTCGATCATGCGGCCCATCCGTTGGCTGCTGGAGACGACGCGGGACAGGACGCGGGCCGAACGCTCGTCCTGGGCCTGTCGGACGAGGATCTGGGCTCCGGCCAGGACCGCGCTCAGCGGGCTGCGCAGATCGTGGCTCAGGATGCCGATGAACATCTCGCTGATGTGGACGGCACGCGACAGCTCGTCGACCACCCGGGCGTGCGCCGCCTCCGTCAGCTTTCGATCGGTGATGTCGTGGACGATGCCAAGCAGGCGTGGCGCCGGCGTGGGCAGGCCGGGATGCACGTCACCGGCGATCGCTATCCACCGAGGACCGCCCGCATCGGGCCGCAGCGTCCGGCACTCCTCAATGAAGGAATCGCCCGTGTCGAGTGCCTTGGCGATGCCGGCTTGCACGCGGGAGCGATCGTCGGCGTCCAGCTGCGACGTGAGTGCCTCCACCGTCGCCGCCTGGCCGGCTACCATCCCGAAGAGTTCGCGCGAGCGCGGATCGACCCGTACCGCACCGCTGATCCGCTCGATCTCCCAGCAGCCGACCAACGTGACGTCGGTCGCGAGGCGGAGCCGCTTCCGGAGTCGTTCCCTCTCGTCTCCGTCCCGGGTCAGGCTGTACGCAATCGCGCGGTCGATCACCAGGTGGAGCGCGTCGCGCGCGACGTCGGTTACCAACGTGGGTTGCAGCTGAACGATCGTCTCCGCCAGCAACGCGAGCTCGGCTACCGCCCGTGCCGCGCTGAAGCTACCGTCGGTGGGGAGCTCGTCGGCCGGTTCATCACCCCGGGCGTGCGCCTCTAGTGAATTCGCCAGCCACTCGATCACGCGCTCGCCGCGCGCCCCGAGCGACGTCTCCGACGCAGGCAGCGCCTCGATCCGCGCCTTCCAGGCGCCGAGGATCGCGTTCAGGTCCGTTCGGACGAAGCGCGCGAGCGCTGCCACTGCCCCGTCGGGAGATGACCGCGTTATCACCGGATGTCGCGTCGAAAGCGCCAAGCGCGCATCGTAACACGTCACTTCGGGTGCATGGGGCCTTTAAGCTGACTTTGCGATCGCGTCAAAGGTGGCTAGCACCTACCCAGCAACCGAGGCCGGGAGCTGTCTATGGTTGGGGGCCGCAGCCCTCCTCGATGTAGTCGGATGTGCCGTTGCCGTTGGTGTCTCCGAAGGCGAGATCTGCGCATCGAGCTACAGGAATGGTGGCCGTCGCCGGGTTTAAATCGTGGTCGTACGTGTATCGGGAAGGTTCGTAACACACACCGATAGCATTGCTCACTGGGGATTCGCTGGAAGCAATCCCGGAGAGATAGCGACATTCGGTTCCCGCCGGTGCGCCCCGGTCGCTACAACGATAAGGCCCAATACCATTTGCACTGGACGTCATTCCAGCGAAAGTCGGGGCCGGTCGGCAGTAAGCGGTGCATAAGGCAGTAGAGTCGGTCGAACTCGCGAAGAAAAGTCCTTGATTCCCAGGCGAGCACGAATTCAAGTAGACAACGCCTGACGATGAGGCCGCTGAATCGCCGTGTATTTTGGGCGAACGTGGCGCAGGTGCGCACGAATAAACGCCGTTGATTCCGTAGCACCCCATGTTTGGATTCAATGGATCCAGGCTTCCGCAGGCGGCGGCGCCGTCGGAACGCATTTGTGTCACAGGATCGCACGACAAGATACACATCGATGTGGTGCCGGTTTCGGTGCTGAATCGTTGGCACACCATTCCCGCCGCGCAGCCGGTGACTAGGCAGCCACCTGTTTCGCCTTCTGGCACGCCCGCATCGCCGACCACCGTCACTTCAATGCCGACGTTCAACGTTCCGGTGCCAATGGTGATCACGCCCAGGCTCGTGGAGAACCGATAGGTCACGTGGGTGGTGCTGCCTGCAAAGATCTGAAACGCGGTTGGATTCGGCGAAATCAGCGTCGCGTCGATGATGGTGCCTGTGTCGGCGCGCTCAAGTGCCCATCCGCTTTCGAGGTTGATAGAGTAAGACCCAATCGCAATCGTGGCGCTTAGGAACGTGGCATTTGGATCGCTCTGGGAATCGAGGGTCTGCACAACCGTGCTACCATTCGAGATGACGAAACGGGCGTTGCGCAAACGGAAATTGATGCCGCCCGTGTTGGCCGTCAACGCGAGCGATACGCTTCCCATTGACGCCGGTGCAGGTGGGTCCGAATTGCAGCCTGCAGCTGCGAGGACGAAAAAAGCACAAAGGCCCCAAGCACACCTGAACGACGCGTTTGACATCCAGCTTACATAGTCCCTCCGCCCCTCTCTTGTCAAACGGGATCATTCTAACTTGCGTCATCATTAGCGACACAATGTAACAACGGCGTTTCAATCCACGGACATGTGCCCGCCTGTGCAATTTAGTACGGTTCGACCAGCCGATCCGTGGCCGTCGCGAAGGCAACATTGGCGATCCCTGCCTGCCCCACATGGATGGGAACGCGCCGATCATGCGCCATACGGCGTAAAGCGTGCCGGGCGGGACCGGGGCTGTGGTTAAAGAGGCGGGGTAGGGCGGCGTTAGGGCGTGAGGGGCGGCACCGAGCTCGTCGGCTCGCTGCGCGCTGGAATCCGCGCCCATCGCCCGTACCCGGATCCCCCGTAACGTCAATTCAGAGCGCTTGGCGCCTTCGCCAGTTCGTCGAGGAACGCGTTGAGTTCGTTTCGATGGGATTCGATTGCCGTTGGGTCTTGGGCGTCTAGCGCCACCCGAAAGTTTGCGAGGAGAAGGCCCACCTGATTGCGCAGTTCGCCGATTGATTCGGCAAAAGAAGCTTCGGCCCGGTGAATCGCGGCTGCATTGGGCAGACTCTCCCGAGGATGAATTTTCAGTTTTGCCAGCATCGCGCGAGCGTGCTGAATCTCGGTTGCGGTTAGACGCCCCGGCTGTTGTTCAATTGTCGACGTGAGCCAAGAGCAAGCCGTCGCAAGGAGCTGCATCCCGTTCAAGCGCCGCCACATTCTGCGCGGTCAACTGCTTGGGCGCCCGCCGCGCCAATTCTAAGACGAACGAGCGATGTCTGGCAGCCACGCCCTGTTGCAAAAGCTCCCACGACTGCACTGCATTGATGGTGTCGACGGCCTCGAACAACCACCAAAGAGCTTCTTCATTGTTGGGGCAGCAAGCCAGAGCCTCGCGCGCCAACGCAGCCAAGCTCGGCTTACTTTCGGGATCGATCTCGTAATAGCGAGCCCGGAACGTCTCCATGGGATCAGGCCGCGACTCACTTTCTGGAAGGTTTAGCTGCTGCCCCTGCGACAGCAACGGTGCTTCGCTTGGCGCAGAGTCGCCAAGGTGCGCAGAGTGAAGCCTTACGGCATACACAGCGGCGAACGTGGCGCCAGGGGCGTTGCGATCACAGCATAGTTTGCTTCAGCCGTACACGTGATTGCCCTCGGACCATCACGGCCGGCAAAATAGAGCCGACCATGATTTCCATCCGGCGTCCACGCGAGATTACGCAGGAATGTAGGTCAACCTGATCACATCCTCGCCAATCCGATCGCTAGTCATAAGGCGGAGCGGGAGCCGGGGTCCGGCGAAATATGCGAACGCTAGAACGACGTGCCTAGCTTGGCGCGCGTTTTCCGGGTTGGGAGTCTCGCAAGCCGACTAGGTCGGACGCACGATTTTGTTCCAGAGCGCCTGGCGCAGAGCCTCAGCCTTGGTGCGTCCCTGCTCTCGAATATTCCGCCACGCTGCTGAGGGTAGCGCAGACAGCGCCGCGGCCCGCCCACGCTGTTCGATCTCATAGTCCACGGCGGCCACGGCTTCTTCGAGATCTGAAAAGCGCGCCATAGGCTTTTCGTCCATCAGCACTTCCCACACTTTGCCGCGCCCCGGACGCTTAAGTGCCACGACCTCACTTGGCTTGCCGGGGAATTTCTCAAAATGCAGGCCCAAGCCGAAGCGCCCCATTGAGAACCACGCGTTTGCGGAGATGGCGCGTACGTCATCGTGGACTTCAAGCGTGAGCGGATCAAACGCCGCGGCGCGATCTTGGATCTCAGGCAGCGTGAGAGCGCCGGCTTCCAACTCGAAGCCTGGATGGTCGAACAAGATTTGTTGCCATGTGCGCCGGGCCGCACTGACGTCGCCGCCCATCAAGTTGAGATCGCGGGGCACACCGAACAGCGAGGGCAGGGTGCATAGGCTAAGCGTCGAGAGATCGACGAAATCAAGGATCAAACAATCCTTCTTCCCCGAGAACAAACGCGTGCCTCGTCCCACACATTGCGCATAAAGCCCCTCTGAGCGCGTGGGCCTGGCCATGGCGATGCAGGACACGCCGGGATCGTCGAACCCTTCGGTGAGTACAGCCACATTCGTAAGCACCTGAGTGCGGCCGTGGCGAAAATCGGCAAGCGCTTTGACCCGTTCATCGGCGGGCATCTCGCCATGAACGATCCCCGCGGGCACGCCGAGGGCATTTAGTGAGCGGCACAGGTTGCGCGCGTGGTTCACTGTGACACAGAAGGCGATGGTCCGGCGGTCGCGCGCTAACTCTTGGATCGAGCGCGCCACCAGGGCGTTGCGTTCCTCGATGTCCACCGCGGTTGCCAACTCTTCCTCGCGAAAATCGACGGCCGTGGGTGACAAACGCATGAGGTCGGCTGAAGTGGAAATGCGAAAGCCCCGCAGCGGTGAAAGGTACCTATCTTCAATCATGTCCGGCAGCGCCAAGCTGTAGACGATGCGTTCGAAGACCTTGTTCAGCCCTTTGCCGTCGCCGCGCGCTGTGGTGGCGGTGAAGCCCAACAATGTACCCGTCCAGCCTTCATCGAAGGCACCCAACTGCCGCAGCACACGCAAGTTGTCGTCAGCGGCGGCGTGGTGGCATTCGTCGTAGATCACCAACCCGATGTCGCGGCCGCGCAGCACGCGGGCCAAGCGTTCTTCGTGCAGGGAGCGCAGCGAACACACCAACACCTTCGCATCGGCTGACGCTTGGTCTGCACCGCGCTCGATCGAAACCACATGCGCTGGTCTGCCCCCCGCCGGGCCTGCGCAGCGGCGCGCCCCTTTACGCTTGCCTCTATCCGCCAATGCCCAGCCTACACGCAAAGGCCGCCTCTGCGCCGAGCATTGGGGCTTCAACCTGCACGCCGCCACCCGTGTGCA
>JBBSJE010000195.1:0-11978 GCA_038257535.1 Polyangia bacterium
GCCCAAACTGCAACCCCCACGCAGAGCGATTCGTGAGAACGATCCGAGAAGAGTGTCTGCAACATTTTGTGATCTTCGGCGAAGCACATCTGCGGCATCTCGTGGGCGAGTTTGTGGCCCACTACAACGGCGAACGGTACCATCAAGGCCTCGGTGGCAAGTTGGTGGCGCCAGGAAATGACAACGGTGAGGTCGGGGTGGTCAAAACGCGTTCACGGCTGGGTGGAACCCTGAATTTCTATCACCGTGAGGCCGCATGATGGCGTCGCGATGAATTTTCGGACAAAACGGGTCCGGTTTACGACTTCAAAGTCGAAGGAATGGCTGGACGATCGGAATCAGGCTGATCCTTGTAGTAGCTTGGGGCGCGCTTGCGTTGGTGGTGCGACGGATTGTCATCAAGACAAACCTGTCCACGACCGGCGGCCTTCGCCCGATAGACCGCAGCGTCGGCGCGCCCAATCAGGTCGTCCAAAGTTGTGTCAAGGCTCTTGTCCAAAGTTGCCACCCCCAAGCTGGCGCTGAGACCAATGCCATCGACTGAGGAGCTCTGAATGCGGGCAAGCGCGCGCTGGGCAAAGGCGGCCCCCTCAGCAAGTGTGGTGTGCGGAAGCAGCACGATGAACTCATCTCCACCGTAGCGCGTGACCACATCGGTTTCCCGCACTTCAAGCGCAAAGGCGCGCCCAGCGGCCTGAATCAGACGACTTCCAGTAAGGTGCCCATGCTGATCGTTTACGGCCTTAAGACCGTCCAAATCCGCCACGACCACGGTCAGCGGCGTGTCGTAGCGGGCGACGCGAGCCGCTTCAATGGCCAAACGCTCACGCAGAAGCCGCAGATTTCCTAACCCCGTGAGCTCGTCCGTGTTTGCCTCTTCGTGCCACGTGGCTTTGTGCCTTGCCAGCAGCACACTGTGTTTCACACGCGTCAACAGCTCATCAAACGAAAAAGGTTTTTGCAGAAAATCTGCATCTTCTAACTTCTGCAACCGCAGGGACTTGGACAGATCTTCTGATCCAGAAATGAAGATAATGGATGACAGTGCGGTTCGTCGATCGCGCGCAAGTTTATGCGCCACCTGATACCCCGACGTTTTTGGAAGGCACACGTCGAGAAGAACGACATCAGGCCGGTGCTCCCTGGCTAGACCCAAAGCCTCATCGGCGCCCGTAGCGGTTATTACCGAATAACCCTCGTTGTCGAAGGCGCTGGACAAGGACTCCAAGTAGTCTTGATCATCATCCACCACCAGCAGACGGGGATGATCGTGTGTACGGAAGTCAATGCCCATTATGGGCGTGGGCCTTCGTTCAATCGTTTGCACGGCAGCGGCTTGAAGCGATTCTGCGGTGTGGCGGGGAAAGGTGAGGATGCCGGATCCACGACACAAATGGGCGGCGAGCCGCAAAATGGCGAGGGCAGCGTTTTGCTCATCCAGCGACATGCGGCGCGGGACATGTGCCTGCACCACCAACACCCCTCGGCATTCACCTGCGACCTCTATGGGAACAAACGCCAAGGCGCCAACATGCGGGGGGAGCAGGTGCCTGATGGGATCAATCGTCTCCGTGTTGTTGACGTCCTCTATGGCAAGCAGCGTTTCAAGGTTGAGAGCCGCCAAGATCTCTGGATAGTTTTGTGGATCAATTTTTTGACCCACGGGCCCCGTCTCGTCGATGGCAACGTAGGGACGGCCGCCATCATCGAACAGCAAACAAGCGGCTCTGTCTCCCAGAAACTCGGCAACCAGCCTCGTGGCCGTACTCAACACCCGCGCGGCCGCACCTGCCTCATCGGCCGCAACGAGGCGCTCGATGGCTAAGCAAATGTCCATGGGCACGCCTTCTTCAGGTTTGTGCATGGTTACCCTCCCCCACATCACACACGTAACGACGACCTATTATTGTCGGCACGGGAAGTATATCAAGCGCAAATGGATCCGAGTGGAATGTCAGCCACCGCCGCGGCCGCGGCCTCGCCCCCGCCAATTGCGTCCTGACCACCGCCGTTCTGCCCCTCGCAGCCGTGGGATTTTCGCTTCGCCCCTCCGGGCACAATGCGCCCGCGATCTGCCGCCGCGGGCGCGAACACGCCGTGGTAGAGCGAACCAAGTTGGCACGGGGCCGCGGGACCAGCGCCACCAGCTTTTCAATGAACTCCTCCGGGGTGAACGCAACGTGCGTGGTGCCGTCACGCCAGGGCCGCTTGAGCCGCACCGCTACGCGTCCGTCAGCCAATTCCGAGAGCCGATCTTCGCTCAGGGGAGGCCGCGCAATGTAGCGGATGAGCCGTTCCAGTCCTTCCCTGTCATTGGCGGCGATCCGCGTGCGGGCGTGCAGATTGAAGCCCTCGACCGCCGCGCACTGCCGCCCCAGCACGTACTGCCCCCATGGATCGAGGGGATCATTGCCTAATCGCATGACCGCTTTTCCTCGTCGTCTTCCCGTTGCAATCAACGACTGTACCGAAGCGCCGGCAATCACCTCGAGCGCATCATCGGTGTGCGCGTCCTCCTCGACCTGTGGGGCAACCGCCTTTGTCACTGCTCGCCATATGCGCGCGGTCACCGCGGCAACCTCCTCATCGCGCGGCGGCGGCACAGCGAAGAAAGACGGCCGGCCTGGTGCATCTACCCGAAAAACCCCGTCGCAAACCACAGAGTGAAAATGAACGTTCAACGCAAGTCCCGAGCCAAACCGTTGCACCACCGTCACGGCACCGGTCTTCAGCACCCCCGTGATCCCAGCCTTCCGTGCGAACCCTTTGCCCAGGATGCCACACCCAAGGTACGCCTCGAACTCAGCCGCCACGAAGGCAGGCAAGAGCCCCCCATCGACACGAAGCCCCTGCCGGAAGCTGAGCCAATTCGCCTGCACCAAGCGGTAAAGCTGTGTCGTTTCGGGCTGGCGGCGCCGGTATGCAGAGGCCTCTCGACTAGCCCTATCAGCCACGAACGCTTATCGCGCCCACGCGCCGCAAAGTTGCTCAAGTTCAAGATAGGCAAGCGCCACCCTTCTCGGGCGCGACCGGAACGTGGTATCGTTAAATGAAATGGTCGCAACTGCACGGCGACGGGCCACATATCAGGACGTGCTTGATTCACCTCCAAACATGGTAGCCGAGGTCATCGACGGCGAGCTTCATCTGCAGCCGCGACCCGCGATTCCCCACGCGCTGGCTTGCTCTGCACTTGGTGAGGAATTGGGGCCGCCATTTCGGCGGGGGCGCGGCGGGCCGGGGGGGTGGATCTTGATGGATGAACCGGAGCTGCACCTTGGTGGCGACATTGTCGTCCCAGACCTTGCTGGGTGGCGCCGTGAGCGTGTCCCTTCCATTACTGCAGGCACGGCCTATATGGAGGTCGCTCCCGACTGGGTTTGTGAGGTGCTCAGTGCTGGTACCGTTAAGCGGGACAGAACCTCGAAGATGGATCTCTATCACCGGGAAAACGTGCCTTGGCTGTGGTTCGTTGATCCTCTGGCCCACACGCTGGAAGTTTTTCAACGTGCCAGTCGTGGATGGAATCTGTTAGGGGCGTTCGCGGACAACGCTCGCGTCAGGGCCCAACCCTTCGACGCCATCGAGTTGGAGATCTCCGTCTTGTGGGCAGACGTATCGCAGGCAGCGGACACGACCGATCCCTAACGTAGAAAGCTCGCCGGCTTCAACGTGGCCATGAAGGAGATGGCGAAGACCCGCAATACCTTGCGTTGCGTCAACGCCCCCGATGCCATCCAGGCGATTGGTTGTTGCAAAAGTCCCGCCCATTGCCCATTTGATGCACTTTGCTGTTGGCTTTTGCGCCCCTGGACGCTAGGAAGGACCCGTAATCTCAGGAGGATCTTCCGTGCCCGCTCGCAGAAAAATTGCTCTTATTGGTGCCGGTAACATCGGTGGTGAACTTGCGGCGCTTGCCGCCCGCAAGGAACTTGGTGACGTTTGGCTGTTCGACATTCCTGAAAAGGAAGGTGTGGCCAAAGGCAAAGCGCTGGATTTGGAGCAAAACGGCGCCATCTTGGGCTACGACGCCGCCATCCGTGGCACCTCGAACTGGGCCGACCTCCAGGGCTCAGACGTTGTGATCATCACGGCCGGTGTGCCCCGCAAGCCCGGCATGAGCCGCGACGATTTGCTGGGTATAAACTTGAAGATCATCCGCAGCGTGGCCGAAGGCATCAAGGCCAACTGCCCTGAGGCGTTCGTGATCTGCATCTCGAACCCCTTGGACGCCATGGTGTACGAGCTGAAGAAGGTCTCGGGCCTTCCGCGTGAACGCGTGGTGGGCATGGCGGGCGTGCTGGACGCAGGCCGCTTTCAATTGTTCTTGGCTCAGGAAACCAAGGTGTCCGTCAAAGACGTGCGCGCCATGGTGTTGGGCGGCCACGGCGACACGATGGTGCCGGTCACCAGCAACTGCACCGTCAATGGCGTTCCCGTAAGCCAATTCATCCCCAAGGATCGCCTAGACGCCATTGTCGATCGCACGCGCAAAGGCGGCGGCGAGATCGTGGGCCTGATGGGCACCAGCGCGTTTTACGCGCCTGCCTCAGCCGCCATTCAAATGGCCGAAGCGTTTCTGCGCGATGAAAAGCGCTTGCTCCCCGCAGCCGCCTTCCTGCAAGGCGAATACGGCTACAAGGACCTTTATATGGGCGTGCCCGTGATCATCGGGGGCCAAGGCGTCGAAAAGATCGTCAACATCGAACTTTCCGCCGAGGAAAAGGCGATGCTGGAAAAATCTGCCGATGCTGTCCGCGAACTCATTTCCGCATCGAGCAAGCTATGAAAATTCACGAGTACCAAGCCAAAGACATCCTTCGCAAGTACGGCGTGCCCGTGCCGCAATTCATCGCCGCTTTTTCGGTTGATGAAGCCACCGCGGCCGCGAAAAAGATCATCGAAGACACCGGCAGCGAGGTGGTGGTGGTCAAAGCGCAGATTCACGCTGGCGGCCGCGGCAAAGGCGGCGGCGTGAAGGTTGTCAAAGGCGTGGCGGCGGCCACGGAAGCCGCCAAGCAAATTTACGGCATGAACCTCATCACCCACCAAACCGCGCCCGGCGGTCAAAAAGTGGGCCGTTTGCTGATCGAGCAAGGCGCCGCGATCGCGCGCGAGCTTTATGTGGGTCTGCTGGTAGACCGCGGCACCGGCAAAGTGGTTGTGATGGCGTCGTCTGAAGGCGGCATGGACATCGAAGAGGTGGCCGCTCACACGCCCGAGAAGATCTTGAAAGAATACGTAGATCCCGCTTTGGGCTTGGCTGGCTTTCAAGCCCGCAACTTGGCCTACGGTTTGGGCCTCAAAGGCGACGCCGCCAAGAACGCCGCTGCGTTTCTGCAGAAGCTTTACCAGGCCTTCATCGCCGAAGACGCCGCCCTGTTCGAGATCAACCCGCTGGTGTTGACCAAAGACGACAAAGTTGTGGCGCTTGATTGCAAGATTAACTTCGACGACAACGCGCTTTACCGTCACAAAGACCTGGAAGAGCTGCGCGATCTTGAAGAGGAAGAGCCCCAGGAGATTGAAGCCAAGAAGTACGATCTTTCGTACATCAAGCTCGATGGCACCATCGGCTGCATGGTCAATGGCGCAGGCCTCGCGATGGCCACCATGGACACCATCAAACACTTTGGTGGTGAGCCCGCCAACTTCCTGGACGTGGGCGGTGGCGCCACGAAGGAAAAAGTGACCGCAGCATTCAAGATCATCACGGCCGATTCCTCTGTGAAGGGGATCTTCGTGAACATCTTCGGCGGCATCATGAAATGCGACACCATTGCCGAGGGCGTGATCGCCGCGGTGAAGGATGTGGGTTTGAAAGTGCCATTGGTTGTTCGTTTGGAAGGAACCAACGTAGAGCTGGGCAAAAAATTGCTGAGCACATCGGGGCTGGCGCTGACCGCCGCCGACGATATGGCCGATGGCGCAAGGAAGATTGTCGCCCTCGCAGGAGGAAAGGCTTAGTCATGTCCGTTCTCGTTGACAAAAACACCAAGGTCATCGTGCAGGGCCTCACCGGCTCGGCCGGCACCTTCCATGCCAAACAAATGCGCGAATACGGCACCCAGGTTGTGGGTGGCGTGACCCCCGGCAAAGGTGGCTTGGTTCACGAAGGCTTTCCCGTGTTCGACACGGTGGCGGAAGCGATTGAGAAAACCGGTGCCAACGCCTCGGTGATCTACGTGCCGCCACCCGGTGCCGCAGACGCCATTGTGGAAGCCGCGTTCGCCGGCCTGCCGCTGGTGGTGTGCATCACCGAAGGCATCCCCACGCTGGATATGGTGAAAACCAAACGCGCTTTGGAAGCTTTCCCCAACACCAAGTTGATCGGCCCCAACTGCCCCGGCGTCATCACCCCCAACCAGTGCAAGATTGGCATTATGCCTGGCTACATTCACACCCCGGGCAAAGTGGGCGTGGTGTCGCGATCAGGCACGCTGACCTACGAAGCCGCTCATCAGCTCACGCAACTGGGCTTGGGCCAAACCACCTGCATTGGCATTGGTGGCGATCCCGTCAAAGGTATGGACTTCATTGATGCCTTGAAGTTGTTTGAAGCAGATCCCGACACCAAAGCGGTGTTGATGATTGGCGAAATTGGTGGCTCTTCCGAAGAAGAGGCCGCCGCGTTTGTGAAGCAAAACATGTCGAAGCCTGTGGCCGGTTTCATCGCCGGTGTTACGGCCCCTCCGGGCCGGCGCATGGGCCATGCCGGCGCCATCATCAGCGGTGGCAAAGGCGGCGCGGGCGACAAGATTGCCGCCATGCAGGCGGCTGGCATCAAGGTGGCTGCCACGCCAGCGGACCTTGGCAAAACTGTGGCCACCCTTTTTTAAGCGCAGGGAGAGAAAACCTATGTCGATCGAACGCACCTTTGGGATCATCAAACCCGACGCCGTGGCGGCCAATGCCGCCGGTGGGGTTTTGAGCATGATCCAAGACGCCGGCCTCAAAGTTTTGAGCCTGCGCCAAACACGAATGTCCACCGCCGAGGCCGAAGGCTTCTACGCGGTTCACAAACAACGCCCCTTCTTCAAAGACCTCATCGCGTTCATGACCTCAGGGCCGTGCGTGCTGATGGCCCTTGAGGGCGAAAACGCCATTGCTCGTTACCGAGAACTCATGGGCCCCACCGACGCGTCAAAGGCTCCCGCGGGCACCATTCGCCAAAAGTTTGGCACCGACATTGAGAAAAACGCTGTCCACGGCAGCGATGGTCCCGATACCGCCAAGTTTGAGTTGGGCTGGTTCTTCCGCGGCTCTGACCTGGGCTAAACGGAAAAAACATGCCTGCGATGACGGCGCCCCGGTGGGCGCCGTTGTTGTATCTGCGGCGCGCGCCAGCGGCCTTCGGCATAGGCACGTGCTACAACAAGTGCGCTTTGGACCTGCGAGGATTCACCCCGGCTGAACTGAAAGAGCGCATTGCCGCTTTGGGCCATCCGGCTTATCGAGCCGAGCAGGTGTTCCGCTGGCTGCACGGACCGGGGCCCGGCGGCCTAGGTGCTGTGCGCGATGCGAGCGCCCCCTGCAACGTGCCCGCGCCGCTTCGCGATGCCTTGATGGAGCAAGGGGCTCCGGCGGCGCTGAAGCTGGATGTTGAGCAGAAGGCCGCGGACGGCACCCGCAAGTTTGCGTTTGTGACCCACGACGGCCGTTCCATTGAATCGGTGCTGATTCCCGACGACAACCAAGAGCGTGATCGTCTCACCCTGTGCATTTCGTCGCAAGTGGGCTGCGCCATCGACTGTAAGTTCTGCGCCACCGCCACCTTGGGTTTTGGCCGCCACCTCAACGCAGGCGAGATTGTGTCGCAGGTGTATTGGGCGGCTGAAGTGGCCGGGCGTCGCCCTACCAACATTGTGTTCATGGGCATGGGCGAGCCGCTGCACAACTTCGACAACGTTCGCCGCGCCTTCGAATTGCTTTGCCATCCCTGGGGTGCTGGATTTTCCCCGCGCCGGGTGACGATCTCCACCGCAGGCTTGGTGACTGGCATCGAAAAATTGGCCGCCCTCACGCCCGTGCCCAATTTGGCGATCTCGCTCAACGCTTCGTCTGACGAAGTTCGCGATCAGATCATGCCCATCAACAAGAAGTGGCCGATTGCCGAATTGATGGCGGCGGTCAAACGCTTCCCCTTGGGGCATGGGCGCAAAGTCACGTTTGAGTACGTCATGTTGGCCGGCGTCAACGACAGCAACCTCGATGCAGATCGGCTGGCCGATCTCGTGGCCAGCGTTCCCTGCATGATCAACTTGATCCCCTGGAATCCTTTCAACGGACCCCAATTTCAACGTCCCAGCACCGAACGCGTCTTGGCCTTTCAGCAACGTGTTCGTGCGCGCGGCCTGCAGGTTTATATCCGCATGCCTCGGGGTGATGACATCGACGCCGCTTGTGGGCAACTTGCGGCGCGCGCGCCCGGGCCGCGTAAAGACGTTGATGTGTCGCTGCTGCGCGCACTACGCACCCCCGCAAATCCGTGAGCCCGTTGCATGGCCACGCCGCCTGCCACCGAAAATGAACTGCTGCAGGCCCGAAGCTTGGGCATTGAAACCTGCGGTCGCATCGCAGCGTTCTGGGGTTTCACACGCTCGATGGGACGCGCTTTTGGCTTGCTGTACTTAGCCCCTAGCCCCCTGTCGCGCGCAGAGGTGCAGCGACAGCTGGGCATATCGGCTGGCAACGCGTCGATGACCTTGGGCGCGCTCGTGCGCTGGGGCGTGGTTCACAAACACCGCCAGCCCGGGGAGCGGCAAGATCTCTACGAAGCCGAAACCGACTTTTGGAAGATGATTTCCGGCGTTCTCAACGAGCGCGAACGACGCGAGATCCAAGCCGCGGTTTCCCTGGTTGACAAGGCCTGCGTGCACGCGCGCAGCGCGCGCCGAACCAGCAAAGGCGCCGACAAAGAGCAAGCCGACTTTGCTTTGCAACGCATGCAACAACTTCAGGCGGTGTGTCGCGTAGGCGAAACCCTGCTGGACATGCTGCTGGGTGAGTTGTCCCTGGACATTGGCCGCTTCCGCGAAGTATTTCGTGAAGCTGGTGGGCCTTTGCCGCCGCCGCCGGCAGGAGAATAAAACAAAGCCGCCACACCCGCCCTCGAAAGAGGGCCGGCGCAACGGCTCTGGAGAGTGCACTTAGCCGCGTGGCTGCGGACGAGAAACGGCGTTGGCCGTGCTGCCCGTGGCCAGGTATTGGTTCAAAGCGCCCCGCAGCTTGTTCAAAGCCCGGTCCTGAACCTGACGAATGCGCTCGCGCGACAGGCGATGTTCATCGCCGATCTCTTGCAACGTGCGCTCGCGCCCGTCGTGAAGGCCAAACCGCTTGCGCAGAATGTCCACCTCAACCGGCTTGAGCTGGGCCATCAAGCTGATCATGGCTTTTTCAGTTTCCGTTTGCGCCAAACGGTCCACTGGCTCGGGTCCGGGCTCCGGGTCGGCCAGGGTGTCCATGCGCGAACGATCGTCGTCTTCGTCCGAGAAGGGCTCGTCCAAAGACAGCGGGCTGGAGGAAGGCAGGGCGTTGATGCGCTCAACCTCTTCCTGGTCCAAACCGGTCTCTTTGGCGATCTCGGCCGGCGTGGGCTTGCGGCCCAACTGCGCGGTGAGGGCGCGGCGGGTCTTTTCAACTTTTTGTTGGGCGTCCAAAACGTGCACAGGAAGCCGAACCAGCCGGGCTTTGTCAGCCAGCGCGCGACCAATAGCGTGTCGTATCCACCACGAAGCGTACGTAGAGAAACGGAAACCTTTCCGGTAATCGAAACGGTCCACAGCCTTCATCAAACCGATGTTGCCCTCTTGAACCAGGTCCTCGAAGGTCAAAAGCTCACGGCTGTAACGAGCGGCCACCGCCACCACCAAACGCAAGTTGGCGCTGACGAA
Organism: Polyangia bacterium; assembly: GCA_038257535.1. Classification (GTDB taxonomy): domain Bacteria; phylum Myxococcota_A; class Polyangia; order Fen-1088; family Fen-1088; genus JAGTJU01. The sequence continues at coordinate 9,894 of JBBSJE010000195.1, forward strand.
GTCGTTCTTGGCCAAGCGCAATTCACCTTTTGCCCGGCGCAAGCTGCGCATATAGCCGCCCCAGGCCTCAATGCCGGCCGTACGGGACGGGGGCAGCGAGGACATGAAGTCAACCACTCCTTCAACGGCCGGTCCTTCAGGATCGGCGGTGCCAGCGGCGTCCGTGTAGAACTGAAGGCGCTTCTCTAACGCCGCGGAACGAATGGGCACTTCGGCCGCCAATGCCTTTTCAGCCTTGGCTTCAGCCCGCTTGGACAGTGGCTTCTTCTTGGCCGGCGCCTTGGCCAAAGGCTTCACCGGGGCCACAGCCACGGCTACGTCTTTGAAAACCAGCTTCTTGTAGCCGTCCCAGTCCTCGAACTTGTTTTCCATCAGGCGTTCGATGGATTCCACGATCAAGCCGCCGGCAGGACCGTGCCCCAAGATGACGTTCCACAGTTGCAGCTTTAGCTGCTCGATGCGACGGGCCATGGCGAACTCTTGTTCGGGCGCCATCACGTCTAAACCGTTGACATCACGAAGGTATCGCCGGAACAGGCTCTGGTCGCGATCACCATCGCTGCTGCCCCCGCTCGACCGCGCTTTGGCCTTCTTTTCTTTGGCCAAGGCCGCGCGCGAGAGTTTGGCCGCAACAACGGGAGTTTCGTCCTCGTCGCCGGGCTCGAACTCGGCGACGGGCTCGTCGCTGTCCTCATTTTCCGGAGTCTCTTCCTCGTCTTGAGCTTCCCGCTCGGGAACCACAGCCGCGGCCTGGACCGGAACCTTTACCTTCTTTTTGAGTCTAACAAGTCGCATTTTTTACCTAAATAGTGAAAAGCCTTGAGCAAATTTCCTGAGCGTCTTGGAAGTTCCCGTTCAATGTGGCCCCTGGCTTCGCTTTGTGATCGCGACGGGATTATCCGAAGCGAGCGCATCTTGCAATGGTTGTCGCAATGGTTCCTGAAATGAAGTTTCAGCCGAGGCGTGCGGAACCCGATGCAAACCGCTTGCCGAAGTCGCCTGCCCTCCCACCTGCAGCCACGATTGCACCTGACATTGACCGTGAGTCAGATGACTGAGCTGGGTGCGATTGAGCACGCTTTGAAGAGCAGCGTCCATCGCGGTCCACAAGGGGCGTAAAGAGCAATCCACCGTGTGCACACAATCACCTCGGTCGCCAGAATGGGCACGGCAAAAGGATTCGGAATAAAGCCGACCTCCCAAGGTGTCCAAAACGGCGCCCACGTTGACCTCAGATGCCGCCAGCGACAATTCGAATCCGCCATTTTGTCCGCGCACGCTGCGCACGAAGCCCGCGCGGCGCAAAAGCCGCATCAGTTTCGCCACATACGCCGTGGAAAGCCCCTCACGCCGAGCGACCTCCGGAATGGTGAGGAATTGCTCGGGGGCCGACGCAATCTGCAGCAGGCAGCGCAGCCCGTACTCCTCTTGCGACGTGAGTTTCATCGCCGCCCCCGAATGCAAGAACGGGACGCAGCACGGAACCGTAAATCACCGGCAGGCATGGGCAGCCTGTCTTTTGACCTCAGCACGGGCCCTGGGCGGGCAGGCGCTGACGGTTGCTTCGGTGATACGGGGGGCCATTGAGCTCTCCTTGACAAACGATGACGCAGCCTTTTGCCGTGCACCGTCAACATGAACGCAAAAGTACTGTATCGTCCGCGCCTCAGAGTCAAGGTGAATCGACCCTACATTCGCCCACCACGCCCGACGAGTGGCTAAACGACGGGAATGCGCAAAATACGCACGGAGATTGCGGTTGCGTCCGTTCAATTTTTTTTGAATATTTCATTTCGCGCGGCCTTGCCCAGGGGCGCATCAAAGCTGTAGGTGAAATTCATGACCGAAATCGCCCGAGCGCCCCAGACGCCTCCTCCCGCCCAGGTGGGCCCAGCGGCCGTGGGCACAGACGCGGGCACAGCGATGCTGGACATGGGCCTTGCGCTGGTTGCGGACGAGATGCAGCAGGTCGAGGCACGCCTTGCCGAGGCCCTGCAAAGCCAAATCGGCCCCATTCCTCAGGTGGGGGAGCACCTGTTGGGCGCCGGTGGCAAACGCTTGCGTCCGCTTCTGGCTGTGCTCGCC
>JBBSJE010000196.1:0-11852 GCA_038257535.1 Polyangia bacterium
AACATCGACATGGGCGGTCAGTTTTTCTTCCGTGAAAACAAGAGGGGAGATTACTAGTCATGACGCGCGCAGCTTTTCATTATGTTGTGGCGACACTCACGGTGTTGGGTGGCGTGGGTGCGGCGGCCACGGCCCACGCGGGACGCGGCTCAAGCCCAGGCGCCATTCAAAGCGCCGTCACCTCGGGCTCGGTTGAAGCGCTGGAAAGCGAGCTTGAACGCGCCGAAACGTTGGTGTGCCATGTGTGCGTGCAGTTGGTGCGGCCGCTGGTGGACCACGACGACGCTCGTGTGCGCCGGGTGGCGGCGTGGTGGCTGTCGCGCCGAGGCTTGCGTCCTGACCTGTCGCTAGAAATGTTACAGCGGCTGTCGTCCCCGGACTCTCGCTTGGCGCGCAACGCGGCTGATGTGCTGGGGCAAATGCGCGCGTACAAATCGATCACGCCGCTGGGCGCCGCGCTCAACAACCCCTTGTTCAACGCCGAAGCGCGCGCCGCCATGGCACAGGCTCTGGGATCAATTGGCGACAAAGAAGGCCTTGTGGCTCTGCTTTCGGCACTCAAAGCGCCTGAAGGCGAGGTGCGTGCCGCGGCTTTAGAAGGCGTGCGCAACCTGCGCGGCTACGACGATCCAACCGTGGCTTTGGGCGCCCTCGACGACGCCGACGAAAATGTGCGCGTGCAGGCGATCTACACGGTGGCCATCACCCGTAGCTTTGCCGCCAAATCCGCCAGTGCCGACGCGTTGGCCCGTAGGCTCACGCAGCTTGTGGCGTCAGATCCCAGCGAACTTGTGCGCAAAAAAGCCGCGTGGGCTCTCGGCGAAATCGGCGCCTCAGCCACGGTGGCGGGACCCACCTTGGAGCGGGCGGCGGTGTCTGACAGCAGCCCGTTTGTGAAGTCACTGGCGTCGGCCGCACTGGCCAAACTTTCGCCCTAAACCTTAGCTTGGCCACATACGCACCTAGTACAGCCCGCGGCCAAGGGACATCTCCAGGCCAGGCCCGCACCCACCGACTACAATGAGCGACGTGTGGCAACGACTTTGCAACTTGCGGCTCATTTTGGGCGCCGCGCTGGCCGCTGGCGCGCTTTTGGCCTGCGAACGCGCGGCCGTGCCGGAGAACCGGTTTTACGACACGCAGATTCAGCCCATCCTCAATTCGTTTTGTGTGGGCAACACCTCGCCTTGCCACAAAATTGATCCCGCCACGGGTGTGGCGTTGGGCAACTTGGATCTGGCCTCGTTCGAGGGCGTTCACCGGCGGCCCGATGTTCTGCGCACTTACGGCGCTTATCCAGAGCCGCTGCTGCTGCTCAAATCCATTCCTGAAGAAACCACATTTATCCCCTACGCGGGACTCACCTTTGCCAGCGAGATCCGACATGCGGGCGGCAAACCCTTGGTTCGCAATTCAGACGCGTTTGAGCTTTTGAAGCGCTGGCTGAACAATGGCGCCACGCGAACGGGCTTGCCTGAAAACAAGGATCGGCGTCAAGGCGAAGGCGGATGCAACAACACCATTGCCACCGATGAAGCGCCCACGCAGGTCAATCGCAGCAGCGCCGGTTACAAAGCGTTCGTTAAAGATGTACAGCCGTTCTTGAAATCCTCGTGCGGCTACGGCACCTGCCACGGATCGCCCCAATCGGATTTCTACGTCACCTGCGGCGAGGGCGAAGCGCAAACCGACTTCAATTTTCTTCGCGTGGCTAGCTTTGTGGCGCCGGCAGGGCGCGCGGTGGAACAAAGCGAGCTGCTGTTGCGTCCGCTGGATCCCCGCGCCGGCGGCGTGAATCACACGGGGGGCGCGTTTTTCTCCAACACCAATGCCGAACAGTGGAAAAAGCTCAAGGCGTTTGCCGACTTGGTGCAAGCCGATCCGCCCGCGGCGTTTATGCGCAGCCCGGGCGAAACGTTTTTCACCGACCACGTGATGCCTGTGCTGATTCGCCGCGGCTGCGCTTTGGAAACTTGCCACAGCCCCAATGGATTCAATGATTTCCGTTTGCGCCCCGGTGCATTGGGCTTCATGTCGGCCTATGCCATTCGGCGGAACTACGACACCAGCTTGCGCGAATTTGTGGCGCTGGACACCCCCGACGTGCGCATGTCGCGGCTGGTGCGCAAAAACATCTTCCCATCACACGGTGGCATCACCCACCGCGGCGGCGCGCTGTTGGAAAGCCCGAACGAAGACACCACCGCCGCTTGCCCCGAGGCCTTTGATCCCGCTACGGCGTCGGCGTTCTGCACCTTGTCGCAATGGCACCGGATTGAGCGCGTGGATCATGCGGACACGGTTTCCGCGTTGCAACCCGCAGATCTGGTGCCCTTGGCCTACGTGTCACGGCCCCCTGATGGGGACGCCCCGGTTGAGTTCGACAGTTTCCGCGGTGGCGCCGATCTGCTGCTGGCCGACGCGCGCATCGCCGAAGGCGGTCGCATCGACGCGCTAGAGAACCCGCGCAGCGCGCTTACAAACTGCGTAGGGCTTAGCGGAAGCGATGATCTGGACGTGCGTGGCCCCGAATTTTCGGTGGACGCACAACAGCTGGTGTTTGCGGCCCGCAAGGGCGCCGACAGCGGACTGGATCTGTGGCTGGTCGATTTGGCGGCCAACACCTGTCGACGTTTGACCCATGACGACGGCCGCAAACAGGGCGAAGTGCGGGTGCATAATTTTGATCCCGTGTTTGCACCCAACGGCGCGCTGGTGTTTGCCTCCACACGTGCAGGCACATTGACGCTGAAGCGCTTGCTGCCCAACGCAGATCTTTACCGCGTGGAGCCCGATCTCGATTTCAGCAATCCTGAACGGATGACAGCGCTTTCCAATTCTGAGCTAGCGCCTGCGTTTATGGGCAATGGCCAATTGTCTTTCACGGCGGAAAAGGCAACGCCCGATTTCTATCAACTGGGGGGCCGACGCATCAATTGGGATCTCAGCGACTATCACCCGTTGATCGTTCAGCGCAGCACCAGCGATGACACCTTTGGCAAAGTGTTTCCGTCCGCCGGCTACGCGCAAGGCACAGAGATTCGTGAGGACTTGGATCGGAATTTCTTGGTGATCTTGTCTGATGCCAACGCAAAAGGCAGCGGCGGCGCGTTGGGGATCTTCAATCGATCCGTGGGTCCATTCGAGGAGGGCCGCAACGAAGTGACCTTCCTGCGCGCTTTGCTGCTGGCCGATCCCGCCGCCACAGGGCGCGACGGCACCATGGGCGTGTATCGATCGCCCCACCCCACCCCCAATGGCGAGATTTTGGTTTCGTACGCGGCGAACGTTCGCGCCCCCGCCGCCGATGTGCCCCGCTATGACTTGGCGCTGGTCAACCCGGTCACGCGCACGCGAAGGCCCTTGTTGGCAGGAGACACCCGTTCGCTGGTGGAGCCGGCCTTGGGGTACAAACGTGCGGGCCGTCGGTTGTTCAACAACGTGCCGCAGCTGGTGTTTGGTGGCACACACGACCGGCAGTCGTCTGTGGGCGTGATGCACATTCCCGATGTACCCATGCTGGCTTCCTTGCTGGATGCCAATTTGCGCCGCGGTCGAAACTTGGCGCCCTTGGACAAAGCAAAAAGCCTCAAAGTTTATGAAGTGCAAACGCCAACTTCTGCCACCGTTGACATGGCGAAGATGCTTGGCTCTGAAAAGGTGTTCACGTCGCGCAAGGCTTTGGGCACGGCCCCGCTTGAAGAGGACGGCTCCATCCGCGTGACGCTACCCGCCGGCAAGCCCTTGATTTTTGAGCTGTTAGACGGCAACGGCAAAGCCATTTTCACCATGCGCGAAGAGCACCAAATGGGGGCGGGAGAGGTAATAACGCCTGGTGTACCGCGGCGAGTGTTTGACGCGGTTTGTGGCGGCTGCCATGGCTCCATCAGCGGCAAAGAGCTTGATGTGACCGTTAGCGTTGACGCGCTCACGGGCGCCTCGGTGTCGCTGTCCCGCAACCAAGCGCCGAAAACCTTGCGTTGAAAAACGCCAGCTGACGCCCGCAACGTTCCAAGCTAGAGTTGCCGTCACGCTTCCACTTGTGGAAGCACTTGGACACGCCCATGACTTGCCGCAGGTGGATGCTTACGGTTGCCAGCGCAAGCGCTTGCGCGGCCACGGCCGTGGGGTTGGTTTTGTTGCTGGCCTGCCAACCGGTTGAGCAATTCACATCCATAGGCAACGACGGCGACACCATCTTGAAGGTGCACGTCACCGACGCCGACACGGGCAAACCGCTGCCAGCCCTCGTCAGCTTTCGCACCGCCTCGGGTGCACAGGTGAGCTTCGGCAACTTCGCCGATCTTCCTGGATGGGCGCAGGGCCGCTCGGCGGTGGAGTTGGGAACGGCCAGCGCGGGTGTGCTGGCGTTTCGTGGCGGGCTTGCGCTTTGGCATGGCGAAGGATCCTTCGCGGTTGGCAAGCCCTGGAAGCATCTGGATGTGACTGGTGAACGTGAGGTGCAATCTGAGTTGCCCGCGGGGCTTTATCAGATTCAGGTAAGCCGCGGAGTTGAATACGACGCGGTCACCATGGATGTGGATCTGTCTGCAGGCAAAGGCGAAGTCTCGCTTGAGGTGCCGCTGACCCGCGTGGTGGACAGCACGGGATACTTGGCCGTGGACGTGCACGTGCACAACGCGCCCGACTCAAACGATGCGCAAGCTGACGGTGCCACACAATTGAAAGTGGCCGCCGTTAACGGGCTGGAGGTGATGGTTTCGACCAACCACGAATCGCTGCTGGACCTTTTGCCCCTGGTGAAACAAATGTGGCCGGAAGGCGCGCGCCCCTTGTCTACCGTGGTGGGCATGGAGAAGGGTGGCGCAAATTCGCACTGGGGCGTGTTCCCGCTGGCGGTTGATGCGTCAAAGCCCGGCAAGGGGGCCCCGATGGTTCGCACGTGGCCGCTCCCAGGATTCTTCACTGACTTGCGCGCGCTGAGCGGGCGTCCCGTGGTGGTGCTGAATCACCCCCGCTTGGGTTGGCAAGCGTATATGGACGAAGGGTTTTGCGGCCCCTGGGCCCACCGCGATTACCAAAGCCCGCCTCCTTGCCCACAAGACTACGATGCGATGGAGGTGCTCAATGGATGGCAAAGCTGTGGCACACGCATGCGGGAAGCCACAGACACGTGGTTGGCGCTAGCAACCTACAACCACGCGTCGGCCGCCGTGGGTGGATCCGACAGCCATTTCGCTTCGGCCATGGTGCCGGGTTATCCACGCACGTGGGTGCGGGTGATTGATGAAGATCTGGCAACGTTCACGCCCGCGCGTTTGGCGCAAGCCATTCGCGCCCGGCACACCGTGGCCTCGAGCGCGCCACTGGTGACCATCCGCAGCGGGCTTGCCACAGAAGGCGATTTGGTCACCAACACTTTGCCCGAGGTGCCGATTTCCATTCGGGTGCAGGCGGCCAACTGGGTGACCGTGGATACGGTGCGGTTGCTGGTGAATGGCAAGGTCGTCAAAACCTGGGGAATTCCACGCCATAACAACGCCGTCGATTTCCGCTTGGAAGAAACATTGGCGCTGGGACCTGGCGATGCCTTCGTCACCGTGGAAACCGACAGCCAAAGCCCTTTGCCACCGCACCTGGTGGGCGAATACAACGCCATCGTTCAATACGGTTTGTCCAAGTGTGCGCCGCGCCCTGGGCAAGAGCCCGGCCTGCCCGCCTTTGCCGTGACCAGCCCCCTGTTCATCGATCGAAACGGGGACGGCATGTTTCAAGCGATACGGGCTTTGACGCCGCGACGACTTTAGCGCTTAAGACCGCCGCGGCTTCAACCACGGCGATTGTCGTTCGCGCTGCGCCCGCGCTTCGCCTTGCAATTTCACAAACGCTTGATAGCGAAGGGTGCCCAAAGTGCCGGCGTCCACAGCGGCTCTGACCGCACAGCCAGGCTCTTTGTCATGCGTGCAATCGCGGAACCGACAGTCTTGCGCGGCCACCGCCACGTCGCCAAACACCTCATCAACGCCCGGTGACGCATCCCAAGGCTCGATCTCTCGGATGCCGGGCGTGTCGATCAACAACGTGCCATCGGCGAGCGCAAACAAAGTCCGCGCGGTGGTGGTGTGGCGGCCTTTGGCGTCCCACTGTCGCACCTCAGACACGGGTCGCAGCTCTTGCCCCGCAAGATGGTTCACCAGGGTTGATTTGCCGGCGCCCGAAGGCCCCACGACCACAGCCGTTAGCCCTGCCCCAAGCTGCGCTTGCACAAGCGAGAGGCCCTGCGCGCTGGGCGCGCTGATCGGCAACACCGCCACCTCGGGCGCCAAAGCTTGAACCTCACGCACAGCCTGAGCCACGTCAGCCGCGGATAACAGATCAACCTTGGTTAACACCACCACGGCTTTCACCCCGCCGCGGGCCGCGGTGGCCAAAAAGCGCTCCAGCCGGCGATGGTTAGGCTCAACGTCAAGACCGTGAACCACCAAGGCAACATCGATGTTGGCGGCCAGCACCTGCTCATCCTCGGTGCCGGGCTCTTTACGCGAAAGCTTGGTTTGGCGCTCAAGCACATGCGTGATCGTCGCGGTGCCATCGGCCGCCCGCGGTTGCACCAGGACAAAATCTCCCACCGCGGGCAAAGCGGCGCGGCTTTGCGCTGCATGCCTCAGCTTGCCTGTGATGCGCGCCAGCAGCGTTTGGGTGCCTGTGGCCACAAAGTGATAGCGCTTCTGCTCTTCAACCACGCGCGCCCGCACGCCGCCTTCAGGAAGTCCTAAAGCAGACACCTGCGCTTCAAAAAACGGGCTCCAGCCCAATTGTGTAAGCGTTGCCACGGGGGGGCGGCAGTATAGCAACGCCTCGGGCGTGGCTAGGGCTGGGCGCCGCGGGCCAGTTGCAGCGCCATATCAGGCCAAAACTGCCCTGCCTTCGGTCCCCCGTTGCACTCACCGTCAGACTCGCCGGGCTTTTTGATCCACAGGAAGGCGTGCACAAGCGGATTCGCCGTATCCGCGGTGGGGGTGGCGCCCAAAGCGCGCCCAGTGGGATTGCACCAACTGCCTTCGGTGGCGGCGTCTGCGCGAGGCGCACCGTTTCCGTTGCGGCTGGTGTCGATCACGAAAGGTTTGCCCCCTGTGGCCGCAGACACCTGCGTTCCGAAGGCCACGATCTCATCTGTGGTTTTGTAGTTCGACACATTCAATGCAAAGCCGGTGGCATGTTCAACCCCGGCGGCGCGCAGGCGCTTGGCCATCTCGCCTGCCGGCACCCACTGTGAATGCCCTGCATCCAGGTAAACATAAGTGTGACCCAGCTGCGCAAACACATCAACCGCGTGGCGGATCAAGGCCAGACGTTCCGCTTGATCGGGTTGGTCCAAACATTGATCGAGCGCGGCCAGAGCGTCGGGCTCTAGGATCACAACCGCCTTCCGATCGCCAATGCCGGATGCGAAATCCTCAATCCATCGCTTGTAGTCGTCGGCCGCGGCGGCACCACCTGCGGAATACAAGCCACAATCCCGTTTTGGAATGTTGTACGCCACGTACACAGGCAGGTACCCACCACGCGCCATCTTCCGGGTTTGTCGCCCCACGTACCCACGCACGTCGGCCGTCCAATCGCCCACCCAGAAAGCGGCCGGTTGCGCGGCCAAAGCTTCCATCAACGCAGCGTCTTCGGGGCGGTCATTGCGCCAGCGCCGAGCCAGCCCTTGCGCCACCGAGTCGGGATCTACCCAAAACTTCGCGCCCACAAACGGATTGCCGATGGGCGCACGCGCGGCCGGGGCGGCGGCGATGGCGCCCGCGCCACGGTCATGGCCGCCGCAGGCTGAGCAAAGGCAAAAAAAACACCCAAACACCATCATAAAAAAATACGCCGCTGGCGCCGGCAGCTTTGTCATCGCCCCAAAACAACCCGCTTGAGCAAGCATTTGGGAAACGCCATTTTTGAGTTAGGCTTGCCTCATGCGCCCCCCTCAGCCTCGTTCACATAGCGTTGCGCAAGTGTGTTTCGCCCTTTTGGTCTCGCTGTCGTTAGGGGCCTGCGGTGGCGAAGAGGACAATCAAAACTTGGTGCTTAAGCTTGTGCCCCAGGCGCCGGAGCGCATGGGCTTCATCACTGTCACCGGCACAGTGACCACCAGCAAGCCCATTCCGAAGGGCGCCCGCGTGGTGTTCGGCATGACGGTAGGGCGTCCCTCCGCCCGAGCTGTTTTCGACGAATCCGTGGATGCGCAGGCGCCAGCCGAAACAACAACGATAGCTTTGCGCATCGAAAGCATGCGCGCGGGCGAAGCGTATAGCTTCTTCGTTGGTGTTGACCTCAACCAGGACGGGATGATTGGGGTGGCAGACTTGGGGGGATATTTCGACGGGAGCACTGTGCTGCCCTTTGTTGATCCCAGCACCGCCCGCCTCATCCCCATCCGCCGCAATTTCAACGAGCTTGATTTCGGCGTGGGCGAAATCCGTTAACGCTCAAACAAAACGAGCCCGGCCAAGGTTTCCCTTCGCCAGGCTCGCCCTGATCCAACTCGTGAGTGATTACGACTTTTTGCCGTCTTTGCCGTCACATGCGGTGGTGAAGGATTTTTTGCCTTCCTTACCGTCGCAGGCGAGGGAAAGCGTCAAAGACTTTTTGCCGTCTTTGCCGTCACATGCGGTGGTGAAGGATTTTTTGCCTTCTTTGCCATCGCACTCTGTGGTGAGAGATTTTTTGCCTTCTTTGCCATCGCAGGCAAACGCCGAAGCGCCCAGCATGGCAGGACCTGCGGTTAGCGCAGCAACAACACCCAAAACGCGTAGCGTCTTCATTTTTGTCTCCTTGGTCTTCCGTCTTCAGAATTATGACAGTTAGATGCTGCCACAGGTATCTTTGGTGCGGGGTAAAGCGTCCGTAAATTCGCTGACGCGTTGCTCGCAGTCGCACATGACCCTACAGCTCGCAATAATCCGCGTTTTCCGAGAGGTTTTTGCAAGGCTGTCGCCATGATCTCTCGGCTGACCCCAAAAGCCCGTCGGCTTCGGGCGGCCCCCAAGTGCCCGCGGGGTAGCCAAAAATCTTCGCCTCTGGGTTGTTCTTCCAACCATCCAAGATGGGATCCACAAACGCCCAGCACGCTTCCACGGCATCGCCGCGCGTAAACAACGTGGCGTCGCCAGCCATGCAATCCAGCAACAATCGCTCGTAGGCGTCTGGCAAATGCAGATCGCTCAAATCGGAGTAGTGAAAATCCATAGAAACGCTGCGCGCCTCGAAACCTGCGCCTGGGCGCTTCAAAGCGAATTTCAACACCACGCCTTCATCCGGCTGGATGCGAATGATGAGCGTGTTGGCCGCCTGTTGCCCGCTGCCTCCCAGTGCATCCAGAATCTTGTGCGGCGCAGACTTGAAATGTACCACCACCTCTGAAACGCGGGTGGGCAGGCGCTTGCCCGTCCTTACCACAAAGGGCACGCCCCCCCAGCGCCAGTTGTCGATGAAAAACCGAACCGCGGCATAAGTCTCTGTGCGCGACTCCGGATCCACGCCGGCCTCCTCGCGATAGCCTTTGACCTCGGCGCCGCGGATGCGCGAATGCGTGTATTGCCCGCGCACGGTGTGCAGATGCACGTCTTCAGACGAGATCGGGCGCAGCGACTGAAAGACTTTGAGGGTTTCGTTGCGAACCGCGCGTGCGTCGAAGGACGCGGGCGCCTCCATGGCCGTCATGGCCACAACTTGCAGCAAATGGTTTTGCACCATATCGCGAAGCGCGCCGCTGCCCTCGTAGTACCCGCCGCGATCTTCAACCCCCACGCTTTCGGCCGCGGTCACCTCCACGTAGTCAATGTAGTTGCGGTTCCACAGCGGCTCAAAGATGCCGTTGGCGAAGCGAAAAACCAGCAGATTCTGCACCGTCTCTTTGCCCAGATAGTGGTCGATGCGGAAGATCTGATCCTCTTTGAAAACAGCCTGCAACATGTGGTTGAGTTGGGCAGCGCTGCTCAGATCCATCCCGAAAGGCTTTTCCACAACCAGGCGGCGCCACATGCCCTCGCCAGGGATCTGCAACTGTTCGCCTCCCAACCCGCTGACAATGGGCAACGCCAAAGCGGGCGGCGTTGATAGATAGAACAAGTAATTGCCCAACGTGCCTTGTGTTTGATCCAGCGCTTCGAGGCGCTGGCGAATTTTGCCGTATTCCGACCGCCGGCTGGTGTCGATGCTTTCGTAAAACAGCTTGCTTAAGAACGCTTCGAGTTGCTGCGGCGAAGCTTTGTGGGCCTTGCCGAATTCGGCCAAAGCCTCTCGCTGCGTTTCCCGAAATTCTGCGTCGGAGTAGCTGGTTCTGCCCACGCCCAGAACCGCAAACCCTTCGCCAAGATGTCCTTGGCACGCAAGCTCAAACAGCGCGGGAATCAACTTGCGTTTGGTCAAGTCGCCAGAGGCCCCGAAGATAACAAGCACGCAACGATTGGTGGCAGGCATGGCTGCAGTTTAGGCAGCCGGGCTTTGATCGGCAAACCGCCGCTCGCGGGCAAATGAACTGCTAAAGTGCGCCCCCCATGCGCCGGCACCCCCTGTTGCTAGAGCTTAACGCACGCCTGTGGCTGCGCCGTTTAACGGCGCGGCATGGCCAGCCCTTGACCTTGGGCAACCTTCCAGACCATCTGGTGAAAGAGGCGGTTACGGGGTTTGACACCTTATGGGTGATGGGTGTGTGGACGCGCACGGCGGGCTCGCGCCAGCAGGCGCTTGGCAGCCACGGGCTACGCCAAGAGTTTGATCGCGTGCTTCCCGGATGGAGCGACGCCGACGTGGCGGGGTCGCCTTACGCCATCGGAAGCTACTCCTTGGATCCCGCCTTGGGCCCCCCGCACGCACTCGCCGACCTGGGGGCACAGTTGGGCGCCATGGGGCGCAACCTCATGGTTGATTTTGTTCCCAACCACTTGGCATGGGACCATCCCTGGACGCTGACGCAACCGCAGCGTTTCATCATGGCCAGCTCAGCGGAGCTTCATCGGCAACCTGACGCATTTTTCCAGACCTCCCAAGGCGTGGTGCTGGCGCACGGGAAAGACCCGCATTTTCCTGCGTGGGCTGACACCGTGCAGATCAACATTTTTGACACACACACACGGCAAGCGCTGATCGACATTTTGATGGGCATCGCCAGCGTGGCGGATGGCGTTCGCTGCGATATGGCCATGTTGTTGCTGAACGACATTTTTGCACGCACCTGGTCGTGGGCTTTGCCGCAAGGGACCCCACCTGCCACCGAGTTTTGGGAAGAAGCCATCACGCGGGTGAAACAGCGCTACCCCAACTTTGTCTTTGTGGCTGAGGCGTACTGGGGCACCGAGGGCCGGCTGGTGGAGTTGGGCTTCGATTACGTTTACGACAAAACGTTTTACGATCGCCTGCTTCACGGCGACGCCGAAAGCCTGCGCGTGCATCTACAAGGTCAAGGTCCTTTGCTTGGCCGAGGGCTGCGGTTCGTTGAAAATCACGATGAACCCAGGTCGGTCGCCGCATTTGCTGAACACCAGGTGCGCGCAGCGGCCCTCGCCGCCACCACCTTACCCGGCATGCGGATGATCTTCGATGGGCAAACCGAAGGACGGCACGTCCGCGTGCCGGTGCAGCTGATTCGCGAACCGCACGAGCCCGCGCATGAGGGCATGCGGGACTTTTACCGTCAGCTGATCGAGTTCGCAGGAACTTTGCCGCTACAAAGGGGTAAATGGTCTTTGCTTGAGGTGAGACCACCTTCCCACAGTGACGATGGACATACATCCCTACTGGCGTGGGCGTGGTGGTTGCAGAACGTGCCCACGGTTATTGTCATCAACCAGTCCGATCACGTGGCGCGCGGTCGGGTGATTTTGCACGGCGAAGCCCCC
>JBBSJE010000197.1:0-11702 GCA_038257535.1 Polyangia bacterium
ACCGGCACGCTGGCAAGCAAGCCAATTACGCAATCACCGAAGGCACGCGTGAAGTGGGGGCGCCCATCTTCGTCGCAACCGCGGCGACGTGCATTGTATTCGTGCCCGTCTTCTTCCTTGAGGGCTTGGGAAAGTTTCTTTTTGGTCCGCTTGCCCTCGCGGTCACATTCGCGATGCTCGCGTCCTACGTCATCGCGCTGACCGTCGTGCCGATCTACGCCCGACGGTTTTTGGTCGACAACGCCGTGCCGTTGGCCCATGCGGCGAATGAAGTGGGTACGACTCCTGGCTGGTTTTCGCAAGCCTATCGCAGGATCTTGGTTTTCATGGTTGGCAGACCCTTCATCGCGGTGGCGCTTGCGGTAGCGGCTGTCGGCGGCGCGGCTCTGATCGTGCCAACCATGGGCTCGGAACTGTTCCCCCGCTCCGACGCCGGGCAAATTATGGTGCTTCTGCGCGCCCCCACGGGCACTCGGATCGAGCGCACCGAACAGATGACGGCCACGGCCGAGGAGGTTGTTCGGCGTGTGATTCCAGCCGATGAGGTCACGAAGGTGATCTCGAACATCGGCATCCTGTACGATTGGCCCGCCGCATACACCCCGAACGCGGGCACAAGCGACGCCTTCATGCTGATCGAGCTGGGCGGCAAAAGGCACGCAAACGTTGACCACTACGTTCGTCGCTTGCGAGACGCGCTGGCGCGGGCGATTCCGGAGGCTGAGACGGCGTTCGACTCGGGCGGCCTGGTCACCGCGGCCCTATCGGATGGGGCGGTTTCGCCCATCGCCATCGTGCTCGAAGGCGCTTCGCAAGCCGATGCAGAACGGATCATTCCCACCATCATCGACAGGGCAAAAACCGTTCCCAACACCGCCGACGTTCGGCTACAAGAGCGCTTCGATTATCCGACGGTGCGGCTTGATGTGGACCGCCTTCGCGCCGCCGAGATTGGGCTAACGGAACAGGACGTCGTTCGCAACGCGGCCTCCGCCCTGACTTCCAGCGTGAATTTCGATCCGGCCTTCTGGATCGACCATAAAAACGGCAATCACTACTTCCTTGGCGTTCAGTATCGCGAAAGTGACATTGAGGATTTCGAGACCATCTTAAACATTCCCGTAACACCCAAAGGTGGGGGCGCTGCCGTGCCGCTGCGGCAGGTTGCGAGCTTAAGCCGGAGCCTGTCGGTAGGTGAGGTTCGGCATGAGTCCATTCGCCGCGTGCAGCAAGTGCTGGTGAATGTGGATGGGCGTGACGTGGGCCGGGTGGCACGCGACCTTGAGCATGCGGTGGCGGGCATTGAGCTTCCGAGCGGCGCCAAGATTGAAGTGCGCGGCGAAGTTGCCCAAATGCGCCGTTCGATGGCCGCCCTGGGCGCGGGGCTCGTGCTGGCGGTCATCTTGGTTTATCTGCTTCTGGTTGCGCAGTTCCGTTCGTTTTTGGATCCCTTGCTGGTGCTTGTGGCGGTGCCTCTGGGCGGTGTTGGGGCTGTGGGGCTGCTTGCCGTGACGGGCTCTACGCTGAATGTACAATCTTTGGTTGGAATGCTGTTCATGGTCGGCATCGCCGTGTCGAACTCTGTTTTGATTGTGGACTTTGCCGGGCGGTTGCGCGCAAGTGGCAACACGGCAGCCTCCGCGGCGATTGAAGCGGCCCTGGTTCGCCTGCGGCCGATCCTCATGACCACCTTTGCGGCTTTGCTGGGCCTTTTGCCAATGGCTGTAGGCCTTGAACGCGGAAGCGAGGCAAACGTGCCGCTTGCCCGCGCGGTGATTGGTGGGCTGGCCGCGTCCACCGCGCTCACCCTCGTGGTTGTTCCGGCTCTGTATGCGTGGTTTCATCGCACGAAGCCGGATCCTCAAGGCCGCGTGGCTCAGCGCCTTTCTCCCGAAGCGGAGACCGAATGATGAAAACACTCCCCTTTAGATTCACGATTTGTCTTCTGGTTCTTGGCTGCTCACAGGACAGCCAAACGACAACCCACAACACTGAATCCGTGGTGGCGGCTGCCCTGCGCGTGCGCGGCGTGAAGGCGAAAAAAACCACTTTGGCGACCGGTGCGGCACTGATAGGTCGTCTTGAGCCCTACGAGCGAGCAAGCCTCGCGGTTCGGCTTGCGGGAATCATTTCCCAAATGCGCGTTGATGTTGGAGACCGCGTGCGTGCGGGTCAAATCTTGGCGACCGTTGCCGTTCCGGGGCTTTCGGCTCGGGCCCAAGCCGCCGTTGCGTCGACGGATGCGGCCAAATACGAGGCCCAGATGCGCGGCGATGTTGCTGAACGTACCGCCAAAATCGCGGGAAGCAACAGCGCTGCCATTTCGCCGCAGGAAGTTCTGGCCGCCAGCAACGCTGTAGCCTCGGCCCAAGCGCAGGCAACTTCAGCAAGCGCAGAAGCCAAGCGGCTGCGTGAGCTTGTGAACGACACACGCATCGTTGCCCCTTTCGATGGTGTCATCGAGATTCGCCACAAGGATCGCGGCACGAGTGTGAACGCCTCAGATGTGGTGCTTGTGGTTGCACGCATGAATCTGCTCCGGATCCGCTTGCAGATCCCGGAAGCCCAGGTGAGCTTCGTGCGGTTGGGGGATCCTGTTACCGCGATCCTGCCAACCCTTGGCGGGCGTCGCATCAACGCGAAGATCAGCCGGTTTGCGCCCGCACTTGATCCAAACACCAATATGCTTTCCGTAGAGATCGATGTTCCGAATGCGGACGGGGCGCTTATGGCTGGTGTTCGGGTGGAGGTGCATCTAAATGATCAGAACAAGGAAGGCGTGCTTGTTGTTCCCTCCGAAGCGTTGCTTCAAGAGGGGTCCGAAACCGTTGTTTACGTGGCGGACGGGGACGTGGCAAAGCGGCGCCAGGTACGGGCCGGATACGACAACGGCGTTCAGGTCGTGATTCAAGAAGGCATCACAGAGGAAGATGTCGTGCTGCTTGGCGGTCGTGGCCTGCTTCGAGAGGGCGTGCGCGTTGAGGTGGCACGGTGACCCGCTTGGCCTTGCGCTGGGCCGTGTTGTGGGTGCTGGGGGCGTTGGCTTTTGCCCCCAACGTTGTTTTTGCAGAGGGGCCGGACACGGCGCGGGGATCGCTTGGTTTGCAAGAGGCCCTTACCTTGGCATCGCGCCGGGCTTGGGCTGTGGCGGCGGCTGTTGCCAGACGTCATGCCGCACTAGCGCGTCGCGATGAGGTTTCGATGGCGCACCTTCCCGACGTGCTGATTGGCGCCGGTTTTACGGATGGCTTTCCCGGATCGGGATCGAACCTTGGGCTTCGGGGCATGCTCGCATCGCCGTTTTTCCGGCACTACGCGGCGGGCGTGGATGCCAGCTGGGACCTGGTTGATCTTTTGCGGCGGCCTCACGCGGTGCAGGCCGCGGAAGCTGATGTTGACGCGGCCGATGCTTCAAGGCGCGCTTCGGAGCGCGAGGTTTTTCTTGTCGTTGTGGATCTGTTCGAGCGAATCCTTATCGCGACCGAAACCCGCGCGGTGCTTGAAGTTGAAATTGCGGCGCGGCGCGAGCAGATGGGTGCGCTGCAGGCAAGGGTTGCGGGGGGGATGGTCGCTCGTGAGCAGCAGATGCAAGCTGAGGCAGGGCTATTTGACATTGAGGCGGAACTTGCCACTGAAACAGCCGAAGAGCGCAGCGCCCGCACCGCCCTGCGCGCGATCATCGACGATGACCGTGCCCTTAGCGCCACAGTGCATATGCAAACGCTGGTGGCAGACAAAGAGTTGCCCGAGCTTCGCATGGCACGTGCCTGGAGGCGCCAGGCTGACGAACTTTCAACTCTTCGAGGAATGGAATGGATCCCGCGGGTCACGCTGGGTGCTAGCGCAGGCTACGCCAATCCGCCTCCCGGAGTCGACCCCGGTTACTACGCCGTGGGGCTTGGGCTGTCCCTGCCGCTCACCCGTGCCCTTCGTGAGCGATCACGGCGCGGGGCAGACATGGCGCTTGCGAAAGCGCGTGCCTTTGAGGCAGATGCGGTGATCGATCAAATGTTGATCCGCGGGGCAGAGATCGATGGAGCCATCGCTGGGCTAAGCGCGGCCCTTCCTGCCGCCGAACGCAGCCGCGAGGCGGCTGAACAAGCGCTTGAGGCGGTGGCAGCGCGTGCGCAAGCGGGCTCTGTGCCACAGGTTGATGTGGAAGCGGCGCGCGCTGTCGTTCAGCGAACAACCATGCGCAACCGCATGCTGCAAATACGGCTTGATGGCCTGCGAGCGCGGCGCACGCTGCTAACGGCAGGACCATCTTAGGAGCGGTGCTCTGGGTTCTCGAACCCGAATCGGCATCCGGCCTTCCACCGATTTCGGTCATTGCCTTCGTTCGGGATGCCGCCCGCCGCACGCAGGATGTGAGCAAGGTGCATCAAGTTCCAGCTCATGATGGTGGCGTTGCGCTGGGTAAACTCGTTGTCGAAGCCAGCGCGGCGGCCATCCTCCAATGTATCCCCATAAGACGGCCCCGGGCCGGCTTCACCAATCCATCCGCAATCGGCTTGTGGTGGTATGGTGTAACCAAGGTGCGATAGCGCGAAGGTAAGCGTCATCGCCGTGTGCTTCACGCCGTCTTCGTTGCCGGTTACCACGCAGCCGCCAACCTTACCGTAGAAGATCGACTGCCCCTTGTCATTCAGGAGGGACGACATCCCGTAAAGCCGCTCGATCAGGACACGACACACGGAAGACTCTTCACCCAACCACAGGGGCGTGCCCACCACCAATATCTCCGCCTCGAGAACCTTCTGCCACAATATAGGCCACTCGTCCCGCTGCCACCCGTGCTCCGTCATGTCCGGGTACACGCCCGGAGGGATATTGTGATCGAGCAAATGCACGTGCTCGATCTGCACCCCTGCCTTCGCCATGATCCCGGACACGACGTCAAGGAGAAGACGCGTGTGGCTCTTCGACGCGTCCTTTTTCAACGACGTGTTGATCAGCAAAGCCCGCAGTGGCCCCTTGTCTTCCCCGTCCTCTTTTGTCCTGGCCATCGTTCCTCTCTCCTTCCCAGGCTTACCGCAAGTGGCGTGCCCTGCCCCGGGGGGTCGCCGACTCACAGCCCGGCAGGACGGGTCACTTTCCAGATCGCGCCCGACTTCTCGGTGTAGGCGTAAGGCGGTTTTTTCGACATGTCGATCGTGACGATGCCGTAGTCCACGATGTACATCGCGCCGTCAGGGCCGAACTTCACGTCGAAAGGTCGTTCGATGCCTTGGCCAGCCTCAGCTTGCTTTGACGCAGGGCCAGGCTGTGCATTGCGAACGAATGGCTGAACGGCCGTGTTTCCGGGCGCGATGCGCACCACCTGAAAGCCGGCAGGCTCCATAGAAAGCGGATCGGTGGGCGGCGTGAGATCTCCCCACTCTGCGACGAACAGGTTGCCGGCAAGATCCCCCCAGCTCTGAGGTGCCACGTCAAGCAGGCTCGGCGAGGAGTGAAACTGGTGCAGGCCTACAATTAATTGCTTATCAGGCGGCGTGAGCCCGCTGGCAGCGTGATCGATGACGAAGCCGAGGTTCTTGCCTTGGGGCAGGTCTGCCAAGAAGACCATCGCCTGGAGCTCGTCAGGAAGCTCGAACTTCGGATCGGTCAAAGGCTCAAGCGCGGCCGAGAAGTCGGGGGCTCCGTACCACGCATTCTGGCGGACGCGATACGTGGGATCATATTGATCCGTTACCGGACGGGATCCCCGAACGTCATAACCGTTCTGCACCGCGAACATCTCTCCCGTGCCTCGGTTCCAGGCAAGTCCAAGAAGGTTGCGGAAGCCATGAGCGTACGGCTTCACGGTCGCCTCCGCATTGGCGGGATCAAAGGTGAGGATCGAGCCACCGCACTTGTTCGAGCCCGGTATAACTTGGCCCGCCGTGGTCTCGGTTGCGAATGGCACATAAGCGCCAGTTTTCACCATGCCCGTTTTACCAGGGCGAAAATCGGGCGTTTCGAAATTCTTACCCAGTAGAACGATGTCCTTGCATGGTACGGGCTTTAAGTTAGGGCTTTTCATCACCCACGGCGCGACGGAAGGTCCAATCACTCCGGCATTGCCCGCGGCACCAACGCTGACATACATTTTGCCGTCAGGCCCAACCTTGATGTCATTGATCTGATGCTCGGACTGGCTGTCGATGATGCCGGTGAGCACGAGGCTGATCTGCCCGTCGAGCGTTGCCCTTGAGACAGAGCCAGTCAGATCTTGCTTGTGCCGATGCGTGAAGTAAAAGGCGCCATCGTGCCAAGTCAGCCCCACTACGGAATTCATGACCACCGGCGAAGCGGATAGATTGACAGCCTGAGTGGCGGTGCCGCCTTCGACGCGCATGATGCGTGCCGGCGCCAGCATCTCTGGAGCCAACCCGCCTCCAGATTCGACAACGTACATGCGGTTTTGGTTGTCCCAGGCGAGTGCGGTGGGGAAGCTGAGGCCGCCCACGAGCTTCTCCACGCGGAAGCCAGGAGGAGCGATGATGCTTCCGAATTGACCCGCATCAGCGGCCGCATCGCCCTCAAGCGCATCAGAAAAGAACGCAGCATCAGGAGGCTGGGCATCCGATGTGGCTGCGTCCATGCGCAAACCAGCATCGGGACGTTGCACGTTGTCGTCGTCGTCACATGCCAGCGGCAACACCGCCAAACCAAGCACGGCCGCTGCTCCCGCCACAAATGCAATTCGCTTCGAACGCAACTTCATAAGCCACCTCCCCTTCCAATGATTGAACACTGGACGCCGCCCGCGAAATCGCCGGAACTTTGTCAGCTCCGCGAGCCCCATCCCCTCTGCACGACAATCTAGCAGGGGGCGAGGTCCCTGCAACGGGCCATGCGGGTGGGTGAATCTCTGCCGCTCGCACGGCGGCGCTCCCATAGTTTGTGTGCCCAGCTTTCTGCTGGCACGGCAGAGGCGGGAGGCTCATGCACTTCATTGCTTCAACGCCAGACGGGCCCACCCGCGCTCCATGCCGACGGCGCATTGGCCTTGAGCTGAAGACCTGTGGGAAGAATGTGAACAGGAAGCGCGTTCAAAGGCTGATGCAGACGATGGGCATCGCCGCGATGGTTCCCAAACCCAACACATCCAAACCACGAGAAGAGCATAAGAAGTTCCCATATCTGCTGCGCCACTTGGCAATCGTCAGGCCGAATCAAGTTTGGTGTGCCGATATCACCTATATCCCGACGAAGCAGGGATTTGGGTTTCTCGTGGCCATCATGGATTGGTACAGCCGCCGAGTGTTGGCTTGGCGGCTCTCAAATACGCTTGACACCTTGTTTTGTGTTGAGGCACTACAGGAGGCGTTGGACACGTTTGGCGTACCGGCAATTTTCAACACCGACCAAGGTTGCCAGTTCACCGACAATGACTTCACCAGCACCCTGCTTGATCGAGGGGTCAAGGTCAGCATGGATGGCAAGGGTCGGTTCATGGACAACATCTTCGTCGAACGCCTTTGGCGAACGTTGAAATACGAGGAGGTCTATCTCAACGAGTACGACGACTTGGTTCAGGCGCGCATCGGAATAGGCCGCTACATCAAGATGTACAACGAGCGACGTCGCCACCAAGCGCTAGGGTATCAAACACCAGCGGAATTCTATGAGTTCGAGATACAGAAGCGCCTACCCGCGATGGCCGCTGCGGCATGAACATCGCATGTTGCCCACAGCCGCACGGCGCTCACGGGCTGTGGTGGGCCCATCGCTGCCGCGCGAATGTGGACAGGCAGCGATGTTCCCGCCTCGGCTATTCAAAGCATCAATCAACATCAACCGCACACAGCAGCAAGGTTGTCCTTAGTTTTCACGCCAAGTGGTCCTACATGCGGGGTCCACTTAAACCCTGACCAGTGCCCTTTCAAGATGGGTCATGTAGCTGTTGCCAATGGGGTGATGTAACTGTCGTTCCAGCAGTTCCAGCAGTTCCAAGAACGTTGTGCTTCCTTGGATATGATCAAGATCGGCGTGAGTGAAGCGGCGACATCAAACAGGTCCTGGTCAATGGCGATGAGATCACTTTTGCTGAGCCTTCAGATCAAATTTGGGCGTCTCGTCGTCTTTAGGCACGTTGGCGGCGACAGAAATGAAAGAGCCCCCTCCGGCCACGCGGCAGGATGATCTGCGTGGTGTCGCGATTGCCGATGGCAGAGATGACCTAGTAACGCTCTCATGATATGCCTTTTCTCAAAGGGTCATCAACACCTGAGCTGCTTCTAGAGCTTTCGCGGCGTCTGAGAAGGTTCAAGTTTGATCCAAATCGAGGAAGAGTCTTAGGAAGACCTCACCGGAATGACCCGGAAGCTCGAAGCCAATGAAATCAGACCAAACCCTCGCCACACAAATGTCAGAAGGACTTCTGGTTGGGTAAGCCAGCGCTGTCTCCCTCCTGACCCTGGTCACGATACCAGTAGGCGAGATGTAAGCGACAAGGTGAACTGCACCTCCTAAAAATCCGCCGTCAGCCTTGAAGGTGCCTCGACATTGGTCTGCGGTTTGCTGCAACCTTCGGACGGTTTGGCGTTCAAGAAAGCGTCTCGTCGAAAAGTCGAAATCCGAAAGTTCAACGAATGAACCTGGCTTGAAAGGCTTCCTACGTCTGCTCGCTTTTGATATTCCATTGTTCAGTTGGCGTGCCACTGTTGTAGCTTCTTGCGACGGCCCGACGACCGATTTCACTGCCTTCTGAGCAGACGCTGAGGTAGGGCGAGTTTGGATTTCTTCGGTGACAGAGTCTCTCAGACACGGAATAGACTGCACATTTTTATGAGGAGGCCCCTTGGGCTCCCCTTTGAATGTCTTGATGATGAAGCCCCAAGAGGCTGGCAGGCTCGGCAAGCCGATGACCCCTCCAATCAAGGTGCAGGCCAGCGTGTTACGGAGCGCCTTGGATGATGGAGTATGGGCTCAAAACGATCCGTCAGTCTGATGGTTTTGCAGCTGATGGAGGCCAATAGCCCGCAGGCAGGCGGATCACGGTCCGGCAGACGGCGAGTTGCTAAAAGGGTGCCATGAGGGAGGGGGCATGGGCATGTCGCCCGCCGCAGCCTGAGGGCTGTAAAAGGTGACGGGAGGTGCCCACGCCTTGGCCAGCAAAGCACCTCCCGTCGTGCTCGGCCAAACGTGAATTCAACAACGAGCACAGTACGAATTATACGCCTTACGATAAGTGTCAAGCATTGGCGAGAGCACCCGCCCTCGGTTGAAGCGGCAAGACCGGCAGGGTGCCCTGGGTGCGGAGCAGCCAGCAGGCCGACGGGCGGCAATTTGGCTGTGCATGGCCACGGCACACGAGCAAGGCAAGTTCGGGGCCCGTCCGAGGTTGAGCAAGCACCTGCGGTCGATGAAGTGGCCATGCGGCGCTACCGCTGTCAGCGATGTGGTGCGGTCATTGCAGTGGTTCCTTCTGAGGTCATGCCAAGGCGGCTCTACACCGCATCTGCGATCGCATGGGCGTTGGGCCTATACGGCTTGCTCAAGGAATCAACGATGAAGGTCAGGACTCGCGTGTGCCCATGGCGCATCGTGGGACTCGCGGCCACCGGCTGGATTACTCTACGTCGGTGGATTCGCGCCGTGCGGTCACAAAGCCTGTGGCGCTGCATCCGCCCGCTGCCTGCGCAGGCCACGGCGCGCATGGTGGCCGAACGCGCTGCCACCACGGTGGCAGCGCACGCGCCACCACAAGCCATCGAGCGTTCGATCTGCGCGGCAGTGTTCGCGGGAGCCATGCACGCTCGGTGATGCGCTGTGCTTCGGGCAATTGTCTTTAGCCGTCCCCACCATCGAAGATCACTGTTTGAATTTAGCGATTTAATCGACCCTGCTGCTCGACGCCGCCCCCCATTTTTAACGGCGCAAGGAGACAGCAGATGAAGACCCTAAGACCCAAAGATCATGCAGAGACAGTCGCGCTATTTCGTGCGCAGATCGTCGGTGAGCTCGTGCACCGCGAGCTCGACCACGGCGAATTGATCACAGAGCTGAAGGCGCTGAGCACGCAGCGCTATCGCGCACCTGGCGCCGACCACACAAGCAAATATTCAGTGTCCACGCTTGAGCGATGGCTCTATGCGCTCAAAGCAGGCGGCGTCGAATCACTGCGACCCAAGCCGCGCGGCGACCGAGGCCGATGCCGCAACCTCACCGAAGCGCAGCGCGTGCTACTCGGCGAAATTCGCCGCGAGCATCCCGCCGCTTCTGCCGCACTCATCGTGAGGACCCTCGAAATGGATGGGCGGCTCGACAAGGGCGCCGTCTCCGAAACCACCGTGCGACGCTTCTTCAAACAAGAGGGGCTCGACAAACTTGCACTTCGCGATGGCAGCGCCCCGCGCGTGCGGTTGCGATGGCAAGCCGAACGTCCCAATGCGCTTTGGCATTCGGACGTATGCCATGGCCCGGCTCTCGTCATGGGTGATCAGAAAAAACCGTTGCGCATTCACGCCATCTTGGACGACGCCTCAAGGTACATCATTGCACTCGAAGCGCACCACACCGAGCGCGAAGAGGACATGCTTGGCATGCTTGTGCGCGCGGTTCGCAAGCAAGGCCGCCCCGACGCTTGGTACCTGGACAACGGCAGCACCTATCGAGGCGACATCCTGCGCACCGCCTGCGGTCGCATGGGTGTAACGCTTCTACATGCACGTCCTTACGATCCACAAGCACGCGGCAAGATGGAACGCTTTTGGCGCACCTTGCGACAAGGCTGCCTTGATTTCACAGGGCAGCTATCCACGCTTCACGATGTAAACGTGCGGCTATGGGCGTGGCTCGATCAGCACTATCACCGCACGCCGCACGCTTCATTGATGGGACGCGCACCTGAGCCTGTTTACTCAAGCACAGAGCGCGCACCGGATGCATTCGACGAAGCTGGTCTCCGTGCAGCTCTGACCGTGCGGGTGCGACGGCGTGTGCGGCGCGACAGCACGTTGCCACTTGATGGCCAGGACTGGGAGATAGATCAGGGATTTTTGGCGGGACAACTCGTCGTTGTCGCACGTTGCCTCGTTGAGCACGGCGAGCCACCTTGGGTCGAGCATGACGGCAAGATGTTGCCCCTGCACCTGGTCGATGCCGTTCGCAATGCCTCCCGCAAACGCATGCCCACGAGAGTCACGTCGGAGCCGAAGTTGCCTGGCAAAGTGCAGTTTGACCCACCCAAAGCGCTGCTCGACAAAGCCGTTGGCCGCACGCCATCCCACACGAAGAAGGTGTCATCATGAGCGCTTTCGTTTCGCATTTCGGTTTTAAGGACGCACCGTTCTCAAAAGAAATTCCCGATTCTGATCTGTGGCTGCCTCCGTCGAAGCAAACCGTGGTCGATGAGCTCATTGAGGCGCTGGAGGAACGTGCTTCGGTGCTTCTGGTCGGTGAGCCCGGCGTCGGAAAAACGTGCGTGCTGCGTGCCTTGCGGCACAAGCTGCCCCAGTCAGGCTTCCGGCTTACCTACTGCCACAACGCAACGCTGGGTAGACGCGATTTTTACCGACAGCTTTGCCTCGCACTCGGCCTCGCACCCTCCGCAACCGCTGCTGCTGTGTTTTACGCCGTCAGTATGCACGTAGAAGATCTCGGCCGCGAACGCGTGCATCCAGTGTTTCTTCTAGACGAGAGCCACCTGCTTCATCAGGACACGCTTGAGCACCTGCACATCCTCCTCAATTACGAATGGGATCGCCGTGCGCTTC
>JBBSJE010000198.1:0-11698 GCA_038257535.1 Polyangia bacterium
CGCGGGAATGTGGGCGCGCTGTCCTCAGTGTCTTCGGCATCTGAATCCACCAAGGTGACTGTGGTTCGCAAGTTGCCGCTTGCGTTGGCTCGCTCTTGCGGCCTGCCACTGCCCCCTCCGGGCAGCGGCAGAACCAGGGGCAAAAGCCCGATCACAAAGGCAGTAATCCAACGCACGACAGAAACATTCTAAGGCCGTTCGGTGCGATCAAGCAAAGCCCACCACCCACAGGCCGCAAAAAACAACCCCCGCGAGGGGACCTCGTCGGGGGTTGTGCGCGTCTATGTGCGGATGTGCTTACATCGCATCCGCGCCAGCGTCGGGAGCGCTGCCAGTGTCGGCGCCGCCGTCCGGCGTGACGGGCTCTTGCAAGGGCAGCTTCACGTAGTAAACGCCGTCGGTGTCATTACCCTGATCGATTTCAATCACGGCCACGTCGTACTTGGGAAGCAGCAGACTGTAAACACGGCGCATCTGGCCTTGAACCTTCACCGGGCCGGTCGCGGGCCACACGTTGCCACCGGTGACCCGGGCGTAGCGCAGCGAAACGATGTCGATGTCGGTTTCATCGCTGAACACAACCCCGTCATCGTTGGCCACGAACCAATAATCCAAATCGGTGGCAAACTGACGCTTGCCCGAACAGTCAGCTGGATTGGCCACCATGCCCTTGCCTATCAAGGTGTTGGGATCCACCTCATCCATCCAGAGCACGAGCCCTGCGCTCTTCAGGAAGGGCGAACCAAACAGCGCCGTCGACCGATCGGTCTGCAGCGCGCACAACGGCGCAGGCACTTCCGCGGTGGCCTCGTTGTTGCGGGCCACGAACGCGTCCGCCAGATCGGTTTGCTCGTTGACGTCGCGGCTAAAGAATGTGTAACGCAGATCGGATGACACGCTGGCGCTGGCAATGCGCGAGGCGATCAACACGCTGCTGGTGGGTGCGGCTCTGTCCCTTACGAAACGCAAATCGCCCCGATTTTGCTGGATGTTGGCGTACATCGCGACGCCCTTGTCGGTTTCGGTGCCGTCGGAAAGCAAGAAAAACGCGCCGGTATTGTCGCTGAATTGCACGGGATTTCCGCCGCTGGGGTAATCGACCATGAACAGCGAGCCACGAGAGTTACCCTCGGTGCTGTAGTTGAACGCGCGAAGGAAATACAATTTCTGCGCGTCGCGCGAGAACAGCCAGCGGGACGCGTCGGCCACCAAACGTTGCGTGGTGCGCACGCCCGTCGCCACAGCGTTGGCCGCCATGTCGCTGGTCTTGAAGCACCACAGGTTTTCCGGATCGGTGCCGGTGCGGCCGGTGGAATAGCAGAACTGCGAGGCGTCGCGCGAAAAGCTCGAACGCCACTTGGAAACGTCGTTGGTTCGCAGGGCGTGAATGCGATCCATGCGCGGCAGCTGTTGGTTGGGTGCTGCAGGCAAAGGACCGGCCAGCAGGTCAAATTCCAAGGGCTTGGTTTCGTCCAACTCGATGTTGTCCAGGCACACGGCCACCTCGCCGCGGAAGTGTCCCGAGCACAGCACACCATTGGGGCTTGAGATGCGACGCGCTTGGGGCCAGGTAGGGCGCCATGCGTAGATAGGCCCACGGTAAAGCTCGGTGGAGGCGCTGGTGGCGTCGGCATGAAATATCAACGTGTCGCCGTCGAAGGCGTGTGCCGTTGGATGGCGCGGGCCAACTGAGGGCGCGGCGGTCCAAAGGTTTTGGGTCAAGCGCAGGCAGTTGGGGTCGGCGCCGGTGCACACCACGGGGGTGCCATCCGCAATTTTCGTCACGTTGATCACCCACAGTTCGGCGCGGCCTAACTCTGCCGTTCGCGCCAGCGCGCACCAGCGGTCTCCCGGCGAAGGATCTTGGTTGGTGCAGCCCGAAAATCCGGGTGTTCCCAGCAAAGTCACCCGCCCCGTAAGTGGCAGCTTCTTGAGGAGCTCTGAGATGACGGGCGGGTCTCGCGGAATGCGGCCGTCTGGGTTGCCGCCCTTGGGCGCGTCGGTTGGCAGCAGCGAACCGGCTTCCCGGGCGCCGCCGTCAGTAGCACCCCCGTCGCCTGGATTGGATGCCCCGCTGCCATCGCAGCCGAACGCTCCCAATATCACACCACCCAATACACACACTTTGCCAATGCCGCTATGGCGGCTGAGCCCTCGGTACTGCATTCGTCCTCCTAGAGTTCCGCATTGGAACCCGGAAAGACGTTTCGCGGCAAGGCCCGTTCACAACTCACACTGCGGCTGCGCGGGAAAGACAATGCAAGGCGGCGCGCAGTCCGTGTATTTTAGGCGCCTTCCCCAAACGTTTTTAGGCTAAAACTCGAGCAACGACTTGGTGTCGTGCGCCCCATGATGCCTTAAAAGGCGAACGCGTTGCGCCGTGTCGTTCGCAAGGAAAACTTTGCGGGCAGGACGGCCCGAGATGCCAAAACCCTTGGCTCGGCCCGCCCGCGCCCATCCATGGTTCAAAACGGAATGTCGTCGTCGCCGGGGGGCATGCCCATGTCGTTGCCGGAGCCCATGTCGTCGCCGCCAGTCTCACCACCACCCCAGCGCTTGCCGCCGGAGCCGCCGCTTGGGGTCCCCCCACCGGCTTGGGCGCCACCGCCACCGGCTCCGCCAAGGAACTTGACCCGTTCGGCCACCACCTCGGTGCTGTACTTTTTCTGACCGTCTTTGTCGTCCCAGGAGCGGGTTTGCAGCCGCCCTTCAACGTAGACCGAACGGCCTTTGGCTAGGTACTTGTTGCAATTTTCCGCTTGATCGCCCCACACCGTGATCCGGTGCCACTCGGTTTGCTCTTGCTTGGCGCCCGCCTTGTCCTTGTAGACCTCGGTGGTGGCAATGCGCAGGCTGCACACCGGGCGGTTGCCATTGGGCGTGTAGCGAAGTTCGGGATCTGCCCCAAGATTACCGATCAAAATTACTTTGTTAACGCTTGCCATGTTTTTCTGTCTCCCTTTTGGGGGGCGTTGCCCCGCAGATATCACCTTGTTCTCGCGCCGGGGTCAATCCCGTTGGCGCGGCAAAAAAGATTTCGCCTCCGATTTGACTTTGTTGCGTGAAAACTGCACAGGCGTCGCCGATTGCGATAACTTGCCCATTCAAAGCTGAAGCCTCACGGCTTGTGGTGCGTCCCACCTTTAAGTCTGCCCATGCCCACTTTGCTGTTCACCGTGTTGTTGCTGTCGGCCTCAGGTCCCGCGCCCAAGGTGGTTCGGTCTCCAGATCCGGTCGCGATGTTGGGTGCCGGGGTGAAGGCCGCCCGTGCCGGCGAGCACGCGCAAGCCATAGCCGCTTTGCGAAGTGCCCTGGCTGGCAAGCTGCGCAACCGCGACTACGCGTTGTTTTACCTGGGTGAGGCCCTGGCCGGCGCCGGCCACATTGATGCGGCGCTAAAGCAGTTTGCCTTGGTGGCCAAAGACAAATCATCTCGCTTTGCCACGCCGGCCCAGTGGCGCGCGGCTGACGTGCTGTGGAACGCCAAACGGCAAGGCGCCGCCGTGGCCGCGTACAGGAAGTTGCTGGGCAGCAAAACGCCAGGAGGGGACAAAGCCACCGCTTGGTTTCGCGTGGGCGATCACGCTGCCGCGCAGGGTGCCCAGACGGAGGCCACCCAAGCTTTTGAGACCGTGATGGTTGAATTCGCAGCCCATCCATTGGCGGAGGCGGCGGAGGCGAAGCTTGGCAAGTTGGATCCCACGCCCTCTGCGCAGAAACCAGGGACCAGCGCTGATGCGCTTTCCCCGGCGCGCAGAATTGAACGTGCTCAACGGTTGTCTGACAAACGCCGCTGGCACGAAGCCATCGCCGAATTGGAAAGGCTCAACGATTTGCCGCCGCCTTTGCAGGCGCAGCGCAATTTTGTCCTGGGGCAGGCGAATTATCGTTCGCGCAAAGACTATCCCGCGGCGTCCGCGTTGCTGTCCCGCGCCGCCGTGGGCCTTTCCGGCAAACAAGCGGCGTGGGCCGCTTTTCACGCAGCTCGTGCTTTGTCGCGCGCCGATCGCGACGACGAAGCGATTGTTGGATATTTGCAATTTGTCCGCGAGCACCCCAATTCAGAGTTTGCCGCTGAGGCGCAGCTGCTTGCCGGCTGGCTAGAGTTCAATCGTGGCAACTTCGCTGCCTCGGTCCCGG
The DNA here is from genome assembly GCA_038257535.1 of Polyangia bacterium. Lineage (GTDB taxonomy): Bacteria > Myxococcota_A > Polyangia > Fen-1088 > Fen-1088 > JAGTJU01. The sequence continues at coordinate 4,141 of JBBSJE010000198.1, forward strand.
CCCTGACCGACGCAACAAAGAAGTTTCCCAAGTCGCCCTTTGCGGCCAACGCCGATTGGTACCTCAGTTTGGGACATTACTTCCTGAGTGATTTTCCCAAAGCGCTGGCGCATTTGGCCGATTTCGAGATGCGAACCAAAAACGGTGGCAAGGCGCGCATTTGGCCGCGCGATCGCGTGATGTATTGGCGTGCCCGCATCCTTGAACGCATGCAGCGTGGCGCCGAAGCGCGCACTTTGTATGCGCAGTTGATCAGCGAGGAGCCACTGCGATGGTATGGCCTGCTTGCGGCGCAGCGCTTGCGCGCGCAGAAGCTGCCCGACCCATTCGCTTTGCCCGAAGGCCGCGCACCCTTGGTGCCGCTTGACGCCAAGGCGAAACGCGACCCCAGCTTGCTACGCGTGGACGAGCTGCTGCAAGCGGGATTGCCTCACGACGCGGGGCTTGAAACCGAAGCCGCCGCCGATGCGCTGTTGAAACGGTTGGGACGTGAACAGGGTTTGGCCGCGGTGATAGACCGTTCGCATGCCGCGGGTGTTTACGCCAAAGCGTATCGCTTGGGCGAGGTGCTAGGTTCTGTGGCGCTGTCCGCCAAACCGCAAGGTGATGTGCGCCGCGTTTGGCAAGCGGTTTATCCGCAAGCCTATGCTCAGTGGGTTGAAAAATACGGGCCGCCGGCGGGCAACCCCGAACACTACCTTTACACCATCATGCACAAAGAATCGGGCTTTGATCCCCACGTGGTTTCTTATGCTGACGCCCGGGGCTTGCTGCAGATGATTCCCCCCACCAGCCGCCAAGTGGCAAAGAGTTTGAATCTAACATTTGACGATGATGATCTCCTGGATCCCGAGATCAACATTCAATTGGGCGCCAGCTACATCGGGTCGCTGTACAAGAAGTTCTCGCAGCAAATTTCGATCGCCGCCGGATCTTACAACGCCGGCCCGGGCGCCATGATGCGTTGGCTGGACCGCCATGGGGGGCATCCCCTGGACGAATTCGTAGAGCTTGTGGCTTACGAACAGACGCGCGAATACATCAAGCGCGTGACCAGCATCTACGCCCGCTATCGATACCTTTACGCGCAAGAACGGTACTTACCCGAACTGCAAGTGAAGGCAAAATACAGCGCCCAGGGGCCCGACTACTAAAAAGGCAAGTGTCCTTTCCAGTTTGTGCAACGTGACAACGGAGCTCTCCTCCTTCTGATCCGGCCGCTGCGCGCTATACTTGTGCCATGGCACGTTTTACGGGGCATGTTCGGTGCAGCGATCTCGAAGGTGGAGTGCTTCAACTCGAAGCGGAAGATGGCAACATCTACGAGCTGGAGGGCGAGGTAGACGAGAAGTTTGTAGGCCAGCGCGTGGCCATTGAGGGCAGCGTGGACCGCAACGCTATGTCCTTCTCCATGACCGGCCCCCGGCTTATGGTGCGCGCGGTCTCTTCGGTATAGACGCTACTGCAAAACCCGCGCGTTGACTTTGATTTGCGCGTTGGGGGCCAGTTGATGCGGCACTTCGACAATCACCGCATCCCCCACATCCAACCCTTGCGCGACCAATACCTCGTTGGCCGTGCGATCGGCCAGTGCCACCGCGCGAACTTCGGCGCGACCGGTGGGTGTGGCTACAAAGATGCGATCGGTATTGCCCACTTGCACCACGGCCGTAGCGGGTACGGCGAAAACGCCATCGAACCGCGCACGGGCCAGCTGCACAGGAACCCCAGCCTCAGCCTGCGCCTCGGCCGGCAGCTCAACAACCACGGTTTCCGCGTCGTCCGCTGCCAAAAAGGTGCAATCGAACGGTTTTTCATTGACCAGCGCGCGGCAGAACGCGAGTCGCTGGGCCTGCTCCGCGTCTTCCCTCGATAGCTGAAACACTCCGCGCATATGTTGCGCCGCCAGCGCCATCACGGGGGCTTGTGGCGAGAGCTTGTCGTTCACTTTTGCAAGGTGCTGGCCCACCACACCCGATGTGGTGGCCACGATTGCCACTTGCGCGTAGGCGCGGCGGGCGTCGTCGAGCAATTGCTGTTTCTCTTTGAGCTTAATTTCGGCTTGGCGCGCTTCGGTGCGGTTGCCTTCGGCGGTCATGGCTTCGAGCATTTGCTGGTAGTAAGCGATCCGCTCGCTGAGGTGATCGATGTCTTTGCGCACGCGCTTGGCGTCTTCGGTGGCCGCCAAGGTGTCCCCCGCTGAAAACGAGGCGCCCACGTCACGAAGTTCGATCAGTTTACCGCCCGCGGGGATCGACAACGTGGCCGCGGTGGCGGCCTGCAGCTGCCCGGCGGTTTCAAACCAGCGGTAAGCGGCCACTGGGGAAGGCAAAATGGTATCGACCGAGAGCGGCGCCGACGTTGGTCGAATGACAAATCGGAACACGGCGAAGCCCACGCTGGCGGCCAAAGCCACAGCCACCAACGCCCATATCCACAAACGTCGCGGAGGGCGCGTCTCACCAGCCTCCTGGGGCGGCTGCGGTGGCGCTAACGCCGCAGGCTCGTCAACGCTCAAAGGTTCCCGCTCGATGAAGGGTTCCAGTTGAGCTCCGGCGCTGAGCATTTCCCGGGTGCCCATGTCGGCGGCGGAGGTCATAGCGTAAGCGGATTGGTCTCGGTCTTCATCTACAGCCACATGGGCGTCTTGTGGCGGGGCAACGAACACATCACTCTCGCCGGTTCTTGCACGCGAGACGGCAAGCAAGTCGCCCATGCTGCCCATCAGTGATGTGGGCTCTGCTTCGTGCCAAGACGAGACCCGTTGGCCCTGGGGGGCAGCGTCGTTCTGTTTGGCGGCCATAGATGCGGCCATGAGGTGGAGCGCCACGCGGCCATGATCCGTCGTGGGTTCATCCGCAAGGTCGTCGTCATCTTCGTCGGTTTGGGAATCTGCGGACAAAGCGGGTGCGTGTTCCAACGTCGCGTCGGGAGCTTCGGATTCGGGGTCGACCTCGGGTTCAAGCAAGTCCAGCTCGCCCAACCGATCCACAAAGGCCATCACCTGCAGTTCGGTGAGGGTCAGCCCGTGTTTGGCTTGCGCCGCGCGCACGACCTCCTCAAGCGGCTGGCCGTTGAGTTCGAGCGCGACGAGGTGCTCGAAATCGTAAAGCCGAAAAGCGCCGCCGTCTGGGCGTTGCACCTCGAAAAATTTATACCCGTCCACCTCCACCGGCTCCACGGGGAGGCCCCTGCGAAAGCGCCTTGCGCCGCTAGCCATGTTTTGCATCATTACCCCGGACGCGATTTGTCGCCAGTAATCTGGCGCAGGAAATCATACCGCAGCCGCGCCTGGTGGCTCATGGGAACCTGTGGGTTAAGCGGGCCAAGTCGGCCAAGCGTCGGATGCTGGCTGTGTCGGCTTCCAATTGTGCCAGCGTCATCGGCATCCGATACGTCCAGTTCGCTTCGCTCACGCTGCCCGGAAGGTTCACCCGGCCGCGCAGACCAAGCACGTCCTGAAACGGCACCAGCATTAATGAAGAGGGCGCCGCATACACCAAGCGCAGTAGCGCGTCGCGCAGCGAGTCATTGAATTCGGTTGTGACGGCAAAAGCCTCAAGTCCCGGCAACCGCAAGATGGCTTCGCGTTCGTTATCCTTTAGGGTGTCCCACCACTCGACCTGGGTGTCGGTGTCATGCGTGCCGGTGGTGGCGACCGAGACGGGATCCCAGGTGGCAGGATCCCGGTGAACCAAGCCGTCGCGCTCCCAGCGCAAGACCTTGAAGCCCGGGATCTTCATTTGCCGCAGCGACGTGCGGACGAATTCGGGAATGACCCCCAGATCTTCTGCCAACACGTCGCCTGCCGCTTCCAGGGCGTGCAGAGCCGCGCGCCCCTGGGCAATTTGGCTAGGCTCATCGGGCGGCAAAAACCCAGGCGGCCGCCCGTCACTGGTTTGATAGTAGGAGCGGAACAGGCCCACAACGTGATCAATCCGCCACAGGGTGCATAAGCTGTTGGAGCGTTGGGCCCGCGCGCGCATCCAGGCAAAATCGGTCTGGCGCAGCTTGTCCCAATCGTAAACCGGTAGCCCCCAATCCTGCCCTTCGGCTGAAAAATCATCGGGCGGGGCGCCCAGCCTCAGGTCCAGGCGGAAACAGGCTTGGTTCGCCCACACATCAGCTGCGTCGCGGGAGACCACAAACGGCAGGTCGCCGCCAAAGGCCACGCCCACCTTTTCGGCCTGCGCCTGCGCGTGGGTCCACTGATCACTCAGCAACCACTCGACGTATTTGCGAAATTCAACGTGCTCTGACAGCCGCTGGCCGGCCGCCGCCAATGCTTCGGGATCCCGGTCGCGAAGCGGTTGCGGCCATTGCCCCCAGCCAGGGCCATGTTCGGTCGCCAAGGCATGATAAAGCGCATAGTCATCCAGCCAACCCGCTTGCGCGCGGCAAAAGGAATCGAAGGCGTGCCTACGAGGCGTGCCCACGGCGGTGGTCGAAAACCGCTCGAACATGCGCTTGAGCGCGGCGATCTTCAGCGCGCGCACCGTTTGCCATTGTACCGAGGGCGCCTTCCGGCAGCTTTGCAGCGCATGCAGCTCTTGGGCGCTTAGGGCTTCCGCTTCCCCGCCCAAGGCCAAAAAGTCTTCGCAGTCCCCGATGCGCAAAAACGCCGGGTCAAGTGCGAAGGCCGTCACAGCACCGTAGGGGCTTGTCTCCCCAGGCCAAAGTTCGTGGAACGGCAGCAGCATGATGGCCGAAAAACCGGCGCTGGCCGCCCATCGGCTAAACGCCTCGAGGTCCGGGATCTCGCCAACGCCCCAACCCGCGTCCGACCGCAACGAAAATAAAGGCATAACCAAACCCGCGCGCCGCTTGGGTCCGCTGCCGCTTTCACCATCGCGCGCTTGGAGAGACATTGCCATGTTGAGGAATATGCCGTGTGTACGAGGCAAGCGTAAGGGGGGAACAAGTCCGGCTGGCTCATGAGCTATAACCCCTGGAAAAAACCTGCGCATTGCCGCGGCCGAGGCCCTGGGTGTCCAGGATTTATTCCTTGTCAGATTTTGGGGGTCGTGGTAGCGAATCCCCCTGGCTTTTCCCCGGAAGGTGGCCCTGTGCCTCCAGCTGTGGATGGGTCCGTGGCTTCCCAGGGGCCATGGAGCTTTGGCCAGTTCCCTTATTTTGCACCGACCACCTCTCCCCACCGGACTTAAGATGGCTCAGATGAAGCGTTGTGTTGCGCGCGCCCTTTTCGCCATAGCGATTTGCTCCATTCCCACAGCTGCCTTTGCGCAGCTGACGGGAACGATTCAGGGCAGCGTTTTTGACGAAGGTGGCACCCCCATAAAAGGCGTTAAATTGGTTGCCAAGTCGGCCACCAACATCACCGACCGTGTTGTTTACACCAACGCTGAGGGCTCCTTTCGCATCATCGGTTTGATGCCCGGCGACTTCTCGGTCACGGCTTCGGCGCCGGGCTTGAAGACGACAACACAAAAGGGCATCCCGGTGGGAACCGGTGGCCCGGCTGAAATCTACGTAATTATGGAAGTGGCTCAGAAAGAAGAGCCCGAGACCTACGTGATCGAGACCAAGGCCGCTGTCATCAATACAAACAACGCCCAGGTCACGGAAAAGTTCGACGCCGACTTTTTGAACAACCTTCCGATTGAAAGCCGCGGTTCGATTCAAGATGTGCTCACGAACCAGGTGGCCGGGTCGGTCGCCGCGGGCTCGGCACCGCGTGTGCGTGGTGGTACGTCCAGCCAAAACATCTTTCAGCTTGAAGGGTTTGAAATCAATGACGTGGCCGGTGGCCGTGGCCAGTTGGTGACCTTTCAGAGCTTGGCCAACTTGGAAATGCAAACCGGCGGTGCCCAAGCCGAAAACTCGGGCGCCTCGGGGGCTGTGATGAACGCGGTGACCAAGTCGGGCTCGAACAAGTACGAAATTGAGGTCAACGGCTTTCACGAGAACAACGAGGCCCGGTTTTTCCTTGATGAGTTCGATGGTCGAAACTTCGGCATGAACTCGAACCTTACGGTGAACCTTTCGGGCCCCATCGTGAAGGACCGCCTGTGGTTCTTCACCAGCGTTGAAGGTCGAAATGAGGTTATTGACCGGGGCCGTGATCCCACCGGCCAGCGTCCAGACCCGCCCCGCGGCTCCAACAACAGCATTCGCGCCACGGGCAAGTTCACCTGGCAGCTTACGCCGCGCAACAAGATACAGGCGGTTTACGTCTTCAATCGCGACTTCAATAAGAACCAAGCTGGCGGCTTCAACATCGACCGCGACGCGCAGTTTAAGACAGACAACCTCGACTACTTCGGGGGCCTGATCTGGGAGTCGATGTTATCGGACAACCTGCTGTTCCGTACGCAGGTGGGCTACAACGTTTACGGGCAAGACTTCGCACCTGAGCTGTGCCGGACCGACCCTCAGGTTTGCGACGCGATCAACCCCTTGCGCAACATCAACCCGGTGCTCGATTTCCAGAACTGGAACACGCACCGCCGAACCAATTCCAGCACCATCGAGTTCAAAAACACGCTGGAGTACTTCATCGACAAGCCTTCCATCGGCAATCACAACATCAAGTTCACGGCACGTTACAAGGGCGCTCGTTTGGAAGAACAAGTCACCACGCCCGGCGACGCCATCTACGTTTTCGAGGGCGATCAACCTCACAGCAAGCGTGAGCTTTATGTGAACGACCCGCTGGTGGAGGAGGGCCGATTCGGCTGGGCCATTAGCACGTCACAATCCAGGCTGTTTCAGTTCTCGTTGCAAGATCAGTTCAAGCTTCCCAAATACCGATACCTCACCTTGACGCCAGGTGTGGGGTTGTTGAGCAACACCGCCGAAGATGGGTTGGGCACTGCGGTGATTCAGTTCACCACGTTGACCCCGAACATCTCCGCGGCGTGGGACGTGACCCACGATGGCCGCACGTCGTTGCGGGCAAGCTTCAGCCAAAAGGTTGACCCGGGCAACTTGGGCATTGCCAATTATTTGGGCTCCGCGCGTACCTTGCGCGTGTGCAAGTGGGACGAAAGGACGCTCGACTTCAGCAAAGAATGCATCTTCGACGGCGGCCTCTCCGGGAAAACTGTGGGGCGGTCTTGCGGTCCGGCGGGTCTAAATCCTGATGGCTCAAGCTGCGTTGAAAATCTGAAAGTGCCGCGCACGTGGGAGTACACCGCGGGCGTTGAGCGTGAAGTTGTTCAAGGTGTGGCGATTGGTGCTGACTTCATCTACCGCGACTTCCGCAACCCCTACGAAGATCGCGAAACCAACTTCGTGTGGAACTCAGCCGGCACGGATCTAGACCCGACAGGCCGCTTCCGCACTGGCCGGAATTTGCGCGTTTTTAATTTGGAAACACCGTCTGAGGCCAAGCGCCAGTATGTGGGCGTCACCGGAAACATTCGTAAGCGGGAAGGCGCGTTCCGCTTGAATTTTACCTACACCTGGAGCCACTTGACCGGCAACGTGGTCGATGGTTTCCGCAATCCGTTCTTGAACAACCCGGCGCAGGATGTCTTCCAGTACGGCGACCTTCCGGGCGATGCCCGCCACACCATTCGATCACAGGCCACCTACC
>JBBSJE010000199.1:0-11579 GCA_038257535.1 Polyangia bacterium
CTCCGCCTCCCGGGCGCGGATTAACATCGCCACGCCCTCGTTACCCGTTTGTAGATCCACGTCCACCGGCGCTTCGGAGGCGCGGACGGCGGACGCAGCTTCGGCCAGTGTTAGTCCGCCTGTCACCGGAATGACAAACCGTCCCCCATCCACAAAGATCACGATGTGCCCGGCCTGCACGTGGTCCAACGGCGTTGCAAACGGCGCTGCCTTTGCTTGAGCGGCGGCCGCGATCTGCTCAACGCTGATCGTGAACGAGCTGCGCGCTTGCCTGGTGCCTGCTTGATCTTTCTCCGAAGCAGCGACAGAAAAGGGGGCCTCTAGGCTTGAGTCGCGTGCGCCCGCCGATCTGGTCGATTCCGGGGCCGCCTTGTTGGGCGCACTTGCCGTGGCCTTACGGCGTTCTGCTGGCTTGCCAAAACCGTTTTGGTCGTTCCGCGGATCAGAGGCTGGCCTTGTATTTGACAGCGCAATCGCAGGCAACACCGCAGCCACGGATGGTGGGGGCGGTTGAAGGCCCAGCGCAACCGCGTGGCGATCAAAGGTATGTGCGACGGGGAAGAGCACGTTCAAACCTGCAAACTGTCCGGGGACTAGGTACCTAACAGTAACGGTACCTATCAATTATAACGCGTAGTCAATGCTAGGTGGGAAAAATTTGCCGGGTGCCGCATAGGCAGGACCTGCCCAGTGCGAATCCGGACTTCGTCAGAAAAATGTAACAAAGGCCACTTAACGGTCAAACAAAGGTAGGTTTATGTCAGCTTTTACATGTAGGCAACATTTTCAGCCTTGAACCCTTGCAGAGGTGTCGCCACAATGGGTTAGCTTCCACACACAGCGCACCCAAGGCCCTCATGTATCCAACTTTTTCTCGTTCCACAGACCAGCGCCGGGTTCACCGAGGGCGCGTGCGCGTGACAGCCAAATACGTGAGTTCCAGCCTGACCCTCGAAGGCGCGGTCACTGACGTGAGCGCAGAAGGGCTGTTCTTTTCCAGCGAATATCTTGACGCTCAAGGCGAGGTGGCGCGGTTGTCGGTTTTTCTCCCTACGCGCGCGGAGCCGCTTGAGCTGCGTGGCGAAGTTCGTTGGGTGAATGACGCCCCGATGGGCGCTGGCATGGGCATTCGGTTGATCGACGTTAGCGTCGAGGAGCGCATTCTGTTGGCCAGTCTGCCTTCGTTGCTAGAATCGCCAGGTCTGGCGGAACACGCGGGCCGAGGGCTTGGCCAGGCCTGACAATCGCGACCGCCTCCAGGCTTCATCACCATTCCCCCCTGCGGCCTCAGTGATAGGATGGCTGCGTGAAGCGCTCCCTTTCGGTTGACATTGCAGGGCAGCGGTACGCCTTGCGAAGCGACGGCGACGATGCGTTCGTGCGCAAAATTGCGGCTGAGGTGGATGCGCGCGTGCGCGAGATCCAGGCCGGGGGCAGGGGCGTGGACACCCAGCAGGTGGCTATCTTGGCCGCGCTGCAATTTGCCGAGGCGTTGGAGCGGGAGCGACAAGCGCACGCCTTGTTAAAGGCCAAAGTGAAGGAGCGGGGTGAAGCTTTGCTAAAGCTCATCGAACGGCAAGCTTTGGTGTGATCGGTTCCAACAAATCTCCATTTACCCCTCTGGTTTCGCTAGCTTCAGGGCTATAGTGGCGAGCCCGTGGCAGCCGCTTTCGGGGCGGGATCTGCGGGATGAATCCATGCCCATTGCATCTGGGAAATCCGTGGCCGAACAAAAACGGCGCTTGCGGCACGAAATGTCCGAGCGTCGACGCATGTGCGCGCCGCTGGCGCGAAGTCGTGCGGCCTCGGCGTTGGCGACCAAAATCGCGGAGTTTGCGGGCCTCGAACGCGCGGCCGTGGTTGCGGGCTATGTGCCCATTCGCGGCGAAATCGACCCGCGACCCGCGTTGACAACTTTGTCCGCCAAAGGGGCGGTTTTGGTTTGGCCCCGGGTGGGCACAACCAAACCCCGGTTAGGGTTCTTCCGTGTGCAAAACGATGCGGAGTGGACGCATGGACCGTTTGGCATCTTGGAGCCCAAACCGGAATGTGCGGCGGTGCCCATCGCCGCGATTGACGCCTTCGTTGTGCCGGGGCTTGCGTTTGACGCTCACGGGTATCGGCTGGGGTGGGGCGGGGGCTTTTACGACGAATTGATTCCGCAGATTCCTGTGCGCGCAAAGGTGGTATTGGTGGGCGTCGCGCACGATTTTCAACTGGTGCGCCGCTGTCCGCGGGAGCCTTTCGATGCGGCAGTGGACTGGGTGATCACCGATCGGCAAGTCATTCGCTGCTCGCAACCGCAACAAACTCAAAAACGACCATCTCCATGAATCCAACCACCCTCATTGTCGCAGCCGCTTCCGCCTTGATCGCGGGGCTTGTGGCGTTCATCCTGGCCCGCGCAGGACGCCCTCCTGCGGTGCCCCAGACCGAAGAAGAAAAACGCCGTCTGCTGGAATCCGCGCAAGCAGAAGCCACCGCGATAAGAAAACAGGCCGAACTCGATGTGCAGGAAAACGCACGCAAGAGCAAAGCCGCGCTGGAAGAAAGCTTACGAGGCCATCAGGCCGATTTGCAGCGGCAATTGGGTGAGGCTCAGGCCAAAGCCGAAGCGGCGGACCGGCGTGAAAAGGAACTGCTCGCTGAATCTGAAACGCTGAGGCGAAAACAAAAAGACATTGAGACGCGCGAAGAAGCGGCCGAATCGGTGGCGCGCAACGCTGCGTCTTTGTCGGCAGAGGCGCGTGCCCGGTTGGAGAAAGTGGCGGGCATGAATGCCGAAGAGGCCCGCCAAGCTTTGGAAGAGAGCGAGCGCGAGCAGGCGCGAATCGCCGCAGCGGCCGACGTGCGCCGCATTGAAGATGCCGCGCGCAAAGATGCCGAAGACAAGGCACGCATGATCCTGGGCGCCGCCATTCAGCGTTACGCCAGCGAGTACGTGACCGAGCGGACGGTTTCCACAGTGCCGCTGCCCTCGGACGATATGAAGGGCCGGATCATTGGCCGTGAAGGCCGCAACATCCGCGCACTCGAAGCGGCCACAGGCATTGACCTTATCATTGACGATACGCCGGAGGCGGTGGTGATCTCGTGTTTCAATCCTGTGCGTCGGGAGATCGCCCGCATCGCGCTGGCGCGCCTGATCGCCGACGGTCGCATTCATCCTTCGCGCATTGAAGAGATGGTGGAGAAGGCCGAGCAGGAGGTTGACCAGCAATGCAAAGATGCGGCTGAGCAGGCCTTGTTCGATTTGGGATTGGGGAAAATGCATCCCGAGCTTCTGGGGTTGGTGGGGCGTTTGAAGTTTCGGTCCAGCAACTCACAGAATCTGCTGCAGCATTCAATTGAAGTGGCTTATCTCGCAGGCGCGATGGCGGGCGAATTGGGGCTGAATGTGAAATTCGCGCGGCGGGCCGGGCTGTTGCACGACATTGGCAAAGCCGTTGAGCAGGAGATGGAAGGCGGCCATGCGGCGGTGGGGGCCGCGATGGCCCGAAAATATGGCGAGCCCGCGCCCGTGTGCCACGCGATCGAGGCGCATCATCAGGACGTGTCTTCAGACGATGTTTTGGATCACCTGGTTGATGCCGCCAACGTGCTCTCGGGACAACGGCCTGGGGCGCGGCGTGAGATGCTTGAATCTTATGTGCAGCGGTTAGGCGATCTAGAGCGTATTGCTCAAGAGTTTCCGGGCGTGTCGAAGGCCTACGCCATTCAATCGGGGCGTGAGGTTCGCGTGCTGGTGGAAAACAGCCGCATCAGCGACGACCAAGCCCGCATGTTGTCGCGTGACATTGCGCGCAGAGTTGAATCAGAGCTTTCGTTTCCCGGCCAGATCAAAGTGGCAGTTGTGCGCGAGACGCGCGCCACCGACTACGCGAAATAAGTCGCGGTCTCGGCCCAATAAACAATCAAAGGATGATGATTATGACAAAGACTCACAAAGTTTTGCTTATGGTTTTGGGTGCCAGCACCTTGGCGGCGTGTGGAGGCGACTCTAAGGAGGCTTTCACAGGGGTCCGGTACTGTGAACAGAGGGCCGAGGCGGAATGCGAAATCTTGGCCCGTGACTGCACCTTGAATGCCACGGCCGTCAGCACCTGTCAGGCTTCGCGAAGCCAGGGCTGTCAACAAGAAGCGGCAAGCGTGTCTCCCACAAGCGGACGGACTTTCAAGCCCGCCAACGCCAAGCTGTGCATTGAAGAAACCAAAAAGGTGTTCAGCGCGCTTATGTCTGCAGCGGCATGGACGAGCCTGCGCCAAGTTTGTGCACGGTCGTTCGAGGGCATGGTGGCTATCAACGAGGCATGCACCGGTGACCTTGACTGCACCAACGGCCTTATCTGCGACAAAGGTGTGTGCGGCACTTCGAAGTTGGTGGCCGCTGGCGGCGCGTGTTCAAATCCGGGTGAGGTTTGTGGCGTGGGCCAATTTTGCGTTCGACAGCCCACCACCTTTTGGGCTTGTTCTGCGCGGCTGGCGCAGGGGGCCGCATGCGACGCCAGCAACCGTTGCCTTGAAAACTTGCGCTGTTCGGCTGGCACCTGCCAGCCTGCCTTGGCGGCCAGTGAGGCCTGCACCGCCGATGCAGACTGCGCTTCACCGCTGATCTGTGATCCGGTGCAGTCAAAGTGTTCCGGCTCGGTGAACTTCAGTTTCAGTTGCGTTGGCTACGGCCAAGTTGGCTCACCCGTGGACGCTGGCAGCAACGGCTAACGAGGCTCGGCGCTTAGGGCTCTGAAGCATTGCTTCTAGAGCCCCAGCAGGCGCTCCATAAATGCACGTAGGTCGGCGGGCGGGCTGTCGAGGAACGCTTGCCCCACCCGCGCCGCGAGCCGGGCCAAGGGAGGTCCTGACGTTGCCACTTCGTCTAAGGCCGCTTTGACTTCGCCGCGGGCCTCGGGTGCTTTTGCGCGCCGGATCAGGGCTTCTAATGCAACGAACCGGCGGCGGCTGTCGCTTTCGGATTGCCGCAGCACCTGAGCCAGATTTCCTGGCGTTTGGTCGGCGGCCCAAGCCACGGCCAATCCACGCCCCGCCGCTTCGCGCACATCATGGGCGGGATCGGTGAGCGCTTGCTCCAGCAGCGGCCGCGCCAGTGTGGCTTCGCGTTGGGCCAAAGACGAGAGCGCCTCAGTGGAGCTGCGGCGAATGGTTTCGCTTCGGCTGGCCATCAGCTGCCCCAACACCTGCACCGCTGCGGTTTCGGACCCCGCCAGCTCGCCCAACCCCAACACGGCCGTGCGTCGCGTTTCAAGGCTGCCTGAGCGCACCATGGCTTCCAAAATGGGCAGCACTTGCGACGAGGCTTCCCCGCCCGCTTGCACCAACAGGCGCATCGCTTCGGCGCGAACGGCGGGCGACCCGGTGTCAGCCGCGGCTCGCAACAAGCCCACCGCGGGAGGAGTGAGGGTGGCGGCACCGCGCAGCGCTTCGATGCGAATGGTTTCGTCGCGATCTGTGGCAGCTTGGCGCACCAGAGTTGCCAAATGCAAAGCCGCCGCTGCGTTCACCGCCAACCGTCGCTCTTGCAAAGACCCTTGATTCATTACCGCGTCCAGAGCGCGCTCGGCGTCTTCGGGCTTCTCTAACTTCAGGCCTGCGTGCCCTGCGCTCGTTAGCGCCTGCAAAGCGGCCTGCCGGGTGGCTGTTTGTGAATCGCCTAGCAGTTCAAGCAAAGACGGCACGGCCAACTCTGGCGCTTGCGTGGCCAACTGCCCCAGGGCCTCCGCTGCGGCGGCCTTTACAGTGGGATCATCAACCTGGGACAGCTCACGCGCCATGCGCGCCGCACCTTTCGGATCGCCCTCGGCCAAAGAGCCCACACACGCGGCGGCGGCCGCACGTGCAGCCGCATCCGTGTCGCGCGCAACCAAACGCAGGTACGGCGACACGACTTGCGGCTCGTGCTTGGCAAGTTGGCACAACGTTCGAGCCACCGCACGCTTGGCGTCGCCGGGGCCTTCTTTGAACGCACGCACAAGAGGTGGCAGCACCACATTCGCCCTTTGCACGCCCACCCGCCCCAAGGCTTCGATCACCTCGGCGCGCCAGGCCGGTCGCACAAGCCGCAACCCTTTGTTCAGCGCTTCAACCACCGCGGCTGGGCTGCCGGCCGCCAACGCCACAGAGGCGTCCAGCCCCCCCCGGACCACCTCAAGCGAAGGATCCAGCAGAGTTCGCGGCAACAGAGCCAAACCTTCGCGTCGCAGCGCCCCCAACGATCGCGCCGCCTCCGCCCGCACCTCGGCCGCGGGGTCCAGCAGCGCCACTTTCAATGCTTTCCCCGCCGCCTCGGGACGGCTTTCGGCCAACGCGGCCCACATGCCGGCGGCGGCGGCGCGCGCTTGCGGCCCGCCTTTGCCTTCAGCCCGGGCCAGCTCTTCGGCTTGGTCCGGATCCAGCGTGCGCGCGTAAATTGGCAAAGCGGCGGCGCGGAGGCGGGGCGATCCGTCGGACGAAACAGCCTGCTCGATCACGGGTCGCAATCCTTCGGGGGTTGCGCCGCCGTGCCGAAGCAGGCGCAAGGCGGCCACACGCGCGTCTTCAGGCACGGAGGCTTCTTTAACCAGCGCGGCCAAGACATCATCGGACTTGTTGGGCGCTTGAAGCACAACTTTCTCAAGCAGATCAAGGCCCGTTCGTCGCAGCGCCGGATCACTGGCGCGCGCCAAAGAGCTTGCGGCCTCTGCGGCTTGGGCGGGGGCCCGGTCGCTCAACGTCATGACAGCGGCTTCGGCTCGACGCCGCACGCTGGCTTCGTTGTGAGCCAGCGCCACCCGCAAGATGTCCGCGGCTTCAGCGGGCGGCAGCTTGGGGGTGCTGTCGAGAACCGCGTCGCGCACGCTGGGGTCAGGATCGGCGAGGGCAGAACGTAAGGTTGTTGCGTGCGCGGCGTTGCCTTGGCGTTGGTCGATGGCGGCGGCCACTTCCACACCCCGGCGGCGCAGTTCTGGCACACCATCGGCCAAGGCAGCCGCCAGCAGTTCCTCTTCTCCGGCGCCGCCTTGTCCCACGACCTCCAGAACGTCCAGGGTTTCGCGGCGTGAGGCGGGATCCGTGAAAGCTTGCAGCAAAGCTTTGATGCCTGCGGGCTCGCCCAGCAAAATAGAAGCGGTTCCTCTTTGAACCGGTCGCAGCCCGCTGAGCACCGTTTGCAACCAGGCGGGCACCACGCCACTGCGCGTGCGCTCCAACTTTCCTGTTGCCTGCCCCGAATCAATGCGCTCGCGAAGATCCTCAGCCAAGCCTGCGCGAGCAAAGCCTGTGTCGGCGAGCACGGATCCAAACGGCGGATCGTGCGGCAACATCGATACCAAAGGGCGTCCCGGGCGTCCCATGCGCACCACAACGCGGGATTGCCCCTGCGCATGCGGTGGATCGAATGCGAGCGAATAGGATGAGCGCAACTCGATGAACAGCACCACCACAACGGCGCTTACAATCAATCCGGCGAGACTGACATTGAAGATCTTTCGCCGCACGCTGCGCTTGCAGGTGGTTTGCTCTTCGGGCGACAGCGCCTGGCCCAGATGCCGCCATACCGAAACAAGTTCCGGGGTTGTGAGCCGTTGGTTGGCCAACATGCGTTGCCGAAGCCTGCGGCGGATGCGTGCCACTTTGGCACGATCAAGGGCGCAGTAAGCGGCCGCCCGTTTGGCAAGCGCGGGATGCAAAAACGCAAACGTGTCCGCGCGCTCGGCTTCGCCTTTTCCAAACACCCCCCGTACCACAAATGTGGAGACGGCGCGCTCTACGTCGGCGCGCGACAGGTGATTTCTGGTGGCTATGGCTTCTACCGTGCACAGGCCATGGGTAAGCACGTCCAGCAGCACCCGTAAACCGGTGCGCCCACCTGCCTCCGCCACCACGCGATCGAAGAAAGTTTGCGCCAGCATCATGGCGCCGCCGCTGCGATCGTACCTTCTCACTGAGGTGAGGCGCAGATCCATCATCGTTCGCGCCACCATCTGAAGGTCCAAAGGAAAGCAGCGGCCATCGCGACACAAGTCGGTGGCCATCTTGCTTGCCAAGCCGGCTTCGATAAAAGTGCCGGTTTGCAGCGCGGTTTGTTCGATCACCGCCGCCGCTTGATCTTCATCGAACGTGCGCAGCTCAAAGGTGGCTCCGGTGGCGGCCAGCACGCTGCGCGGAAGCAAACGGCCCAGCAAATGGTAGGCGTCGGAATCGATCGAAAACAAAAGCCGCAGCTGGGGCCCGCCCGCGGCCAACACGCCCGCCAGAAATTGCGTCAACCGGTCCCGGGCTTGCGCGCTGGCGTTGTCGCCCACCACGGTTTCCAGATGGTCGAGCATAAGCACTGTGCCACCTCGCGACGCCTGCGTGAGGCGCGCAACGTAATCAACGATGGACTCCGATGGCCCGGGGGGCTCGGCGCGGCTGCGGCTGGCCGCCTGCACCAACTCCTGATCCAGGTTGTCGTAGTCGCCCACGTACAAGCCCAAATGGCCTTGGCTCGCCAGTACGGGATGCAAGCCCGCGCGCAACAGCGATGTTTTTCCTACGCCTGAGGGCCCCGTGAGGGCAGAGACGCGCACGCCGTCCTGCAGCGCTTGCGCGTACAGGGCATCCAATTCGGCCTGGCGCCCGAAGAACACGCTGGCACCGGATTCGTCAAAGGGCAGGGCGCCCTTGAAGGGGCCCGTGGCGGCCACTCCTGAAAGGATCATTGGGGCCGAGAATATCCGGGCCTGCCACCGCGCGCAGAGAAAAATTTACAATTTTTGTGCGGCTTTGCGCACGAGGGTGGATTAGGAGGCTGTGGGCAAATTGGACGTTGGACGTGGCCCGTCCTTCTGGCAGACTACCCCCCATCTACGTTTTCCCTGCGGTTCACATTGGGCGCCAAGAAACGAACAAAGTCCTCAAAGCCAAGCCCGCGCGTTAACGCCGGTGCCGGGCGCAGCGGTCGTGCCGCTGACCACGCGGAAACCAGGCACGACGATGCCCTGAGCGGACAAGACGCGGCCGATCGGTCCCATAGCGGCGTGCGCACGTCGCCCCGGGCCACGGGGCGCAAACGCAAAAGTTCCAGCGCGCCCCGACCGCCTCAGCTTGAAGCGGTGTTTTCTCCCGTCGAAATTGATTTCTTCGAGCGTGCGGCCGATATGTACGCCGACGAATACGACGTTTGGGAGGACTTCCGGCGTGCCGAATTGAATTGAGCTAGCTTTCGCGAATGCCTGATTCAAACAGCGCGGGCTCTTCGTCGTACTGAGACACAATGATTTCGATGTTGTGGGCGTCCGTTGACGAAGGTGAAAAGAAGCCTTCCACCAGATCCACAACCTCTTCCTGGCTGGTGCCTCGCCTTACGGTGGCCAGGGCATAGACCACGTGGCCGTCATCCACCACGGACAAGAAGCCCACGCGGCGGCCGTCATCCACGGCCCACAAATCCCAAGCTTCCCCCGCGCGCGTGCGCGTCACCCGCGTGGCGTAGAACTTTCGCGGTTCGTGGCGGGTTATCGGTGTGACCTTGGGATCGCGAGGGGGCACAAGCGAAAACATATCACAGGGGCCCAAAAACGAGCACGGCTAAGCCCCTTCAAGCACGAGTGAAATCCCTTGCCCCACGCCGATGCACATCGTGATGAGGCCCCACGTGGCCTGACGGCGGGCCATCTCATGTACGATTGTTGTCGTGAGGCGCGCCCCGGAGCACCCCAGCGGGTGACCGATCGCGATCGCGCCGCCGTTGACGTTGACGTGCTGCGGATTGAAACCGATCTGCTCAATGCAAGGAACACATTGCGCCGCGAAGGCTTCATTGATCTCCACCAGGTCAATTTGGTGGGCGTGCAGGTTGACGCGGCTTAGCGCCTTTTCACTGGCGGGGATCGGACCCAAGCCCATCAAGTCGGGCTCTACCCCGACAACGGCCGAAGTGGCCACGCGCGCCAGCGGCCGGTTGGCGGGTCCTGCAAGTTTGGCCAATCCCGCCGCGGAAGCCAGCAACACCGCGGCCGCGCCGTCGTTTAGACCAGAGGCGTTCCCAGCGGTGACGGTTCCGTCGTTGCGAAACACGGGTTGCAGCTTTTCCAGATCGGCTTCTGTCAGCGTTGGGCGCGGGTGTTCATCGGCGTCGACGCGGGTTTGTGCACCCTTGGGGCCGGCAACATCAACGGGACAGATCTCGTGAGAGAACAAGCCGGCCGCCTGGGCGCGCCCCCACGCCTGTTGGCTGCGCAACGCAAACGTATCTTGTGCCTGCCGGCTGACCTTGTGAAGGATGGCCACCTTTTCAGCGGTTTGCCCCAGCGCTTCGCACCCGTAAAGCTCTTGCATCCGAGGGTTTTCAAACCGCCAACCCAGGGTGCTGTCATAAAGGGTGGTGTTGCCGCGGGCGTACGCTGTGGATGATTTCGCCATCACCAAAGGCGCGCGCGACATGGATTCCACGCCACCTGCGAACACGAGATCGGCCTCGCCCGTTTGGATCAACCGGGCGGCGTCGATTACCGCTTGCAAGCCCGAACCGCATAGGCGATTCACCGTAACACCGGGAACACCCACGGGCATGCCCGCCAGCAGCAAAGCCATCCGCGCCACATTGCGGTTGTCTTCCCCCGCTTGGTTGGCGCAGCCTAAGATTACGTCGTCGATGTCTTGGGCCGGGGCGCCAGTGCGCTGCAACAGCGCGCGCAGCGCGAGGGCGGCCAAATCGTCAGGACGCACGGTCGACAGCGCGCCACCGTATCTGCCCACAGGCGTTCGGACGGCGTCCACAATGAACGCATCGGTGAGCGAGCGGCTCATGGGGTTGTCTCAGCGGGCGGCCGGCAAGGCTTTATTGTCATCAGCCTGTGGCGCTGCCCAAGGGGGGGCAAGAATGGGTTGGCGTTCCAGCGCGCGGCGGGTGCGCTGCAATTCGATTTCGCTGATGAGCAGTGCGGGGGCCACGGTGGACACCGGCACGAAGCCTGATTCCGCGCCGCAAAAGCCATTGAACACGCCTGGTTTGTCAGCGGCGGCCACGATGCGATTGAGCGACCCGATGGGGGTGCCCACAAATTCCACGCCGCGAACCAAGGTTTCTTTGCCGGTTTTGGCGTCAACTTTGTACACGATGCGTGGCATGCCTTTGAACGCTTGAAAGTCGTAGGTGGTGGTGTTGGTTTGCCCGCCCGTGATGTCGGCGATGATCAAACCAAAATCCTTGCGCTGCCGCTTGATCTCGTCGAGCAGCATTGCTTTTAGCTTGGCGTAGGGCACCTGGCGCGCCGACCGCACGATTGTGTTGGCCATGCGGCCGATGGGATCCATGGTGCCTTCGGATCGGCCATGGCCATTTGAATGCAAGGAATCTTTGACGGGTGTGCGGCTTTTGAGGTAGTCGCGCAAAACCCCGTTGTCGACGAGAACGACCGGCCGTGCGGCCACGCCTTCGTCATCGAAACCATAGTGCCCGTTGAGTGACACGGTCCCTATGCGGCCCACGGTCGGATCATCAAGCACGCTGATGAATTTGGGCAAGATTGGCTTGCCAATTTGCCCTTTAAACGTAGCGCCTTCGCTGTTTGAGTTTTGTCGCTCGCCTTCAAGCCGGTGGCCGA
>JBBSJE010000200.1:0-11541 GCA_038257535.1 Polyangia bacterium
CCGGCACCGTCCCGTTTTTGTTTATGGCCAGCCATGCCTGATTCAAATCGTAGTCGCGCAAACCCTTGACGAAGGCATCACCTATCACCGCATCGGCGTGGGTGGCGATCATCACGTTCGTGTGGCTTGGATTTGGCCACTTGGGCAACCATCCACTTTGCGAAAAGGCATTGAGCAAGCCGCGGATGACCTCGGTGGTTTTCGCTTGGTTGATCAGCGTATAAAGCGGAAACACCGCCCGATAGGTATCCCAAAAGCCCGTGTCGGCAAACAGCGGCCCTGGGTGAATCTGGCCGTCATAAGGGCTAAAATGCACCTGCTGGCCCTTGGCATCCACTTCTTGCAAAAACCGGGGAAACTGTGACGCCTGATAAAGCGCCGTATAAAAAGTTCGGCGTTGCGCCTTTGTGGCGCCGTCAATCTCAATGCGACCCAGCTCGCGGTTCCAAGCCGCGCGGGCACGTTCGCTGGCGGCCTCGAGATCCCAGTTGGGCATCTCTTGCCGCAAGTTGGCAGCGGCTTGCTCCGCGCTGACAAACGAAGTTCCCACACGCAGCAATACCTGCAGCTTCTTGCCCTTGGGCGGTGGCGCGAAGCTTACGTAAGCGCCCACGTGATCGCCGCTGGCGACATCCGTGTGCGGGCGAACGTCTACGCCGTTCCAAATGCCTACCTCTTGCGCCGCTTGATCAAATTCGATCACGAAATGGTGGCGAAACTGTGGTGCGGTGGTTTTGATGGCTCGTGCATTGAAGCCACTGATCGTGCGCGCTGCCTTGTTGATGCGCACCTGGCTGCCACCGGGGAAGGCGTCCAAAACCACCACCGGGGTGGACCCGGCCGGAAAGACGAAACGCATAAAGCCCGAGCGTGGCCCCGGCACCACTTCGGCGTGAATGCCACTGCGCTGCAAATCAACCGCGTAGCGATACGGCTTTGCGCTCTCCCCCGCGTGATCAAAAACATCGGCGCGTGCCACCGGATCAAAGCGCGGGGTCTGCAGCATGGGGGCAATCGCCAAGGGTCCATAGTCAGACATCCATATGGAGGGCGCCCGGGTGGCGCGAAAGCCTTGAAAGCTATCCTTGTCGTAGCGATATATCCAGCGCCCCTCCTGCGCGGTTTGCGGCGTCCAAGCTGTCATACCGAAGGGCCATACCGCGGCCGGGTAGGTGTTTCCGCGCGAAACCGCGGCCGAATTGTCGGTTCCTATGAGCGGATCAACGTCATCGGCAGGCGTGGAAGCGTGCTCATTGGCCCGCACCTCGGTGCAAGCCATAACAAAGGCGATCTGCAGGAAGGCGGGGGTGAGACGCATCAAGTGTCAACATACACAAAACCTCCGCCTGGAGCTGCCAAAGCGCGTCTGCTTCGTAAAAGGGTGTGATCAAACGGCGAGGTGTGGGCCCTTCGGTGTAGCGCCGCGCCAGCCATACCACAGCACGTACGCGTAGCAGAGCACGGGCACAATGAACGACATTTGCACCCCCACGCTGTCGGCCATGAGACCCTGTGCGAAGGGAATGATCGCGCCGCCTACGATCGCCATGCACAAAACGCCCGAACCGGCGGACGTGTGCTTGCCCAGTCCCTGCAGCGCCAATGTGAAGATGGCCGGAAACATGATTGAGTTGAATAGCCCCACGGCCAGCACACTCATCATGGCGATGTTGCCCCGGGTGAGCATCGTTGTTAAAACCAGCAGCACCACGGCCACGGCGTGAACCATCAACACGCGCGATGGCTTCCACACCCGCAGCGTCACCATGCCGATGAACCGGCCCACCATCGCGCCGCCCCAGTAGTACGACACGTAATGTGCTGCCTGTGCTTCATTGAGACCTGCGATGTGTGGCTCTTGAAAATAGTTCACAAGGAAGCTGCCGATCGCCACCTCACCACCCACGTAGGCGAAGATACCAACGGCACCCAGCACCAAGTGGCGGTACTGGTACACGCTGCCGTCTTTGGAGGTGGCGGAGGATGAGGCGCCCGCGGTGCCGATCTTGGGTAGCTTGAACATCGCGAAGACAACCGCGATGACCAAGAGGGTCAGGCCCAGTCCCAGATAGGGGTACTGCACGGCCTGGGCTTCCGCCAATCGATACGCCTCCTGCTCGGCGGCTGTGAGGGCGGCGACGGTCTCGGGCGACTTCACGGCGTGCGAGAGGATGACGGCGCCACCGAAAATGGGCGCCAAGGTGGTGGCCAGGGAGTTGAACGCTTGAGTCATCGTCAAACGCGCCGACGCCGTCTGCGGCGGGCCGAGCACGGCCACGTAAGGATTCGCCGCCACCTGAAGCAGGGTAATGCCCGAAGCGAGAATGAAGAGCGCACCCAAGAACATGGGGTAGCTGCGTAAAGCGGCCGCGGGGAAGAACAGAAAGCATCCGCAGGCGGCCACCAACAGGCCAAAGACGATGCCAGGTTTGTAGCCGAAGCGGCCCACGAGCTTGCCTGCGGGCAGCGACACCACGAAGTAGGCGGTGAAGAAGGCGAACTGCACCAGCATGGCCTTCGCGTAGGACAACTCGAAGGCCGCTTTGAAGTGCGGAATGATGATGTCGTTCAAGCACGTGAGGAATCCCCACATGAAAAACAACGACGTCAAAACCACCAAGGGCGCTGTGTGCCTGGCGCCATCGGCGGGGGAATCGGAGGCGGAGAGAGAAATCGGCAAAGCTGGTGCGGCCATTGTGCTTCTCTACATTAGCTTGCTTGAAATGGCGACAGCGGCCTTGGGGCCGGCCAGTGGCGGGCGGTCGGGATGCCATTTTGCGAGGCCTACCCCACCAGCGGTCCGCGCACGATGGCCGCTTTGCTGGGGGCGTTGCGGCGCGGTCGATGGCCCGAATGCGCTCTTGGGCCTCTGGCGTCGCGGTCTCCTCAAAGCAAGTATCGGCAGGCCGCCGCCCGTCGCTGCAAGTGTTTGCTTGCGCAGACAGTGGCCGGTATCTCGTTCTCGCAGAGCGACGCTTTTGCGTAGTCGTAACCTGGGAGAGAGACTAGATTTACCGCGATGCTTTGGAAATGGGATCTGCGGACAAAGCTCACGGTCGGGGTGGTGGGTGTGTTGCTACCGCTCCTGCTGTTGCAGCTTCATGAGTTTCGGCAAGAGCGCGCTCGTCGTCTCGACGCGGTGGCCGTCGATCTGCAGCAGAGCGCCCAGCTGGCGTCTCAGGTGGTCGCGCGGAAGCTTCAGTCGGGGCTCGAGCTGGCCCGCACGCTGGGTTTGGCCTCCGATGTGCGCTCTCCGGACGCAGATGCCGCCCACCGGTTTCTGGAGCGCGTGGCCGAAGGGCGAGATGAAGTCGCACATGTTGCCATTTTCGATCGCGAGGGCGAACGCATCGCTCACAGCCTCGCGGGGATCGATGTGGGGTCTCAGCTTGATCCGCAGTCACGGGCGCGCGTGCTTGAACGCGGAGAGACTTTGCTCTCGCATGTGGTCATCGACGCCCGCAACAGCAGGCCCACCGTGGTCGCGGCTGCACCCATCGAAGACGAAGCCGGTAAGACGATCGGTTTTGTCGAGGTGGCCCTGCGACTGGACCTCATGGCGCAGCGGTTGCGCCGGGTGGAGCTTGCCCCAGGACAGGCCGTCCTGATCACCGACACCACCGGCACGTTGGCCATGCACACCGATGCCCCGCAGATGCCATGGCAAACCTATGACGTTTCAGGCGTACCTGTCATTCGCGAGGCGTTCCGCAGCGGCGCCACGTACTCAGACTCTTATGTGTCCGCTATCACGCACGATCGGCGCGTTGTGGCGGTGGTTCCCGTGCAAACGCTGGGGTGGTTGGTTGCTGTAAGCTGGTCCATCGAAGCCGCTTTCGGTCCCATCGAGCGCTCGCATCAGAAGTCCTTGCTATTGTTCTTCGTCATTGCGACTGCTTCCATTGTGGGCGCGGCGGCTTTGGCCAAGCTTTTCTCAGCACCCATCTCCAGCCTCGCTTCTCAGGCGCACGCTTTGGGTCAAGGTCAGCTCGACCGACGGTCGGAAGTGCGGACTGGAGATGAGCTCGAAGCCTTAGGTCGTGCCTTCGATGCGATGGCCGAGCGGCTTGAAGATGAGAAACAGCGCCGCGGCATGTTCATTTCCGCGATCGCTCATGAAATGCGGAACATGTTGGCGCCCCTACACCTCGCTTCGCAGAGCGTGCTGCGCCGGCTGCGAAGCCAGCAGGCACCCGCCGAGCGGTCGATAGACACCATTCTCAATCAAGCAGATCGCCTCGCTGGTTTAGATGCGGATCAATTAGAAACCGTGTTCGCCCCCTACAAGCGGCTTCATCGCGCCACCGGAGTCCCAGGCTTGGGCCTCGGGTTGTTTATCTGCCGAGCGATCGTCGAACAGCATGGGGGGCGATTGTGGGCGCAAAGCGACGGTCGAGCCAAAGGGTCGATGTTCGTGTTCACCTTGCCCCGCACGCTCCGTATCGCAGGTGCACTGGCTGCGCACTCTTCGGCCAAATCTCCGCCAGATCAGCGTTGTGATGCGTGAAGGCCTGCGGCCCGTGCGGCCTAGCGCCCTTGCGCGCCGGGAGGCTTTGGGGCCTGCATCGTAAGGAAAAAGTCCTCGATGATGGCGTCGCGGTTGAAGTTCACCATGAAGCGGACCGTGCGTGAGTTTTTGGGACGCGCCACCCACGCGGTCCCGTCTATATAGGGGGCTGGCACGGTCAGAGCCTCAGCCCACTGCGGGTTCTTGACGATGGCAACCGCCGCCATATCAAACAGCGCGCGGGCCTTGTTACCCGTGATCTCGAACAGGTTGATGGAGTAGTCGCCAAAATGTGTGAACTCGCCGCCGTGTCGCCCGACCACCGGTGAAACCTTAGGGCCCAAGCCAGGCATGCGCTTCTGAATCTCCTCCATGGTCACGTAAACCTTTGCCGTGCCACTTTTTCCACCCACGGTGGCAATGTCCACCGGCATTTGGGAATCGAACACGTAATTCACCGCCGCCCTATCATCCGCTTCATTGTATTCGTGGGCGTTGTCGGGCCAGTTTGAGCCCAGCCACACCAAACGGGCCCGCTGGGCCAGTGATGGATCGCGCGCCAAGGCCAAAGCCACATTCGTGAGCTTGCCAACCGCCACGATCAGCAACGGCGGCGATATGCGGGATTGCTCGATAAGAAAATCGACCGCGGCTTTGCCGTCATGCGTGCCATTGTGCACGTGCGGCTTGATCTCTTCAAAGCTGCCGTTGGCACCGTCGATCACGGGGATCTGATTGGCGTTGGCAAGGTGAACCACACGCTTGGCCTCCTTGCTGTGTTCTGCGATGGGGCCACCGTTCTCCGTGGCATTGGTGGTGATGCCCAAAACGTTCCAGCGATCGGCGTTGAACAGCAAGTATGCGATGGCGTGCTGGTCATCAAGTTCGTTGTTGGCGTCGGTGTCAAAGACGATGCGCGGCAGATCGGCGCTGCTGGCGCGCGGCTCGGAGGTTTGCTTGATGTCGCCGCCGCTGCGGCAGGCGATGAGCGCGAACGCGCCCAACACTAAGAATCTTGTCATCGTCATGTGGCTCACAGGTGTGTTGTAAACAGTTACATGTGCTTCTTCAAGCTCATTCAACCCGCTTGGGTTCGCAGCAACGCCTGCACTTCGTTGTCGTGCGGCATACTCGGCTGAGCGCCTGCCTTGGACACCGCCAGCGCCGCCACCGCATTGGCCAACCGCCCCGCTTCAGGCAGGTTTTGCCGTTGTGCGAGGGCCACGGCAAAGCCCGCGTTCCAGGCGTCCCCGGCGGCGGTGGTGTCAACCGCGTTGACTTCAAAGGGCGCAAAATTATGAACCTCGCGATCGTTTACACAGAGCGCCCCAGCTGCGCCCATTTTCACAATCACGTTGCGGGCACCCTGAGACAACAGCAGACGGGCGCCTTCAATGGCAGCTTGGCGCGACAAAGGTGTGTTGCTGGGCGGTTGGCCCAAAAGCAACCGCAGCTCATTTTCGTTGGGGGTTAAGAAATCGCACAAAGCCAACAGCTCGCTGGACAACGTCTGCGCGGGGGCGGGGTCTAGGATCACCACCGCGCCGTTTTTGCGCGCAGTCTCAGCCGCCGCCCGCACGGTTTCCAAAGGAATCTCTAATTGCAGCAGAACCACTTGCGCCCGAGCCAGACATTCTGCGTGGGCTGCCAGCGCCTGAGGCGAAAAGGTTCCGTTGGCACCCGGCACGATGACGATGTGGTTTTGCGCGGTCTCGTCCACAGTGATGATGGCGATGCCACTACAAACCTTGGCGTCAGTGGTGACGGCCAACGCATCCACCCCCGTTTGCTCCAGCTGCTTGCGTAGCCAAACGCCGTGTTCGTCGCCGCCCACTTGACCTATCATCGAAACCTGGGCGTGCGGCGTGTTCAACAGCAAGCGCGCGGCGCCTACCGCCTGGTTGGCACCTTTGCCACCCGAATAAAGTGCGTGGGTTTTGCCGATGAGCGTTTCACCCGGCTGTGGAAAGCGAGTTACATGAACCACCGAATCCACATTGAGGCTGCCCACGACGGCAATATGAATGCTCTTGTTGGCGCTACCCGGCACGGAGCCCCCGGTGGCGAAGCTTGTCAAGGATCACGGCCGCCACGATAACAAATCCTGTGACAAGCCGCTTGGCTGGCTCGGGAGCGCCCATTTGCGCCAACCCCGCATCAAGAACCGTGATGATCAGCACGCCAAACAAGGTGCCAACCAAGGAACCCCGTCCGCCCATGAGGCTGGTGCCTCCAATCACCACCGCCGCAATCGCCTGAAGCTCGAACCCCACGCCGGCATTGGGATCGGCGGCGGCGAGGCGCGACGTGTGAACCACAGCCGCTACCCCCGCTAGACCACCTGCAATCATGAACGCAAGCACACGAATGCGCTTGGTGTTGATGCCACATAAGCGCACAGCCTCTTCGTTGGTTCCCGCGGCCACCACGTAGCGCCCGAAAACGGTTCGGGTCATTACGAACTGACCTGCCCCCACGATCGCCAAAGCGAAGACGAATGCCAATGACACCCCAAACACGCTGGCTTCCGCAATCGGTTCAATGGCGGCGCCGATGTATTGGGTGCGGGAGTTGGTGATGAGGTATGTGCCTCCGCGCGCCACTTCCAGCATGCCCAAAGTGACGATGAATGAAGGCACGCGCCACTGCACCATCACAAGGCCATTGACGGCGCCCAACGCAATGCCTGTGAAAACGGCCGCGGCAATTCCCAGCGGCAAAGGAAGACCTCGGCCCACCAATGTGGCGCCCAGCACCGACCCACACAAAGCGAGCGCAGAGCCCACGGACAAATCGATCTGCCCCAGCATCATAACAAAAGTGGCGCCCACGGCGGCTATGAGCAGCACGGGAACCTGCTGTGCCATGGCGGCAAAAGCGCGGGCCGTAAGAAAATGGTCCGTCAATAAACCAAAACTTGCGATGAGTGCGAACAACACTGTGACCATCGGCAGCATCTGCCGTAAGCCCGCTGGGAAACGCGGGGCTGGGCGCTGTGTTTGATCCACATCAGCAGGCCCGCCAAGCACACGAGGGGATTCCATTTGCATTAGATCATTGCCTTTCAAACGATGCACAAGCGGTGTGCGTCGGATTGTCAAACGCGGCTGCCAACATGCGTTGCGATAGCTGCAAGGCATCGTCAGTGCCCATCGGCGTAAGCGCAAAGGTTTCAACGATGCGGCCATGTGCCATAACCGCCACCCGGTGGCAAAGCTCGATCAGTTCAGGCATGTCAGAGGACACCACGATGATGGCCTTGCCTTGCTCAGCCAGCCGCCGCAACAACCGATAGATCTGCTTTCGCGCACCCACATCGATGCCACGGGTGGGTTCGTCAAAGATCAGCACTTGGGGATCGTTCGCCAACCAACGTCCGATAAGCACTTTTTGCTGGTTGCCGCCCGACAATTCCTCAACCGGTTGCTCCACAGAATGGCAGCGAATCTGCAACTCTGACACCAGCGCTTTGACGGCTTGATTCTCTGCGGTGCTGTCCACGCCGCCGACGTTTGACCAGGATCGTAAACGCAACATTCCCAAGTTTGAACGTATTGAAAGCGGCAGCAGCAGCCCTTCTTGTTTGCGATCTTCCGTCACAAAGGCCAAGCCGTGTGCCACGGCGTCGGCGGGGGTGCGAAAGCTGACGGGCGTTTGTTCCGGACCCAATCGAATTTCACCCTGGGTCAGCGGGTCGGCTGCGAAAAGCGCGCGCATCGTTTCGGTTCGCCCGGCCCCCATCAACCCCGCAAAGCCCAGGATTTCACCCCGAGCCACTTGAAAGCTAACCCCTTTGACACCGTTGTCGGTCTGCAAGTTGGAAACCGACAGCGCGCACTGGTTGTGTAAACTTGCCGCAGGTTGTGGCGCCTCGTCTGGCAAGCCAGAGGACGCGCCCACCATCAGCTTGATCATCTCGTTCGTGGGTAGCTCTTGCGCTGCTCGTGTGCAAACCAGGCGCCCATCTCGCAAAACCGAAATGGTGTCGCAAATGGTCTTGATCTCCTCAAGCCGGTGGGAGATGTAAAGCACCGCCGTGCCAGCTTGAGACAACGCGCGAACGCGATCGAAAAGCAGATCGACCTCGCGTGAGGTTAAGGCCGCCGTTGGCTCGTCAAGAATCAGGATGCGGCAGGGCCTTGTCAAGGCGCGAGCGATTTCGAGCATCTGCTGCTGACCTACGCCCAAGTTTCCTGCCAGTTCGTGCGTGGAAACGGTTGTGAGGCCCACATCATCCATAACCGCGCGGGCTTGGCGGTGCAGGGCCTTGCGATTGATCACGCCGGTGGAACCTGCAAAGTCGGAAAATCCATCGAGGAAAATGTTTTCAGCCGCGCTGAGCGTGGACACGATCGAAAGTTCTTGCCCAACCATGCGCACGCCCGATGCCCCTGCGGCGTTGATGGTTGATGGGGAATAGGGTTTCCCGTCGATGCGGAGGGTGCCGGCGCTTGGCGGTACAAGCCCGCAAATTATCTTGCACAGCGTGCTTTTTCCCGCACCGTTTTCCCCTACGAGCGCGTGAACCTCACCGGCCGCGACGTCGAAATCGACGCCGACAAGCACCGGAACCGCATAGGATTTGCACAAATCACGAATTTGCAAACGGGGGGGCGTCATTGCAAAGCCTCGCGCGTGACAAGCTGCACAGGTGTTTGTTTGTCTGCGGGTGGCGCCCGTTGTGCGAGCAGGTCTAAAGCGTATTCGATCCCGAACACCGCCAATTGGTCGCCGTGCTGTTCCACCGTGGCCAATAAGCTATTGTTGCGAACCAGTTCGTTTGCGGCTTTCACGTTGTCAAAGCCTACGATATGAATTTGGTTCGCCTTGCCCGCCGCTTTCACTGCGGCCACGGCGCCCAAAGCCATCGTGTCATTGGCACACAGAATGCCCCGCAGATCCGGATGCTCATTGAGAAGGGCCGACACAATTTGATTGGCTTTGCCCATCTCCCAGTTGGCGGCTTGGGTGGCGATGAGATGCAAATTCGCTTCTTTGATCGCATCTTCAAAACCTAACCGGCGCTCGCGGGCATTTTCCGCGGTGGGAACGCCCTCTATGATCACAACTTTTGCACCGCGTTCCACATTGGCGGCCAAATGCGCGCCAGCAAGCCGCGCGCCCATTCGGTTGCTTGGGCCCACGAAGGAGATCCGCAAACCTTTGTCGCTCAGGATCGTGGCGTCTAGCTTGTTGTCGATGTTTACCACCACAACGCCTGCGGCCAAGGCCCGCTTCGCCGCCGTGATCAGCGCCTTTGAGTCTGCGGGCGCCAGCACAATCGCGTCGACGCCTCGGGCCACCATTTGCCCCACAAGGTCCATCTGTTTGCCAATGTCTTGCTCGTCCTTGATGCCGTTGGTGAGCAAATCGTACTCTTGGCGATGAGCGGCGTGGTGTGCCTTGGCGC
Organism: Polyangia bacterium; assembly: GCA_038257535.1. Classification (GTDB taxonomy): domain Bacteria; phylum Myxococcota_A; class Polyangia; order Fen-1088; family Fen-1088; genus JAGTJU01. Next base: position 9,918 of record JBBSJE010000200.1, read on the forward strand.
CAGCCTCCATGGTTTGGAAAAACTCGTTGGCTAGTGACTTCATGATGAGCGCCACCTTAGGTTTGCGGGGGGCGGCCTGTTTGTCGCTTGGCGTTTTGGGCGCTACACAAGCTGTAAGCGTGAGCGTCGCCACCCAAACCCCCGCACGGCTTAGCCCTGGGCAACGCTGCAGCGGGGACAAAGAGGGCTTTTGCATCGTGGGTCAGATAAAGATGTAAACGTTTACATGCGACGATGCAAGCGAATATGCAAGGGCGATCGCATCAGCGGCAGGGCTATCGCAAAGTCGCTGCGGGGGACTGGGAGCCTGCGATTCTGGCCCGTGGCTGCCCCGGATGATGACGTTGCCGTGTCCCACAAGCCCCGGTATAATTTAGAGATGACCCGGGCGTTGGAAAAGGCTTTCGCGGAAGCGTCGCAACTTGCGAGCAGTGAACAAGACAGGATTGCACGTTGGCTGCTGGCGGAGATTTCCGACGAGCGGGCCTGGGACCTGAAATTCGCTGATTCACAAGACCTTTTGGCTCAATTGGCTGACGAGGCCCTTGCGGACGTTGCCAAAGGCCATGTCACCAACCTCGATTCGTCAAAGCTGTGAAATCCAAAGCCACACGTGGCTTCTGGACGGCGTTCGAGAAACTGCCGGATGCCATTAAGGGTCGCGCCCGAACGGCGTATTCCCAGTTCGAGACCGATCCATCGCATCCAAGTCTTCAATTCAAGTCGGTCCACGCCTCCCGTCCAATCTTTTCCGCCCGTATCACGAGAGCTTATCGAGCGATTGGTCTAGTGGACGGCGAGGTGGTCACCTGGATTTGGATCGGAAACCACGACGACTACGAACGACTCCTCGGCCGCGTTTGACGCTAGAACGTTTCGACGCCCGTCCTCGTCGGGCGTTTTGCGACTTCTTGACGTTATGAAACGACATTACTTCCTGCGTATGCCGTCGACGCCGGCGCAACTACAGTAGGTGACTGCAATGGCTGCCGCGTCCGGTTGGAATTCACACAAGGGCTGCGCTTGAGCGCCGCAACCGGGCGACCTATATAGGAATCGACGAGGTGCCGTGCAAGTGCCGCCATCAGCGGCGCCTCCGTCGTCTTCGTCGTCCTGGCAAGAAGCTGTGAGGACGGAAAGGGTCGTCAGCGCGAGCATGAGAATGATTTTGGTCATTTTGGCCCACGTCTTTTGCAAGAGCGGCGCCAGCGCAGAAAAACTAAGGCCTCCCCAGCCCGGCGAGCCCGGCACGCGACGACATTGCGACAGATATGTCGCGTCGACCCGGATCCGATCGTGTATCCATCGGCTTCACGATTGCCCTGCGCCCGGGCCAACCGATCCCGGCCGCTTATCTGAAAAGTGGCTCGAAACCCTGTTGATCCAATCGATGGCTTTTTTCGCAACGCCAAGTACCTGGTTCATGACTGTGACCCCGGGCAGACGCGGGAAAACGTTGCAAAGGCTTAGTTGACATAACAAATGTCTCAAGATCCTACACAAGTTGACACACACGGGGCCGGGATGATCTAAGTGTCGTGTGGCCGAGCAAAATCAAGCAGTGACGAAGGAAACCGGGGCTTTGGCGATGGAGATGGAGGGCGCGGATTTTGGGGACAAGCGA
>JBBSJE010000201.1:0-11519 GCA_038257535.1 Polyangia bacterium
CGCAAAGGCTGAAGATTTGGAAATATCCAACACCGTCTCTGACTGCGTAGATGTGGACGTGGACGCCGCTGCTGTTGGCGCACGCCACCTGAACGTCTCGCTCATCGTCAGAAAAAACATCGGCGCGTGTGGAGGCGTATCGGCGTTGTTGAGATACCGCATGCTGCGCGGTGAAGGTTCATCGTTGGCGCAGGTGGCAACTGGCACCATCAACTCCTTTCGCCATAGCTAAAAGCCCTTCAATGCACGCCATCGCGTTGCCCACTTCGTGAGCAATTGAAATCGGTGTTGCGACGCCTCCCCCATCACCGCAAAGGCGGCCGCGGCAGCGACACTCCCGTTGGCCCCTCCCTCTGCCTCGAGCCGAGAATCCCGAGCTGGCTACCGAATCCCTTTGCGTCCACCAGGTAACTCAAGGTTTCATCAAGCGACAAGGAGGACGAGCAATGAACAGGGTCACTGTGCTTTCTTTTGGATACTGGGGGTGGGGCACCAATACCAAACAGCTCGTAAAGCTTGCCTCCGAGTGGGAGGAGCAGCACGGCTTCGCGCCGCCCATGTGGGTGGACGTCCGCCTACAGCGGCAAGCACGCGCGCCTGAATTTCGCGGCGATCGATTCGCCGAAGCAACCGGTGCTGCAAACTACGTGTGGATGGGCGGCCTCGGAAATGCGGAAGTTGCGGACCCGCAGGGCAATGGCATCCGCATCGCCAAACCGAAACAGGCAGAAGCGCTCTTGGACATCGTTCTCGAGAAGGATGAGCAAGGGCAGAAGGTCGTGTTCTTCTGTGCGTGTCCGCTGATTTGCGAGGGCGGTAAACCCCGCTGCCACCGCCATGAGGTGGGGCGCTTGCTGCTTGAAGCCGCTCGCCGGCGTGGAGTGGAGTTAACGGTGGCCGAGTGGCCCGGCGGCGAGCCGGAGGTTCATGAGATTCCCCTGGACGATCGTGTGATCGAGAGGTGGGAGGCTAAACAGTTTCCGCGAAAGCTGGTTCCTCGCCGTGTGCCCCTGCTAGCCGCGCAGGGAACCGTCTTCCGCTTCCGGGGGAAGGAGATGGAACTTCTGACCTGTCTGCGCACGCCGATACTACGTGGCACCAACTGGTCCTATCGAACCACGGACTTCGAATGGAAGCGGGGGCGGTTTAGCGAGAAGGACATTGTTAGGTTTAAGAAAACGATGGCAAAAGAATATGGGTTTACCCCACGCTCCGTTTAAACGGCCACTTGGATATCTGGCCTGAGCTCCCGTATTACAAGGCCTTGGCAAAGCCGCCGGAAACCATGACCAGCGCAACGAGGGATCTCGCCTTCATGGTGCGTCGTCCGGCGTGCATGGATTATCCACCTCGTCGTAGGCAACCGTAAGATCATCCGCGACAACGACACGTGCGACCCGGCCGCTGCCATGAATGCGCCGCCAATGCACAACAGCGCCCCCTGCTTGTTCCTCGCCTCTCCCGTTCGTCGCCGCTTTAACCTGTTCGCAATTCGGCACCGCTTTGTACATTTCAAGAAGTTGAAACTCTTTTGCTACAGCATCCTCCGTAAATGCTTGGCGCCGCGACTGCTGCCACGCAGCTCCCGCTGCAAATCCAATCGCCGACAGCCCAAGCGCGCCCAGGAACCTTAGGGTGCTCTTCACTGAAAGGCCTCGGGTGACACGTCAATCACCGCGCCCCCTCCGCTTCGACCCAAACTCCGCTTCAATCTGCTCAATCGTAGGCAGGCTTCCTTCGAGCTCCTTCGGCAACTTCTCAACCAACTCCGTCTCCCACGCGGCCACACCCACAGGACGCTTCAAATGCCGAAGCGCGTACTCCACAACAAGCTTGTTCTTGCTCTTACACAGAAGCAGCCCGATGGTTGGCTGATCGCTTTCGTGCTTCATCAGATCGTCTACCGCTGACAGATACAAATTGAGCTGTCCGACAAAGCCAGGATTGAAAGGTACCGCCTTCAACTCAACGACCACGAAGCATCGCAACTTTAAGTGGTAGAACAGCAAATCAAGCTTGAAGTCTTGGTCGCCAACCTCGAGTGGCACCTGCCGCCCCACAAAGGCGAAGCCCGTGCCCAGTTCAATGAGAAACTTCTCGATATGGTCGATCAGCGCCTTCTCAATGTCACGCTCGCGTCGCGGGTCACCTGTGCCCACAAAATCGAAGAGATACGGATCTTTGAAGATTTGTGCCGCCATGTCGGACGTGGCGGGCGGCAACGTTAGGGAGAAATTGTTTTGCAGCTTGCCCTGGCGTGCGTGAAGCTTGGAGGCAATCTGCATTGCCAGAATGGTTCGGGACCATCCGTGCTCGAACGCCTGCTGCGCGTACCAAAGACGAACGGAAGGATCCTTAACCGCGTCGAGTAGTTCGATGTTCACGCCCCACGGGAGTTTGTGCAACGACCGTTGCACAATTGCCAGATCGGGCCAAGCTGCCGCAAAAGCGCGCATGTATTTGAGATTTCGTGGCGAAAGCCCACTCATGTCCGGGAACGCCTGGCGTAGATCGAATGACAGGCGATCGATGATTTTCGCTCCCCAACCCTCTGCATCCTGCCGCCCAAGGATAACGCGCCCGATTTCCCAGTAGAGCGAAGTCATCGCCGCGTTGGCCGCAAGGACCGTTTCCAGCCGACCATCCTCGATCCGGCGCTTGATCTGGGCGAAGGCGTTGCCGTATCCAGCCGGTAGTTCGGCCTTCGGAGGCGCCGCAGGAAAAAGTGCTTCACCGGTGGAGTGAACACGGCCAAGGGCGCGGCGTGCGCCACCACCTGCCGGAGCGTCTGGTCGCTTCTTTGTCGGCCTCTTCACCAGCGTCCTGTCGGTGGATACTCTTTGGCTGTCATACCCGAAAAGCCTTTCAGAACTGAACATTTGCACAGACCTTAAAATTGGTCAAAGCCCAAAGGTCATCAGGGTCTTGGGCGCGCCTTGGCTCAGCACCTTCGATCACGGCGGGCTATGGAGGCACGCACGAAACGACCGGCAAATCGCCCAAACCTGACCGCGCCTCGTCATTCACCAGACGCTGTCTGGCGAATTGTCACCCATCGCTATCCGCGGATAACTCCCCGTAGGCGCATCTGGAGGCGCGGTTTCCCGAGCTTTATCTGTGACCACACGCGTCTTTTATCTGTGACCGTTCGCGTAAAACACGACCCCGGCAAATCAGCCTAAGCCCCTGATTTCATGGATTCCCTAGGCTTTAGCTACACAAGACTCACACGTTTTCCCTGTGACTCCCTGCGCTGTTTGTCTATGACCGACCGCATCATGTCTTACCCGCGCCGCCCACATAAGTACTCTGCTTGTCAGCCCCCCGCTCCACCAGCTTGCCCTCGCCCACCAATTCCTTCAGCCTCCGCCGCGCCTGATCTCTGAGAGCCCACACAGCTCCATCCCCACGTCGAACTGCTGAGCCATCGGTTTCCATCCCCGAGTTTCCTCAGTGCCCCAGCGAAGTTTCCTCGAAGCTTTCCTCGGTGCCCGGCCAAGTTTCCTCGGAGCTGTCTGGCCAAGCCGCGGCGAACCGCGCCGATACCTCGTCGTCCCTCACATGCTGGGTGCGACCACGCCTAGCTTCATCCCCCCTCCCGCCACCGGCATCCCATCCCAAGTCTTCCCATCCAGCACCCGCCCCGTCTCCCCCTTGCGAACGCCACCCCACTGCTTGAAGAAAAACGGCACCTCGGCCGCCTCACATTGCTCACGAATCGAGCGCACCCACGCCACATCCATCGGCCGCGCCCGGCCACCACTTTCCCCGCCCACAATCACCCAGTGAATGTTTGTGAGGTTCAAGCGGCCCACATCGCCCAGCAAAGGCTCGATGCTCAAGAAGCGCACCATCGCGGGAACATCGCGCAGGTGATCGATTCGGGCGCGCTGCTCCGCATTCTCGACACTAACCCCCATCCAAACGTTCGAGGACAAGCGCCTCCCGCGCGACCAAGCGGCCATGCGTTCTGCCCGTTTCGTGAGCACTTGAAACTGGTGTTGCGAAGCCTCCGCCATCACCGCAAAGACGCGATCAATGTAGTCGTCGGGAACGCCTTCGTGAAACAGATCAGACATGCTGTTGACGAAAACGCGCCGGCCGGCACGCCATCGCAGGGGCAACGCCAACGCTTCGGGAACAAGCCGCAAATCAAACCCTTGCTCGAAGGGATGCCCAGACACGCCACGAAATCTCTCGGCGAAAGTTTCCGCGTAGCAGTGTTTGCAACCGGTGGAAATTTTCGTACAACCACGCACCGGGCTTCTGCGGCGGAATACCTCACCTTTGTGGCGGCCAGCGGCCAAGGTGGCGTCGCAGCCGTTTACGCCGATGAAAATGTCTGGCTCACCCAGAAGATGATGGGGCAGCTCTACGACGTGGAGACGCACACCATCAATTACCACCTGAAGAAAGTCTTCGACGACGGTGAATTGGAGGCCGGTTCAGTTATTCGAAATTTTCGAATAACTGCTGCTGACGGCAAAACCTACGACACCCAGCACTACAACGCCCCCTCGCCCCCCAAAGGCCGCAGTCTCGCCAGCGGTGCGACAAATGCCAGCCAAGGCGATCGCCACCGGCTCCGCGCTGCAGCGACAATCATGCGCCCTCGCCTCCGACGAGGCCAGGTTCGCGGAGGTGCTCGCGCTTATCGAGGCCGCGCGCAACCGTGCCTATCAAGCCGTCAACACAGAGCTCGTCACCCTCTACTGGCAACTCGGCGAACACATCAGCCAAAAGCTCGCGAAGGCTGAGTGGGGCGATGGCGTCGTCGATGACCTCGCAGCCACGCTCGCCCGCCGCTACCCCGGCATGCGCGGCTACACGCGGGCGAACCTCTTCCGGATGCGCCAGTTTTACGAGGCCTACCACCGCAACGAAAAAGTCTCACCGCTGGTGCGACAATTGCCCTGGACCCACCACCTCATAATCCTCAGCCAGGCGAAGCCGCCCGCGGCTCGCGAGTTCTACATGCTGGCCGCCATCAAAGAAAGGTGGACGAAGCGCGAGCTAGAACGCCAGATCCAGTCGGCCGCTATTTTGCGAAGCAACGCCGCTGCGAAGAAAGTGTCACCAGCGGTGGCACAAATCCATCCGACCGCAATCGACGAGCTGAAAAACGCCTACAGCCTTGAGTTCCTTTCGATCCAGGAGGGACACGGAAGCCGATCTCCACGGCGCCCTGCTGCGCAACCTCGGCCGCTTTATCACCGAGCTGGGTCGCGACTTATCGTCGGCGGCTCCCTTCAAGCTCACTGCAGTTTGTGCAACGACCGTTGCACCATTGCCAGGTCTGGCTGTTTCATAATTCTCGCGTTCAAATCCTATGCGCCCCCCGAAAACCCACGCACCAACCGAGCCTTACGATCCGATAACCTCCTAGACATCACCAACCATGATCAAGAGCCTCATGAAGGCTGTGCTTTGCAAGAGCGCGCAGGTTTTCAATCAAGTACCACCCACCCGGAGACCTCTTCTTGAACGATTGGCCCTAAGCGCCTAGCTGCGCGTAGAAGCTTCGGCGAACCGCTTCGACGGGCCATTTCTTCAACCTTCTGGATGTCGATCCGCTCTAGGTTCTGCAGCCGTAACTCTTGCAGATATGCCGTGAAGTCACCCCTGGGCGTCAGGTGAATAAGGTCGAGTAGCGCCTTTTCGGGCTCAGCCATCAAGGCGACTTGCCCCGGACCCACTTCGACCTCTTTAAAGCCCCAAAAAAGCTTCGGAGAAAGATGCCTTGCCGAAAACTCGCCTAGGCTCGTCGACAGTCTTTCGCATGGCCTGCCGGTGGTAACGCACGTGGTGACGGGAACCCACTCAGGGATAAGTCCGTAAAAGGACAGAGCAGACTCAAGGCTGACGTACGAGGGCGCGAAAAGCTCATTGCCAATCACCTCGCATGCAGGCGTTGGTCGATAGGGCTTATCAATGACGTAGAGGCCTCGCCTTAGCTGGACGAGTTTTCCCGTCCTCGTCCATTCGCCAAGCTGATCTCGAAAGCTCCCTAGGCCTACAACAGGGGCGATCTTCTGCGTCGCAAAGACCGCAGAATTCCCCACCGCGTCAAGTAGCTGCGCGAACTTCATTGAAGTTAGTATGGAGTAACCCTCAGTTAATGCAATGGAAAGGGGGAGTTTGGCGGCTGGAGCATTGCTCTATGGCGTCGCTGGCGGTTTCATCGAGGGGAGGCCCAGGGACGCCACGAACTAGACTGTCTCGCGAGAACCGAGCGATTTCCGCGCATCGAACTATCCGGAACTTCCGGACAACTGGTCACTGTATTCAACCTTCAAAGAGCTTCGCGGCTGTCGCGAGCGGCATAAACATCCTGCGCGGCCACGATTCACTTTCAACGGTGGCGAAGTTGTACTTGCGATAGAAACTCTCCGCTTCGCCGTCCAGCGCGTCCAAGATCGTGCCGACGCATCCGATGGCATGCGCGGCCGTAACGATGCGGGCGAGCGCGTCTAGAAGAAGCGTTTCGCCCACTCGCAGCCCGCGGCCTCGCGTGCGTTCGTCAGATGCAAGTCTTCCGATGAGGGCAACCGGTAAAGGGTATCTTGGAAGCTGTCCTTTGATGACCTGGGCGGCCAAGGCAGACTCCACCTGCGCCATGCTTAGCGTGTAGAAGCCGAGCACGGAAGGCAGATCATCGTGGTCGTCCTCAGCACGCAGAAGGACATACGTAACGCCAATGCCCTTGCGATCATTCTTCAGCGCATATTTGGCAAAATAGTCATCTAGCGAGGTCTTCCCGCACTGAAAGCCGCTTTCAACGTCCTCTGGTTTGAGGCGAACCGTAACGGGCTTCGAAATTTCTATCATCGCGAAGACTGCCGTCGCTTAGACGCTTTAAATCGATCGGCGGCGGCCCGAAGCGCGTCGTTGGGCGCCGCTGGCTCTGCCAAAAGTGCCCTGACCTTCTCCAAGGCCTCAGCGGACACGTTCAAAGGTTCGGGGCGCGCCGCCCATTCAAGGGCTGCAAGGGTCGGGGTTACAATGACGTGGTCCGGTCCCTTCGACTCGGGATCAACCGCGACCAGCCGCTGGCCACCACGAACGGCCCTGACCGCCTGAAAGAAAACCGCCAAAGCCTCGTCGATGACTTGGCTCCGCGATAGGCCAAGCTCGCTGGCCAACTGATCGAGCGCTTTCGCACGGCTATCTGGGACTGTTGCTTCAACACGCATTGCCAAACTCCTCATCACTCAAATCTGAGGGATATTTGAGGGTAGCACAGACCTGGTCGCTTCCGCAAAATCATCTGTGACCGCCCGCGTCGTTCGCAGGTCGAAAAACACGCTCATGAGCCCCCTTCGCTCATCAAATCAAACGCAAGCCGATCCACCGCCTCGCGGTCAACGTCATCCGGCAACTTCGTCGACGCCGCCGCCCGCTCGATCTCGGTCTGAATGGTGGCAGCCAAAACGGTGAGTTCGTCGAAAGACAAGGCACCATCGCGAATTGCACCGAGTTCCTTGGCATCGGGCCGTCGCACCAGCAGCTCCCCATGTTGCAAAGCTTCGAGCCCCATGCGCATAAGGCGAACGAGGTGCATGGCGTGTTTGGTGTCGAAGCCATAGCGCCGCTCCAGCTCCGCGCGCCGGGGATTTCGCTGCGACTTCCACGTCTCATACGCGCCCCACTGTTTGAGCGCCGCGCGATACTTCTTCTCCGCCATCAAGGCCGACACGACGTCGGCAGGCAAGTGCAGAGCGTGAGTGGCCACCGTGCGGGCGCGGTCTTCGATGGGCTCTGAGCTCGACGCCAAGACATCGCGCACGAAGCCTTCCATGCGCTCATGTACAGCGAGACGGGTGTGCTTCGGCATGTCGATGTCGTCGATGCCGTAGCCGCGCAGCTTGTCGGCGATGCTTTGCTCGATCCGGTTCTGATCGTCGCGGCTCAACGTGGCCTCAGCGCCGGGCAGGCCGTAATCCTCGCGGCTGGGCTTCTTCGTGGGCGGATGAAGCAGCCACGACCGGTGCGTCTTGATCTTCTTGAGCTGCGCCAACGCATATCCAAGGAACGTTTGCTGGACCTTCTTGGTCAGAAAGTGGTGCCGGTTCGTGTGAAGCCGCCGCCACGAGGGCGTCTCGAGCACCCAATCGGCTTCGTCAGCAAAAAGGATTTCGAGCGCGTTTGGGTTCGCGTCCGTGCAAAGCTTGATGAACTTTGCGATGTCGAACACGACGCATTCGACCTTCATATCGAGCCCGTGCATGGCCGTTGGGTGTGCCTCAAGCCGCGGCCGAATCATCCGCTCGAGCTCGCCTTCGAATGCACCTTCGTATTGCTCAAAGGTCGAGAACAAGGAAAGGCGAGACCGCAGAGGCGCAACGCAAACACCACGCAAATCAACGTCAGAGCCCTCCTGCGCCGTGCCGTGGGCCTGACTTCCGGCGAGCGTCAAGAAGATGCTCTGCTGCTCAAGCCGAAAGGTCACTTCGCGTCCCCGCGCACGGCGTCCAGGCGTAAGCGAACCACGAAATCGTCCAAGGCCCCCGCTGACGTTGGCTCTTCGGGCAGGTGGCTTGCTGCATGGGCGGCTTCGAGTTCGCCCTCCAGCTTGTCCAAAATGGCCCCGTGAACGTGGTGGTCGCGTTCGTCGAGCGGCATCTTCTCAGCACCAGTTCGCTTACGTGCCACCAACTCGTCGATCGCCGAGATGCGAAAACGCTCGTTCAAGACCGCGATGTTCGCAACAACCTCCCCGGTCCGCATGAGATGTATGCCGGTCAGCAGAACGCGATAGGCATAGAGCAGATGCTTCACAGTGGGATCGGGCTCAGCCAGCCTGTGGCGGCGGCCCCGGGCAAACCCTTGGTAGTGCCGTACCGTGGGCTTCGTCACGCACCCTTTCCCGAGTGCCATCAACTCCTGGTGCGCGGGCGTTGATACAACCACAAGCGGGGAATAGAGCTGCTCAAGGACATAGCCGTTGTGGTTTGTCATCAAGCGCGCAAACTTCCGCACGTCGTGCGCCACCCAGTCGAGATCGATCGTCAATTTGTCCTCGATCGTGATTGTCTCGTCGGGAGGATGCAGGCCGAGCAACGCACGCGCGGGAAGTAGAAACGCGCCGCGCAGGTCAACATCGCTGTCTGGTGAGGCAAAACCGTACAGATGCGCGCCGCTGATCGTGGCAAACGCGGGTTCGGGGCCCCGGCGGCTGACTTCGGCCAAGTGCGGGCGGTCGAGCATCGACCAAACTTCGGCAATCTGCTCCGGCTTCATCCGCACATCATGCCCCAATCACCCGGTGAATGTTGGCGAGGTTCAAGCGACCTCTCTTGCGCATCGCTCGAGTCTCTGGCACGGTAGCGCGTGACTCGGCGCAGGAAGCCGCCGCCGTCAGCCGGGAGAAAGTGAAGAATGGCCGTGAAGAAGTACAGCGAAGCTTATGCAAAGGCGCGGGACGTTTTTTCAACGCAGCAGTTTGAAGCTGGTTGGCAGAAGTTCTTTGTCGAAACCTGCCGGGTGAAGGGGCTTCTTGGGGCCACCGGCCTGGATGCCAGTTGCAATAGCGGCCTGAACAAGATTCGCGACCGGGTGGCCGCTGAGGTGGGCAAGGGCGTGGCCAGTGGCGCGGTCATCCTCAAGTCTGCGCAAAGCGGCGTCGCAGGTGGCTCGCTGCAGGAGAGAGCCGCTGCCGTGAAGATGTTGAAGCATACGTACCTGGTTCAGCACACCGAGGGCCAGGACGTTTGGGTGTATTCACCACCCAAGGATCATGTGGGCTGGATCTTCGATGAGATTGTGGGCAGCCCCGAGGTGATCGAGCCCAAGCTTTCTTCGGACGTTGAGATCTTCAGCACCACAGAACGCGAGTGGATGAGCTCATGCTTGAAGATCGCTCTGAAGGTTTGTGAAGACACAAGGACCAAGCTGTCTGCGAAGTCTGACGCCACTGCGGAGATCGTGAAGCGATGGTTCATCGATCCTGCGGCGGGCGATGTTGAAACCGCTAGCGCGTTCGAGAAGCTGAGCGAGGGCTTCAAAAAGATCGCTGTTGTGTGCGGATCCAAAACCCTGATGTTCACGGATTATCCCGACTGGCGTGCACAAAGGAACAAGTACTTTGGCGGCGCCATGCCGGGAGGTGAAGGCGGAGGCTTTCCGGTTATCTACCTTGAAGGTGCGTTCACCCGACTCACAGGCAACACCGGGAAACAATGGCTTTGCGTTGAAACCATCATCCATGAGTTCTCTCATCATGAAGTGAGGACGCGCGATCATCGCTACGATAGCTCCGGACTTAAACCCTCCGCCGCCTTTCCTTACGCCAAGGCCATAGAAAATGCAGACAGCTGGGGCTATTTCGCGCTCGATTTAGCCGGTTATCTTTCCGCTGCCGACCGCGAAAAAACCTGCAAATGACATTGTCGAAAGGTAAACACGAATGATTGGCGATGATGATGAGATGGGCATGCCCGCAGCCAAACGCATGGGGCCTCCCGATGTCGATCCTGTGGTCGTGGGGCCTACGCGCTTTGAGGCGCTTCATTTTGCGCGGGAACGTGGCTTTGCGCAGAACGGCGGTTACATCGTGGCTTTGGACAACGCCACCGGGCGAGAGCTTTGGACGCTGAGAGTTTACGAAAACTTGTATGACCCCGAGATGGAAGAGGACGTGCAGGACATTTTTGTGGAAACCATCCGTGCCGTATCTGACGAGCGGCTGGAAGTGGAGGATGAGCAGGGTAGGAAGTTTTTGGTCGATCCAATCCGCAGAACATCTGAGCAGATTTGATGTCATTGCATCGGCAAACGGGGCTGTGTCTGGCGCTGGCATTCGGCACGATCACCGGCTGTAAGAGCAGCGCCCCCACCTTGCCAGATGGACATCCTCCCGCCGAAGGCCGCCACGCCAATCCGCCGCCAGCGGCTCCGCCTGGGTCCCAGGGGTCAGACGAAATGCAGCTGCCAGCGCCCAAACGGGTGGGGCCGGATGAGGTGGCGCCTGTTCAGATCGGCAACGTGATCTACCAGGCGATTCACTGGGGGCGTGAGCGAGGGCTTCCGCAAAACGGTGGCTACCTGGAAGCCATCGATGCAAGCACGCGAAAGCCAATGTGGACACTGCGCGTTTACGCCATTGAATATGACCCTTCGCTGGAAGAAGACGTCCAGGATGTTTTCATTGCTCGCCTCACTGCAGGTCCGGCTAACCATGAGCTGACTGTGGTAGATGAGAACGACCGGCGATTCGTGGTGAACGTACAATCGCGGTCCGTGGATCCCGCTGTCGAAACCAAACCGCCACGATAGCCCCAGCGCCCATTCGAGGGATCCCTCCGCGACACCGCTTCGCGAACCGGGCAAAATTCCCCTATGCTCCGGCAAATGCCCTTTTGTTTGGCTCTACTGATTGCCCCCCGCCGTTGCGGGTAACGCGATTTACTTTGTTGGCGAGGATGGTCTTTACGCCCACGCGCTTTCATCCGGTGGTTTGCTTTGGAAGGCGGATTTTTCGCCCAGCAACTTTGCTCAGAACGGCCCGGCCTTGGATAGAA
>JBBSJE010000202.1:0-11334 GCA_038257535.1 Polyangia bacterium
GACAGCTCAACACCATCTGCAAACGGACCATCAACATCGGTTTCTTCAAGAACGCCCGAGGTAACGACCGGCTTGCCGTTGTCCATTTCGCGGTAGCGGCCAGTTGTGTCGAAGTTCTCAAATGCAAAGCCGATTGGATCCAAGAAGCGGTGGCAAGACGCACACTCGGAGGCGGCGTGCATCTCGAAGCGTTCACGGGTGGTAAGCCCCGTCGTTTCCACCGCTTCGATGGGGGGCACGCCGGGAAGCGGCAGTGGCACTTCAAGACACAGAAGCTGTTCAAGAGCGAACTTCCCGCGCAAAACCGGCGATGTTTCGTGGGGCTTAGAGTGGGCGGCCAGCAGCCCCGGTGTGGACAGGATCCCAAGACGCCGTGCGGGCCCCTTGTCTCCTTCCGGATCCAACGCGACCCTCTGAAATTCAGAGGACATGTCGTTGGCACCGTCGAAGCCAAGGAAGGCGGCCAAATCACGATTCATAAACGTGTAATCGGCCGCAAACAATTTTTCGGCACGGCTGTCGTCGTTCCAGATGATGTCGTCCATCAGCGCGACGATTTCTTCACGCATGCTGGGCAAGACCTTCTCGAAACCCGGGTATTTCGCGTCGTCCTTGGGTGCCTTGTCAAGTGCGTCAAGCACCAGCCAGCCCGAGTAGAACCGGCGAACGGCGACCTTGGCGCGTGGGTCATTCAGCATGCGTTCGACTTGACCACTGATTTGGCTTTGCTCGGACAGCTCGCCAGCGGCAGCGGCCTCGAAAAGCTGATCGTCAGGCATCGAGCCCCACATGAGGTACGACAGCCGGGAAGCGATTTCCCACTGCGAAAAGGCAAGCCCGCCGCCTTTTTGATCCGATTCACCAAACTCAGGGCGGTAAAGGAAATAGGGCGATGACAAAAAGCGCATGACCACCAAGCGAATGCCGTTCTTGAAATCGGCTTTCGCACTGCCGCGATCGTAGGTTGTGCGCAAGCTCGTCACTTCCTCGTCGCGAAGGGGACGGCGGTAGGCACGTAACCCGAACTCGCGGATAAACGCCTCGGCGCAGCTCGCCTCGCCATCGGCTGGGTTACACGGCAAAAGTGAATCAAGGCGCGAAACCGCGCTGTTCGCCAGCGTCTCGGCCGCTTTGAAGTAATAGTCGGCCAAGGTGTAGGTGACGGTTTGAGTGACAACGTTGTTGTCAAAGCCGTGCACGGTCGAATCGTTAGGAAATTCGCGGGCCGGACGGGAATCGTCACCCAGAAGGTCAAGGATTGTGCTGTCGTATTCGGGTCGGGTTAACCGGCGCAGCGGCGCTGGGGCGAAACTGGGTTCGGCATCATCTGGGCAGTCGTAGGCCGGATCACCATCTTCGCCAGGTTGGCCTGCGCCCCCCTTTGACCCTGGGTCGTCGTCGCCGCCCTTGCCAGGAACGGCACCTGAACAAGCCAGCAGCGCCAAGGGCAACACAACAGTTAGCCGCGATATAAATGCCATGTTTCACCTAATGACTTCGAGGTGCGAACGGCCACCGTTAGCCAGTTCAAGAAAGAGGACGCAACCGGACGCCGCGCTCACAAAGTAAGATCCTTGCCCTAGAAGCGCCGGTCTGACCATTCATCCGAAAGACGGAAGCCAGGCGAGTGTCTCGGTTCAGCGCGGCGCAACAGGGCGATTAGGAAGGAAAGAGTAGGGGGGCAGAACCTACGGTCAGCCGGTACAGGATTGAACCTTCCACATTACCGTGGTAATGTGTTGCTTATGCCTCTCGCACAATCCAAGGTTACCGCGCAAAATCAAATCTCCGTTCCGGCGGAGATTCGTCGCATTCTTGGCGTTGGTCCTGGAGCTGTTCTGGAATGGGACGAGGAGAACGGAAAGATCGTTGTGAGACGCGTGGGACAGTACACGTCGAAAGAGATAAACAACGCCCTCTTCCCAAACGGAACGAGGAAAAAGAGCCTCGCGGAGCTAAAGGCAGGGATCGGTCACAACATCAAGGAACGGCATGCGCGCCGTTAACACCAACGTCCTGGTCCGATTGCTAACGAGGGACGACGAAAAGCAATCTGCCTCGGCCGATGAATTCATCAGAGGGGGAGCCTGGGTTTCGCATCTCGTGTTGCTAGAGGCGGGGTGGGTATTGAGTAGCGTTTATGACCTTACCGCGAGCCAACTTGCCAAGGCTATAGCGATGCTGTTGCAGCACGAAAGCCTGATTATTCAAGATGCGGATGTAGTCACACTCGCGCTCGAATCGTTCAAAAAGCACCCGTCCCTCGGCTTCTCTGACTGCCTCGTCCTTGAGGTAGCACGCAAAGCCGGACACCTTCCGCTCGGCACGTTCGATAAGCGCTTGGGAAAGCTTGACGGAGGTCAGCGGCTTTGAGCTTGCCCCCCAACTTTTCGTTGCAGCCGACAAAGCCGCGGAGGGGCTCTCCCTCACTTCTTCATATCTATTAGGATGTTGAGGCTCTCGGCCACCCACGGGTCGCGGGACAAGTTGTCGCGCCACTTGGCCACTCGTGAGTCCTTCTTGCCGTTGGCGGACGCAGCGACCGGCGCGGCTTGCTCGAGCGGGAGGACCGAGAAACGCGTGGGAGCCGCATCAAGATCGGGGCTCGCCGCGGCGAGCTCGGCGCGCTGTTGCTCCCGCTGCTTGTTGAACTCGGGCTCGGCAAGCGGCACCCGTGTGTCCTCCTTGCGCGCCTTCATCAGCTCCGTGAGTTTGGTGACGCTTGCGAACACGGAATCCTTAGCGACGCGCGCCGCGCTTTTGCCAGCCAGCGCGTCCGCGTTCCAGGTTGCCGGCCACTTGTCGTGTTTGGCGGGCTCGATCTGAGACCACGCAAGCGCGTGCTCTAGCTCGCGCTCGCCCGACTCGATGTAACCGGCGGGGTCGGGCAGCAGGATGTCGGGCGTGATGCCTTTTTGCTGGGTGGAGCCGCCCTCGACCCGAAAGAATTGCTGGACGGTCAGCTTGAACACGCCAAGATCGAGATTTCCGCCCGTCGCACGATCAAGGTCGATGAGCGTCTGCACCGTGCCTTTGCCATGCGTAGGGCCGGTCCCCACGATGACGGCCCTGCGGTAGTCCTGCAGAGCGCCGGCCAAGATCTCAGATGCCGAGGCGCTGAAGCGGTCGACCAGGATGACGACAGGGCCGGCGAAGTCAACGCCCGCCGTGTCGTCGGTCAAGACTTGCCTTCGGCCCGTACTGTCCCGCACTTGCACAACGGGCCCCTTGTCGATAAACGCGCCACTCATCTCGATGGCGTCACCCAGCAGGCCACCGCCGTTGCCACGAACATCAAGAATGACCCCCGCAACCTTCTTAGCGCGCAGCTCGCCCAGCAGGCGACGCACGTCACTGGCCGAGTCGCGCGGGCTGCCCTCGCCGCCATAGAAGCTGGGCACCTGGATGTAGCCATAGGCAGGCTGCCCCTTCGATCGAATCACCGCTGCCTTGGCGTAGGCCGCCTCAACCACCACCACGTCGCGCGTGATCGTCACTGTCTCTGGCAGGCCGGTGGCCTTACGGATGCGAAGAGTGACCACCGTGCCTTTGGGCCCCCGGATCATCTTCACAACTTCGTCGATCCGCATGTTGACCACGTCGATCGGCTCCTGCTTCCCGGAGGAAATGGACATGATTACGTCTCCGGGATCCAGCGCACCTTGGCGCCACGCTGCCCCGCCGGGAACAAGCTCGACGATTTCGATGTAGTCATCTTTTTCACGCAACACAGCGCCGATGCCTTCAAGCGTGCCACGCATGTGAATGTCGAAGTTGGCCCGGTCCGCTGGGGGAAGATAGGTTGTGTGTGGGTCCACTGATGCGGCAACGGCGTTCACCAGATCCGCCGCAGCATCGGTTTTCGCAGGGTGTGCCAGCCGGATGAACCGCGCGGCGTAGGCCTTGGCGAGATCGGCCCGCGCCTTGGCTTCGCGCCCTTCGAGGGTCTTCGGGATGTCGGCAAGCGCAAGTGCGTCTCGGTCCTCGTCGTCGGCATCCTTGGGCTTGTCTTTGGGACGTCCCGGGGCGCTGGTAACGGAGGGGGCCTTCACCGGCTTCGGAGGCGTCAGGCGCGCCTGCATTTGCGCCATGCGCTCGAGCACTTCGAGTTCAAGCCGGCGGCGCCACCTGTCTTTGAGTTCCGCCTCGCTTGCCGCCGGTGTCACCTTCTTCGGGTCCAACTCAATTTCCTCTTGGTTGGACAAATCGAAGGGGGAGGCGAGCAACTCGGCTACCCATGCCTGGGCCATGGACACGCGCTGGATCAGAACCCGCTGACCCTCGTGCCCCAGTTCAAGCGAACCGGCGTGCAGCTGATCGTCGACCTTGTCCGCATACTTGCCAAGGGTGTCACGATCCGCTTTCAGCAAGAACATCTTCCCGCTGTCGATGCGATCGAGATACGAGGCAAAGGCCAGCCGCGAAATCTCGTCGTCGACGCGTTTGCGCAGCAGGTGTTCGCGTTCCAGTAGCTCAAGCGTTGCCCGCGCCAGGGTCGCTTCCCGCCGATCCGGCAAAGCCTGCGAAGCCTGCGAAGCCTGCGAAGCAGAACTCTTCTTCGGGGGGGCCCCGGCGGCGGTGGTCGGAGCGGCACCAGCCGCGGACGCCTGGGTCAAGCCGCCAGACGAGGCTGAGCACGAGGTTGCGATCAACGTACATAGAACAAGGGCGGTGTAGCGCAGCACCTATGCAATGTAGTGCGCCCGCGCAGCTGGCGACAGGTTGAGGCTGTTTTTTCTGCCAATGATCAAGAAGTTTCGAATCGCCCCGTGTTTGCCGGTCTCTCTGCCTCCGGGGGCACCCGTGTCTCTGCTAATGTCGAGTCGTATACAAAATGACTAAACTTAGATCTGCGCTCGCTGTGTTGTGCGCCGGACTCGTCGGATGTTTTCAAGGCGCCGCCGCGGACTTTATCCCTTACTGCGAGCAGCAGTTTGCCAGCATCGATTTGGTCACGCAGGACGCTGGAAGCATCATTGCTTCGGCGACGGTTGAAGGGTGCCCAGCAAGGATTTCCATTCTGCCCACCTGCGAAAAACCCGTGTCGGCTGTCCAAGCTTTCTCAACAACAAGCGGAGGGTTATGCGTGTTCAAAGTCTACGCGACGAATGGCAAAGTGTTCGTAGCCTCGAGCCAACTCGAGACTGCCAAACTGACGCGAGCATACAAGTGTTCCAGTGACCCTGGACGTGTTCACGACGTCGACTCATATCTCACTTTTTCGCCTTCCCTAATCATCGTTGATTTTGAATCGGCAGACGCCGGCCAACTTGATGTTCAGGCCTGTGCCACATCAGACGGCGGCATCGCCCGTGACGTCAGGTGACCAGATGGCATCTTGGGCGCAGCGGGGCGCAAAAGCGCACGATAACGCAAGCGGACGTTGCCGGGTTGACCGCGCCGCTGTCGAATGGGGAGCAGCGGGCATTCCGGTCGCCCAGTATGCTGCCGAATCGTCTAGACTGGAGTGCGTGAGCATGAAGATTTTCCTGCCTGACACCCTCATGTCTTTTGTGGACGAACAGGTCAAGCAGCGAGGCTACAATACAGGCGCTGAGTACGTGTGCGAACTCATCCGTAAGGAGCAGGATCGTTGGCTTTTGCGTGGCTTGCTTCTGGACGGTGCGACCGCTCAGCCCTCCGCTGCTGCCGGCACTTATTTCGACGGCCTAAGAGACCGCGTGCGCAGGGCTGGCAAGCCTGGCACTCAAGGGTGAGCCAAGGCGTTCATCTCTCACGCCCACCCGGTGGTCACCGGCGTCCCCAAATTTCTTCAGGTTTCGGCAAACGGGCGATGCGTCATTTATCCAAGGTCCGCCCGCGCTGCATCCTCACAGGCCCAGGGGCTTTCGGGTCGCCGAGGACCTAAGGGTCGGCTATAGTGCCCGGCCTTACCGAGAATTCCCATGGCACGTGAACGCATTGTGGTGGCTATGTCTGGCGGCGTTGATTCTTCAGCGGCGGCAGGTGTTTTGTGCGAAGCCGGCTACGACGTGGTGGGTGTTACGCTGAAGCTGTACAACGCCGCTGGCACCGCGGCGAGCATTGGCGGCCGCTGCTGCAGCCCTCGAGACATCGAAGACGCGCGCGCCACGGCGGCGCAACTGGGCTTTCCCCACTACGTGCTCGATGAGGTTGAGGCGTTCAAAGAAGCGGTGATCGACGATTTCGTCGCCGAATACAGAGCGGGCCGCACCCCAAACCCCTGCGTGAAATGCAACGAGCGCATCAAGTTTGGCCCCCTGGTGGCGTTTGCCAATGCGGTGGGGGCGAAGCGTTTGGCAACGGGCCACTACGCACGGCTACAAGATGCGCCCGGCGGCCCACGGCTTCTGCGCGCGGTAGATCAAGACAAGGACCAATCGTATTTCCTGTTTGGCGTGCGCCCTGCGTTGTTCCGCCAGGTGATGTTTCCGCTGGGCGATCTGCACAAAGATCAAACACGCGACGTAGCCCGCCGCATGGGCCTGCCCAATTGCGACAAGCCCGATTCGCAGCAGCTTTGTTTCATTCCCGATGGCGATCACAAGTCGTTCGTGGAAAAGCGCGGCGGTGGTCGCCCGGGCGTGGTGCTCAACGAACGTGGTGAAACCATGGCCGAACATTCCGGCACCCACAACTTCACCGTGGGGCAGCGCAAAGGCTTGCCCGGCGTGGACGGGCAGAAGCGCTTTGTTGTCCGCATCGATCCCAACACAGGCACCGTGCATACGGGGCCGCGTGAGCAACTGGGTCGTCGAGGCGCGCTGGTGCAGAACGTTCGCTGGTTGTGCCCTGTGCCGAATGAAGGCGTGCGAGCGCAGGTGCAGATTCGCCACCACAGCCAGCCACGGCCAGCGTGGGTTACCCCGGTGGGCGACAGCGAAGTGAATGTGCTGTTCGATGAACCCCAGTACGGCGTGGCGCCGGGGCAGGCGGGTGTATTTTATCAGGATGATGTGGTGTTGGGCGGGGGATGGATTGTGGCGTCGTCAGAGGGGGTGGACATGCCCAGCGCTCAAGCCCCATCCGAATTCGTGTAACAGAACGGCCAACCGGGAGACCAAGCACCGGAGGCCATGGTGAACGATCAAGACGGCTATTATCACGCGCACGATCTGGGTAAGTTTGGTGACATGGGCAAGAATGCCCCTGCTCTGGCGCAAAAGTTCTTCGATTGGTACGGTGCGGTGTTTGCGGATGGCGCATTGTCAGCGCGCGAAAAATCACTGATCGCGCTGGCGGTGGCACACGCGGTGCAATGTCCCTATTGCATCGACGCCTACAGCAAGGACGCCCTCGAAAAGGGCAGTGATCTTGATCAGATGACGGAGGCCGTGCACGTGGCCGCCGCCATCCGTGGTGGGGCGTCTTTGGTGCATGGGGTGCAAATGCGAAACCACGCGGGCAAAGTGTCTATGTAAGGCGCGTTATGGCCGTCACGGTTCCCGCACGCCGTCACAAAAGCTTGCTTGCCCAACGGGCACCATTGGCAGATGCCGCCTACCAGCGGCAAACGCTCAGAACGCTGCCGCTGGCGCGCGAGTTTCCCAACGCGCTTTCGGACGCAGGCCTATGGCCGTTGCGCCCGAAACGCCTAGAGATCTTCCAAATCAACCTGGGCAAGATGTGCAATCAAACCTGCAAGCATTGCCACGTCGACGCGGGTCCCGATAGACGCGAGATCATGACCCGGGAAACAATGCAGGCATGCCTGCGCGCATTGGCGGTCTGTGATGCACCCACCGTGGACCTTACGGGCGGCGCCCCAGAGATGAACCCGAACTTCCGCTGGTTCGTGGAGCAGGTTCATGGCATGGGCCGCCACATCATTGACCGCTGCAACCTCACCATCATTGAGACGAAGACGCACAGCGACCTTCCGGACTTTTTCGCCCGTCATGACGTTGAGGTGGTTTGCTCGTTGCCGCACCATCGGGCGCTGAGCACGGACAACCAGCGTGGTGACGGCGTGTTCGCCAAGTCCATAGCGGCACTCAAGCGCCTGAACGCCGCCGGGTACGGCAAAAGCGATCCCAAACGCCGGCTAGTCTTGGTGACCAACCCTGTGGGCGCTTTTCTGCCTGCACCGCAGGCTTCACTCGAGTCGGAATGGAAACGCGAACTGTTGCGCCATCACGGCATTTCCTTCGATGCGCTTTACGCGATCACCAACATGCCCATAAGTCGTTATCTGCAGTGGCTGGAGGCGTCCGGCAACCTGGGGGACTACATGCAGGATTTGGTTAACGCCTTCAATCCGGCCGCTGCCGTGGGCTTAATGTGCCGCAATACGCTGTCCGTCGGTTGGGATGGCTTTCTCTACGATTGCGACTTCAACCAAATGCTCGAGATGAAAGTCGCTGCAGGGGCACCTCAGCACGTTGCGCAGTTTGATCAATTCGCTCTGGAAGCCCGGCAGGTTCAGGTAGACCGGCACTGCTTCGGATGCACGGCTGGCTCTGGCTCAAGCTGCGGCGGTTCTACGACTTGAAGGTGGCTTAAGGGAAAAGGGGGCGCGTGAAAACCCGGTGGAAAATCGTGTTGGCGGTTGTGGCCGTGGCGGCAATCGTAGCCCTGTTTGTATTTCTTCCCTTCGGCAGCTGGGCGTTGGGGCTTGTGAAGTGGGTGCGAGATCAGGGCGCGGTGGGCGTCGTGTTGTTTGGCGTTGCCTATGTGCTGGCCACGGTGCTGATGCTCCCGGGATCCATTTTTACGCTCGCAGCCGGGTTTCTTTACGGGGTGATATGGGGAACGCTGCTTGTGTCACCTCTCAGCGTCATGGGAGCCACATTGGCGTTCATCGTCGGTCGCTACTTTGCTCGAGAGTGGGTTGCGAAGAAAATAGAAGGACACCCCCGCTTCGGGGCCATTGACGATGCCCTGGCAGATGGGGGCTTGAAGGTGGTCATCCTCCTGCGCTTGTCCCCCGTGCTGCCGTTTAACCTTTTGAACTACGGCCTGAGCGTGACACGCGTGTCGCTGGGTTCGTACGTGCTGGGCTCGTTCCTAGGTATGTTGCCCGCCACGGCTCTGTACGTTTATTTGGGCTCGCTCCTCACAAGCGCTGGCCAGCTGCTGGGAGATGGGCAAGAAGCGCCAGGGCAGGGGGCCAAGAACGTGTTTTATTGGGTAGGCCTGGCGGCCACTTTGGTTGCAACCATCCTGATCACGCGCTCGGCGAAGAAGGCATTGGCCAAGCGTCTCGATTCAGGCAAAGCCGGCGATTAGCCATGATCTTGCCCAACGATCCACACGACAAAGAGCTCGCCAGGCTCGTGCATCCTGATGATTGGAAGAACCCCACGCCGGCGGGGCGTTACAACCTTGTCGTGATCGGCGCTGGAACCGCGGGTTTGGTGGCCGCCGCGGGGGCTGCCGGGCTGGGTGGGAAGGTGGCGCTGATTGAAAAGCATCTCATGGGCGGCGATTGCTTAACGGTGGGGTGTGTGCCCTCGAAAGCTTTGCTGAGTGCGGCACATGTGGCGCATAGAGTGCGGCACGCGGGGGAATATGGGGTTGCCGGCGTAAACAGCGCCTCCGTTGATTTTCCACAGGTAATGGAGCGCATGCGGCGCTTGCGTGCGCACATCGCGCACCACGATTCTGCACGCCGGTTCAGCGACCTTGGGGTGGATGTGTATCTCGGAGAAGGCAGGTTCCTTTCTTCCGACACCATTGAAGTAGGCGGTCAGAAACTTCGATTCGCTCGCGCTCTGATAGCCACAGGGGGCCGCGCAGTGGTGCCGCCGGTACCCGGACTGGCGGAAACGCCACACCTAACGAACGAAAATGTGTTCACACTGACCGAGCTGCCAAAACGATTGGCGGTGATTGGCGGTGGACCCATAGGGTGCGAAATGGCTCAGGCCTTTGCGCGCTTTGGATCGGCCGTCACCATCTTTGATAAGGGCAAGGTGCTGCTTTCCAAGGAGGAGCCTGAGGCCAGCGCCCTCTTGCGGCAGGTGCTGTTACGAGAAGGCGTTTCGCTTCAGCTTGAGACCGAGCTTATTTCAGTGGCGGTGGCAGACGGCGCAAAGAAGATCGCGTTCAAGGTTCAAGATGGCAACGAGCAGACGCTGCTGTTCGACCAGATTCTGGTGGCTGCGGGGCGCGCGCCCAACGTGGAGGGTCTTGGGCTGGAAGCCGCAGGCGTCAAGTTCGACACACACAAAGGCGTGAAAGTGGACGGCAAGCTGACGTCATCGAACCCGCACATTTTCGCCGCGGGCGATGTGGCCGGCCACTTCCAATTTACCCACGCGGCCGACGCGATGTCTCGCATGGTGCTGAGGAATGCGCTGTTTTTCGGGCGGTCAAAGCTGGACGAGCTGGTGATGCCTTGGGTGACCTACACGGAGCCTGAAGTGGCACGCGTGGGACAAGATGCCGCCGGCGCGAAGCGGGCTGACGCGAAAATGACCACGTATACGGTGCAGATGGCGCAAATGGACCGTGCCATCGTGGAAGGTGACACAGAGGGCTTCGCCACGGTGCACGTGGATGGCAAAGGGCACATCCTGGGCGCCACCATCGTGGCCCGTCACGCCGGCGAGATGATCACGCCGATAACCTTGGCCATGACGAAGAAGCTGAAGCTGTCAGATTTGGGTGAAACCATTTTTCCCTATCCGACCCAAACCGAAGTTTTAAAGCGGGTTGCGGATCAATCCAGCCGCGCGCGCCTGACACCTTTCGTGAAGTCTTTGCTTGAGCGGTTTTTGAGGTGGCGGCGCTGACATCCAGGCCGCCTGGGCAGAAGGGACGAGACTCCATGGTGAAACCAAATGACGACAATGGCCGACTGCCCACGAGCGAAAGGCCTTTTCGCGTGCTCATAATCTCGGGCTCAAACCGGCGGCAGTACAACTGCCCTGGCGTGGATTCGAAGAGCCGGGCGCTCATGTTTCGCATGGCCGAACGCCTGCCACAGGATTGGGAAATTGATTACGAGGATCTAGGGAATGTGTACAGCCGCGCGCGCATCCAGAGCTGCAATGCGTGCGTTTCAACCGCCATGGCGCTGTGCTGTTGGCCGTGCAACTGCTACGAGAAAGACTCCAAGGCTGAGCCTGATCTCATGTGGGATCTAGACCTGTACGCCAGGCTCGACTTGGCTGACGCGTGGGCCATCCTCGGGCCCATAAACTGGTACGGCCCTACCAGCAATCTGAAGCTCATGTTCGACCGCCTAGTGTGCATGAACGGAGGCAATCCCAAAGAAGACCTCATCGAGCACAAGAACGCAGAGCTGGCGATGCAGCTTGAACACAAGGAGGAATGGAAAGATCTTTCCACGAACCACCTCGAGGGCCGAACCGCAGGTTTCTTCTGCTACGGCGACGATGGCGGAGA
>JBBSJE010000203.1:0-11291 GCA_038257535.1 Polyangia bacterium
ATTGCCGTATTCAATGTGCACCGACGATAAGGCAAAGCCTTGCGCGCGAAACAGGTGAGCTAGTGACGACGGTGAGAAATACGAACAATGCTCGTAAATCAGGTCCCAAATGCCCAAGTCTTCCCAATTGAACAAGGCGTTGGGAACCTCGAAGTAAACCGCCGCGTTTTTTTGTCGCGCGGTGGCTTCATATACGCCTTTTACAAACGGTTTCGGCTCTGCGATGTGTTCAAGCACATGGCGGCACACCAACAGGTCGGCGGGGTGATGTTGATGCGCGGGTGTGTAGTGATCGCGGATGACGGTTAGCCCAGCCGGCGCCGGCCCCAACCGCTCGGGATCGAAGCTGGCGTCAAAGCCCAGGCCACGGTTGTTTCCGGCTTTGCACAGCAGCGACAAAAATTCTCCCTTGCCGCATCCAATCTCGATGATGTCTTTGTTGTGCAGGTCATAAGTGGCCACCAGGCGGTTCGCCAAGCTCTCGGCGTAGCGCTGAAAGTGGGGGGAGAAGTGCAGAGAGTTTTCGTAGTGAGGGCTATAGGCCACCGCTTGCGGGTCAAAGGCGGCGTTGTACACATGCCCGCAGCTGGCACAAAAGCCCAACCGAATGTCACCGCGCGGGGCCGCCAGGGCTTCGGCTTTGGTTGCCCACAGCACGTTGCAAAACACCGGCACATTCGGCGTTTCACAAAACAGCTCTAAGGGGCCGCCTTCGCAAACGGGGCAAAGCTTGTGCATGGACATCAACCTCGGTTTATGCAGGTACGATCTGCGGTGAAAGCCCCAGCTTGTGTAAATCAGCGGCGATTTCGTCGCAGTAGATGGGATTCATCGCTAACACCACATCGGGTTTGTATTCGACCATTTTGGCCGGCGGCACAATCTCATGACCGGTGCCGGGCATGAACTTTCCTTGGCGAAACGGGTTGATGTCCACCACATAACCCACCTCATCGCTCAACCCCAACGTGGTGAGGAAGGAAACCCCTTTGGAACTGGAGCCCCAAATCACCACTTTTTGATTTTGCGCCTTGTAACCGGCGATCTGAGTTTTCCAGCGCGCGAGCGTTTTGGTGCACTCGCGTTCAAATCGATCCACGGTCGCTGACAACAACGCGAGATCGTCTTCGCCCGGCATAACCGAGGTTTGGGGATCTTTGGTGGGTTTGGCCTCCACAACCAGGTATTGATCGCCAAAGTCTTTTTGAAGATTCAGCAGCTTGAAACCACAACGACGGAACAAACGCGCGAGTGACCCCAGGCTGAAGTAGGAACAGTGCTCGTAATAAATGTCCCAAAAAGCCACCTCGGACAGCACGCGTTCTATGTCGGGAATCTCAAAGAACACAACCGTTTCGGGGTGTTTATCAATCGCGCGTCTGACGATGTTCACAAAGTCGCGCACCGGCTGAATGTGCTCAAGCGTGTGCCGGCAAGCGATCATTTCGCCCGTGAGATCGCCGTATTTTTCTGAGTAGAAATCCTGAATGAAGCGAATGCGGGACCAAGCTTCGCTGTGTTGCTGGCGCTCGGGAATGATGCCCGGGTCAATGCCCAGGCCACTGTTGTTGCCCAAAGCGCAGATCAGCTCAAGGAAATCGCCCTTGCCGCAGCCTATCTCTACAACCGATTTGTTGCGTATGTTGTAGGTCTCGATCAACCGCAGCGTGAGGTCTTTCAAGAAGGCGTTGAACCGCGGGGAGAAGCCTTGCGACTCTTCACACTTGGTTGAGTATTCGTGAACCTTCGAATCGAACAAAACGTTTTGAATGAAACCGCAGTGGGGGCAGAACCCCAACTTCAAGTTCCCCTTGGGGTAGCTCTGTGCCTCATCGCGTGAATCCATGAGCAGCACGCTGTGCACAGGAATGTTGTGCACCTCGTAGAACATGCGAAGCCCAGCGGTTCCGCAAGCCTGACACGCAAAATTGAAATCCAGCTTTGGCGCGGTCATAGCAACTCGGGGGTGGGAATGGGCACGATGAATCTGCCGCCACGGGCGCGGTACTCCGCCTGCTGCGCGTAGATTTCTTCCTTGAAGTTCCACGGCAAGATCAAAGTGTAATCAGGCTTTTCGGTCAGCAGGGTTTCCACCGGCTTGATGGGAATGTGGACGCCGGGCATGTAACGTCCGTGTTTGTGAACGTTGCGGTCCACCACAAATTCGATGAGATCGGGTCCCAAACCCATGTAATTGAGCATGATGGTGCCTTTGGCGGCGGCGCCGTAAGCCGCCAGGCGTTTGCCCTGCTTGGAAAATTCCCGCAGCATGGTCACCAATTTGTGTTTGACCCCCACCACCCGTTCCGCGAAGCCGGCAAAGTAGCTGGCTTGGTCAAGGCCTGCGGCTTTCTCGGCTTGAAGAAAGGCCTGCACGGAAGCCGATGCGGTGGCCTGTTTGCCTAAGTAAACGCGCAAGGAACCACCGTGAATGTCAACGTGCTTGACGTCTTGTAGGTGCAAACCGTGGCGAGCGAACAAGGGCACCAAAGCGGTGACGGAGAAATAGCAGAGGTGCTCGTGGTAGATGGTGTCGAATTCGCACTTGTCGACCAGGTCACGCAAGTACGGAAATTCAAGCACCGCCACACCGGTGTCTTTTAGAATCTGGGCGATGCCTGCCACGAAGCCATTGGTGTCGGCCACGTGAGCCAGCACGTTGTTTCCATGAACCACATCGGCCAACCGGCCTTCTTGGCGCAACCGCGTGCCCAGGGCGTGGCTGAAAAAGTCACAAATCGTGGGAATGCCGCGCTCGTTGGCGGTGCGCGCTTGGGCTTCGGCAGGGTCAATGCCTTGCACAGGGATGCCCTGGTTCTTGTAATACTGCAGCAGATAGCCGTCGTTTGACGCCAGCTCAATGACGAGGCTGTCACTGGTTAACTTACGCGTGGCGATCAGGTTTTCTACGTTTGCCTTCGAGTGCGCCAGCAAGGCGTCGGAAAAAGAGGAATAATAAACGTAGTCTTTCGAGAACAGCTCTTCAGGCGGAACGGTCTCCGTGATCTGAACCAACGCACAGTCGCGGCACAGCGCCGTTCGCAGCGGGTATTTCTTCTCGGGCAGAGCCAATTGGTCGGCCCGCCGTAGCGCATCCGATGGGGGCATGAGGCCCAGATCCAAAAACACCCCCAACTGTGACGAGCCACACGAGCGGCACACAAAGCCCGCTGGTGCCGGTGCAAATCCCTCAAATACGTTGTCGACCTGGTTCATGTCCGCCCTCCCACGAAACGCAAATTGGCATCCAGCTGCTTGTCATCTTGCAGCTCTTTGACCCGTTTGATGCGCAAAAACCGCGACGTAAAGAAATTGTCTTCAGTGATGCCAAAATGTTTGTACGCCGCCAAACATTCTTCCACGCCCTTACGCACGGTCCACACAGGTTTGAATTCCGGCAGCGCGCGCAGGATCTTGTCGCAGGTCACGCGGTAGTTGCGCTTGTCGGGGCTGGCGTCAGAAGCGTAGGTCACCTGGCTGCCCTTCACCACGTCCTGCACGATGTCGCCCACTTCGCGTATGCGATAGTTTTCTTCCGTGCGGCCCACGTTGAAAGCTTCGTTGTGAATCTTCTCTTTCGGGGCGTGCAACACCGCAACAAACGCACGGCAAATGTCTTCAATATGAACCAGCGGGCGCCAGGGCGTGCCGTCGCTCTTCAAAAACACCTTGCCCGTTGTGTAAGCGTAGGCGGTGAGGTTGTTCACAACCAAATCGCCACGAAGTTTGGCTGAAACCCCATAGGCTGTGGCGTTGCGCAAGAAGGTGGGGCTGAAGCTGGCGTCGGCCAAAGCGGCCACGTCGCGTTCCACGAACACCTTCGATTCTCCGTACGGCGTCACTGGATTAAACGCAGCGGATTCGTCCAGTAACCCATCGCCACCCGCGCCGTAGTTGCTACACGATGAAGAAAAAATGTAGCGGCTTACGCCCGCGGCTTTGGCCAAAATGGCAAGTCGAAGCGAGGCGCGATGGTTGATGTCGTAGGTACAATCAGGGTTCAGATCGCCCAGCGGATCGTTCGAGATGCCAGCCAGATGCATCACAGCATCAATGCCCCGCAACATGTCTTGGGTGACGTCGCGAACATCAATCTTCAACGATTGAACGTCTGCAGGCATGTCCCCCAGTAGACAATCGTCAAATAGGTAGTTGTCCAAGCCCACCACCTCGTGTCCCGCTTGCTGCAGCATGGGCACCAAGGTTGTGCCGATGTATCCCCGATGTCCCGTGACCAAAACTTTCATAGGCTTTGTCGCTTTCGTTGCTTGTTAGTCTTGCCAGGTTTTCCAGGGCGCCCTGTTTTCATTCCACAGCGTTTCCAATAGATGCTTTTCTCGTAGCGTGTCCATGCACTGCCAGAATCCGTTGTGCTGATACGCCATCAGTTGCCCATCAGCCGCCAGTTTCTCCATGGGCTGGCGCTCGAACATCACGTCATCGCCTGTGATGTACTCCATCACTTGCGGTTCAAGCACAAAGAAGGCGCCATTGATCCAGCCTTCACCCAATTGTGGCTTTTCGGTGAACTCAACCACGCGGCCTGCTTCCATCACCATATGCCCGTAGCGCGCGGGCGGCCGCACCACGGTGACGGTGGCCAGCTTTCCATGGCTGCGATGGTAGGCCAAAAGATCGTCGATGTTCACGTCAGCCACACCATCGCCCCAAGTCAGCATGAACGTTTCATTGCCCAGGTGCGGGGCCAGCCGCTTGATGCGTCCGCCGGTGAGCGTGGGCAATCCGGTGTCGATGAGGTGCACCTTCCAATCGTCGCGCGCCTTCCCGTGAGGCGTCACCTGGCCCGACATCAGATCCACCGTGAGGCTGGTGTTGATGGTGGCGTAATCCACCATGTAGCGCTTGATGTACTCGCCTTTGTACCCCAAGCCAATCAAGAACTCCTTGTGCCCGTAACGGGCATAGTGCTTCATGATGTGCACCAAGATCGGAATGCCGCCGATCTCCACCATGGGTTTGGGCTTCACAACGGTTTCTTCAGATAAACGGCTGCCTAAGCCGCCCGCCAAGATCGCTACTTTCACGATGTTTTCCCCTATCCCTAAACGACAACTAGTAAAGCCATGACTTCGCGCGGCGTCAAGCAGACTCTCCGCAAACAAGCGGAATATGCAGCGGCCCGGTTCGCAAGTTTGGTCCCTGGCCAGGCGTTCGTTCGCGACTTGGCGTTGCGAAGGTTAAGGCAAACCACGAAAGCCTTCACATCAGCTGAGCTTGCGGCCTCTGCTTTGGTGGTGGCGCCCCATCCTGACGATGAAACCTTAGGCTGTGGTGGCATGATCGCGCTCAAACGCCGACATGGTGCCAGTGTGTCGGTGGTGGTGCTCAGCGATGGGGGCCGATCACACGCCTTCAGCACACAAAAGGCTGAATATGCAGATTTGGCTGCACAACGGGCCAGCGAGTGCGAAGCGGCGCTTGCGTGCCTAGGTGTGCCCAATTCCAACGTAATGCAGCTCGGCCTTCCCGATGGAAACTTAACTCATCAACAAACCGAAGGTGCGGCTGCATTGCTCCGGATCATCGAGCGTTTGCGGCCAGCTCAGCTGTTTGTACCGCACCTTGATGAACCTCCAGAAGATCATCGCGCGGCTCACAGGATCGCGCTTGCGGGTTTGGCCCAAACATCGGTTCGGCCGGCGGTGTTTGCTTACCCGGTGTGGCTGTGGCAGCAATGGCCCTGGGTGCCCATCGACAAGGACCGCGCGTTGGGGCATGAGGTGCTGGTGGCGTCGTGGCGCGCGTGCTTTGGGCTGCAGTGGCTTTCGCAATTCGACCGGGCCGTGCAAACTCACGACGTCGTGGCGTTGAAACGGCAGGCGCTGGCGGCCTATCAATCGCAGATGCAGCGACCGCAGGGGCATGCGCACTGGAGCACCCTGGCCGACGTTTCCGGGGGGCAATTTTTGCGCTGTTTCTTTGAAGGAATCGAACCATTCCAGACACTGTATGTGGGCGGCTAAACGTTCTGTTACACTGCGCGCGATGGATCGGGTGAGCTTGCTGTGCGCTGTGCGCTTAGGCGCCGGGATGGGCGTGGCCATCGGGATTTTGTTCGCTGGCAATGCACACGCCGCTGAGTGGGGCGTGGGGGCCTCGGCCACCGTGGGCGCCACCGATAACGCCTTGATGGCTCCCAAAGGCGATCCCAACGCGCGGGCCGACGGCTTTGTCACCGGACGGGTGGCCGGCAACATAAGATGGGAACGCGCGAGTGGCACCCACGAAGCTACAGCTTCGGCCGATATCAGCAGTTTTTTTCGCGGAAGCCAAAGCACTTTCACACAGCAGCAATTGGGCTTAAGCAGCCGAATGACGCCCACAGGGGCCACGGCGCTTACGTTGTCTGTGGGCGCTCTGCATGGTCGCCTGGGTTTCCTTGATCCCACCCCTACGGCGCAAGCCGCTATGCCCAACACCTTGGCCCGCCCGGGCGGCACTTTGCGCTACGGAGCGCTGTTTTTGCGAGAAGCGCTGGCGTGGCAACTGGGGCCGCAATGGCGGGCGTCGCAAGAGTTCTCGGCCAGCGGCTTCATGCCGCTTGAAGACGACAGCGTGCGGGCAAAGAGTGTTGCGGTTGAAAACCAATTGGGCCTTTACCGCGTGTTCAGGGTGGATGACTTTGGCGGCACTTTGCGATTGGGGTATGGCTACAACCTCGCGGTGCAACGGCAAGATGTGGTAATCGCACCGGCGTTTGGGTTGGCCTTCGCCGATGCCAACGCCGCCTGGCGTCGCACGTGGACGCAGCAGTGGCAATCGGAAGTGGCGGTGGGCGGGTTTGTGGCCAAGGCCGACGAGCGATCGCTTACCGGTGGCCCCGGCGGCAAGGTTCAAGTGCAGTACACAGATGAGCAGATTGCGACGTTCATCGCACGCGCCGAACGGCGCGTTTTCGCGAACGTGTTCATCGGCGAGGCGCTGCTTTCGGAAGGGGCGGATCTGCAGGTTATGCGGGCCTTGGGACGATTTGGCACCTGGAGCGCGGCGGTGATGGGGGGGTACCAGCGGGCGCGTCCGTTGTCGGGGGTTAGCCAATACGGCCATCTTTCGGTGTGGAATGTGCGCGGCGGCCTGTCGTGGGACAATCAGGGTCTTTTGCGCGCGTCATTGAATTATCTGTTTGCAGATCAAAGGGTTTCAGGCCTCGCGGGCGCGGACATGATGCGCGTCTCAGCGGTTTCGTTTCAGCGGCATTTGGTTTCGGTCACCTTGGAAGTGCGGTGGCCCGAACCCCGCAACGCAGCCGCCGGGAAATAGCGACAGGCGGTTACCTTGCTTCGCGCAGCGAGAACCGAGGTCACCCGCCGATGGAAGGCCGATTTACGTTCAGCCTCCGTGAATCTGCAACCCACAGCAACGAGCTATGTTGGTGAAGTCACGGTCGTGATGCAGGACCGAACTGCCTTCGCGCAACGCAACCGTGGCCACAAGACAATCGTTGAGCGCACGCGGCGTGAAGCCTTGGCGCCGACACGCCCGATACAGCTCGGCTGCACCCTCGAAGTCTGCAAGCCCCCGAATGGGCGCGTGAGCGAAGGTCAGCATGAACCGACGTAGTTTCTCGGCTCGCTGCTCATCGCCTGCACCCGCCAGCAATTCCATGACAACCACGTCCGTGGTAAGAATTGACCGTTCTTTTTTGAGTAGGGAGCGCACTTCCCCATGGGCTTGACTGCCCGTCGCTCGCAAGAACTCAATCCAAGCCGAGGTATCGATGAGGACCACTTGGGCCTACCGCTTTCGCGCGGGCGGTCCGGCGTTCGCTTCATCGCGCATGACCGCGAGGTCGCCCTCCCAACCGTACCCCTCCATTTCCAGCTTCTCCTTGCGCTCCATAGCGCTAACAAGGCGCCGCAAGGCAAGCTCAACCACGGCTCGCTTTGTGGGAACCTGATAGATCTTCATCGCGCGCTGTACGAGCGCATCGTCAAGCTCTATATTCGTGCGCATATACACATCTATACACTGTTAGGTGTATAAGGGTCAATGAGAAACGACGATGACGGCGGCATCGATCTTTGCTTCCCGCATCAACCGTTTGTCTCGCCGCCATGCGGCAGCCAGGCGAGTTGCGAGTAACGGCAACTGAGGGTAGCGTCTAGGTCATAATGCAAGATCGCTTGGCTCAAAATCGCTACGCTCGGGGTCTGGGTTGCGCGGGTTTGGTGTGCGCTTTGCTGGGGGGTGCGTGTGGCGGCGACGATGCGCCGGTGGCTGACGGCGGGATGGGTTTGGATGGATCCCCAGATGGAGACCTGCTGATTCGAGACGCGCAAGGTGATTCCGGCCAACCCGGCGGCGACGGCGGTGTGCTTGCGTGTGCTCCCACAGGTGCACAATCGTTTGGCGCGGGCGCTTCGGTGTCGCCGGCGTTGTTGTGGAACGGGACCAATTACGCAATCGTCTGGGGTGATGCGCGCGCTGATGCGCCTGGGATTTATCTGGCAAAGCTGGATGCCAACGGGCTTCCTGGCTCCGCGCCCGCGGTGCTTGTGGGCGCCGGAACAAAGTTTGTGAAGAACTCCGAAATTGCGGCCTTGGGCACGGGGTACTTGGTTGTTTGGGAGGAGTGTGAGCAGGTTAATGGGGTAGATCCCAACCGATGCGATCTGTGGGGCGTGCGTGGTCGCGTACTTGATGCCGCCTTCGTTCCTCCCAACGCCAACGCGACGATACAAGTGAGTGTGGGGCGGCCGGTCGAACGTCGACCCTACGTGCTGTCTGCATTGGGGAAAACGTTTGTAACCTATCGGGAGGTCAATACAGATGAGACTCCCATACGCGAATTTGTGACGCTGTTTGCGGTTGATGCCAACGGAGCTCGATTGAGCGTTCCCGATCCTCGCACCTTCGAGGTTGCACAGAAAAACGTTCAGTTTCCTTACTTGGCGGCCAACGGAACGAATCTGGCGTTGGCGTACACCTCGGGGGGGAAAGACGTGTCATTGGCGTTGTTGAACGCCGACCTGAGTCTCATTCGGACTTTGCCCATACGTACCAGTCCAACAGGTGCGGCAAACGTACAGGTTGCATGGGCCGGAAACCAATGGCTTACGACGTGGGAAGACGGCCCAGAAGATGGAGAAAGGGTTTGGGTGGCGTCGGCGGCGGCTGATGCGACAACAGTTCTGATGTCGTACCAAGTGTTCAATGGTGCCAGCAACTGGCCGAGCATCGGTCACAGTGGAGGTTCATCCCTTGTGGTCTTCTATGGGTTCCCGAATGGAGCACAAGTGTTGGGCCAGCGCCTAACCGCCTCGGCCACATTGGCAGGTGAACCCTTTGCCATTTCCCCCATTGGCACTCAGAAAGGCCGCTTTCCTGCTTTGGTTTACAATGAGGCCAGGATGGAATACGGCCTTGTGTATGCTGATAGCACCAACATCAGCAAGGTGATTTTCGTACGTCTGCCGTGCCCTTGAACGAAAATGGAATGCTGACCTTCCGCCGCTGGGTGCGGCCGGCGCTTCTGCCCATTACGGCGGCTTACACGCTGGTCTTGGGCGCCATCGCGTACACCATCGCGTACACCACCGATGCCTGGTGGATAGGCACTGTTTTGGCCTTTGCGCCTAAGTGGCCTTGGGCGGTTCCATGGCCATTTCTGCTGTTGCCATGGCTCCTAAGCTGGCGGTCCTTGTCTCGCCGTTCAGCCGCCGTCGGCGGTACTGCGCTTCTTGCCGGTGCCCTGTTGTGGCTGGCCCCGATCGCTGGACTTCGTTGGGGTGGAGCAGGCGCAAAAGGGACAGTGTTGTTGAGGCTCGCGACTTACAACATTGGTGGCCTACCGCCTTCCGCAGCGGTCAATATTGCGGAATGGCTCGAGCGGGAGAAGGTCGATGTGGCGTTCCTTCAGGAATGTAGTCTCGACTTTGGCGAACCCCAATGGCGAGACTGGCATACGCAAAAAGCGTTCAGTCAGTGCTTCGTCTCACGTCACCCACCCCTGACGATTGATGTGCGGGATCCGAAGAATTTTTGGGACAAAGGTGGAAGCGGCCTAATGACCAAATACGTTCAGCAAACCTCTGCTGGCCCCGTGGTCTTGATGAATGTGCATTTGGAAACGCCACGTGAGGGGTTTGAGGCTTTGCGCGAGAAGCGCCTTGGCGGGGTGAAAGACCTCGATGCTGTGAATGCGGCGCGGAGGAGGGAAGCTGCCGAGGTGCGCCGATTCCTCGGCGATCTCCCGGACAAACTCGTGATCGCTGGCGACTTCAATATGCTGCAATCGAGCACAATCTTTCGCCGCCACTTTGGCGATTTGATAGATGCGTTTGACCGTGTGGGCATGGGTTTTGGTGACACCAAGGTTACGCGTTGGCATCGCGTCCGCATCGACCACGTACTGGTGGGGGGACAACTCGATGTGGCTTCCTTAAAGCTTGCGGGATCGCTTGGCGGTGACCATCGGCCGCTGGTCGTCGAGGTGTCATCCTCCATGTGAGCGCGGCTTGGTGTTCGGGGGTGCCTCACACTTCAGAACTAATACTTTCAAGGGCAGTTGAGATATGGCTATCCATAGCGATCATTGGCGTTTACGCCGCAATACATTGTCGCATTTAGCATTAGCGGGGTTGAGATCCTGGGTAAGCCGAAAGGAGCTCACGTAAAAAGTGAATGGGCGCGAGGTTGGCTTGTTGGCGTTATCAGAACCAGTGCTCGTGAACGAGGGCGTCGTTGATGTCGAGGCGTCTGCTCAAGACTACGAACCGGCCGTGAAAAATCTGACTACGCGTGGTGCGAGCTTTCAGTCTTTGGTCTTCCGTGCGATCCCCCTGCCATCACGTACGGCAATCTCGCTTTTTCGCAAAGATATGCTATCTAAAACGGCGCAACATGCCAAGTCGCGTTATGATGATAGTCACGCTTCTGATCGTGGCTTTCACGAATACCAGCCGCCATGCTGCCGCGGCCGGTGATCCTGCCGAACTGCTGATCCGGCAAGGGGTGGAGCTTCGGAAGAAGGGAAAGAACGCTGCGGCGGTCGAACGCTTCCAGCAGGCCTACGATCTGGCTCATACGGCGCGTGCAGCCGCCCAACTGGGGCTTTGTGAACAGGCGCTGGAGCGATGGGTGGATGCTGATGCGCATCTTGCTGAAGCGCTCGCTTCGTCGGACCCCTGGATCGAGCGACAACGCACGATACTAGGGCCTGTCCTCAAACCAGAAAAGGGTAAAAACTTGCTTAATCGGCCGTAGATTGTTCCATGGCGTAGTGCATCGCCATGAGTTGAACGACCGAGATTGGGCTCGAGTGAAAGACC
>JBBSJE010000204.1:0-11202 GCA_038257535.1 Polyangia bacterium
CCCTGTGCCTCTTCGACTAATCTCAACATTGGTGTGCCTTTCCCGTCCCGCCAAGGACGGCTTTGGTTGGTTGCTTGCCAACCTGAAAGGTACGCCACTTTTAGCCCGTTATGCCAATCCACAACTTCTGGTCATATCTCCTAACCAGGCGTTGCCTTTCGTCATATCGTGTCGGCGTGAGACAGAAATTCCCGGATGGAATCGCTTCGTATTGTGCGAGTCACCCGTAAACTTGCTGTATATGACAAGCAGCACGCTCGATATGCAGGAAATTTCAGTTCCTAGCCCACGCGAGCGATTTCAGTTTTGGCGGAACTCCGGTAGGTTATCGCTGCCGCCAGGTTTTCCGGAAGTGTGCCTTCACTGGTCGAAGGAGATGCCGCACGGGGATCCACTTTATAGGCTCACGTTGGATGGTTGCACAGTATGTGCTGACGCTGTACATCTACACTTCTTCGGCCGCGATCTTCATCTTTCCGAAGATGCACGATTCTTTGCAGCAACCGGCGAAGAGAAGAATGACAAGAGCGGTATTGGCTTCTTTGTCATTGACCTTTTGACGAAGAGGCTATGGCGGCGCGCTGGATTCGTAGAACTGATGGGCGTCTCACAAGACTGTTTAGTCTTCTTGCCTTACAAACCAGGCGGAGAAACGGGTAACACGGCCGTGCCCCGTAAGATCCGTCTGAAGACAGGATGGACCGAGCTTGTCTAGCCCAGAGGTGAAGCGGGCCTCGTTTGTCAGACCGAGCGGCGAGTGGGTCAGACCAGGAGGATGAATGACAGCCTACAAGGATATCGTAGAGGACGCCTTGGCCTCCCTCGACCGATCAAGTGGAAACATCGGCCGGGAGATCATGCTTCAGTTTTTTGTTGCACTGGCTCGACTCTCTGAGGGTAGCAACAACATTCCTCTCGTCACCGCGGTTGAGTATTTTGACAATCAACAACACCTGATGTTGTCTGCAAATGAGTTATCGGCTGCAATCGGGATTTTAGAAACGAGTGGCCTCTGGCAGGTGGTCGGAAGCGATCTTAAACCTAGGCTTGAGAATTGGATGAAAGTGCCGCGGAACGGAAACGGCCACATCGCAAGCGGTAAACGCGACCTGCGCAAGTGGGAAAAGTTTGCCTACCCGAGTTGCTAAAGAACGAGTCAAGCGATACGGCGCAGACCATGGCCATGAAGGCTGAGTGGGTCTTGCATGGAAATGATCAGGTTTCTGTGGAAAAGTGCGCAAACCCTTGGAAAGAGAATACCGGGAGGCTGTGGTGGCTCGTGATGCCGACGAACTGATCGCTCGATGGAACACCCTTCCGCGCCAGCCTGACGCGCTTCGAGACGCATTGAAAGAATACGACGACGTCGTGGTGGACCACGCGCTTAGGAAACTGTCGCAGGGAAGCACGTCTTATGAATTCTTAACGAATGCCTTGACGGTCTTCCTGGGTCCGGCGGACGACGCCTCCAACGTTTCCATCGAGAATACGCGCGAGGTCGCCGAGGCGGTTGACAACCTTTTGTGGCACGTGGCCACCGACCCTACATACGGAGGGAATATTCGAGCAGTAATAAATTACTACCGAAGCTGCGATCTTGGCTCAAGGGCGAAAATCGTCAGCGGTTTGTTAGGAATGCTGCAGCTTCCACAGTACCGGGAGGACGCGCAAACCCTGATTGCCGGCGCGCCGGTATTCGCTGACTGGCGTTCCGGCGCTATCCCCGATTGCGCTCGCAGGTTTGGCGAAAAATTGCCGAACGAGCGAAAGAATCCGGCGTTTCCCAAAGGGAAGTAGAGTGGCTCGACAGTTGGAAAGACGGCGTTGTCGTAGTGGACCGTTGATCGTCGCCTGCCCAATCCTATTCCTCAGAGAAGTAGTCTGAGTCCACCTTTTTGACTTCGTAGACGTTGATGGTGCTGACACCGATGTCGAAATCAACCATCAGGCCCGCGAGCTGGACACCATCGATGAGGACGATTTTCTTCTCAATTCGCGACACATACTCGCGGGCTTCACTTGAGAACGTGGAGGTTGTGATGAACACGCCCTTTCGTCCGCGAACACCTTCAAGGCTTCCGGCAAATGATTGGACCTGGGGCCGCCCCACAGTATTTTCCCATCGTTTTGCCTGCACGTAAATGGCGTCGAGCCCAAGGTGATCTTCCTTGATAACGCCATCGAGACCGTCGTCGCCACTGCGGCCGATGGCTTTGCCGGCATCCTTCAGCGAACCGCCGTATCCCATTTTTACCAGCAACTCAACCACTAGCCGTTCGAAGAAACCAAAGCTTGAGGCACGCACTGCA
The DNA here is from genome assembly GCA_038257535.1 of Polyangia bacterium. GTDB lineage: Bacteria > Myxococcota_A > Polyangia > Fen-1088 > Fen-1088 > JAGTJU01. Next base: position 2,310 of record JBBSJE010000204.1, read on the forward strand.
GCCAACACCTCGGCTTCAAGACCTCGGCGAAGTTGTTGATAGACGGTGTCAAGGGATTCCTGCGGTGTCTCATCCCGCTCGGTGGTAGCTGGAACGTAAAGCTCGCTCGGTCGATCAACATCCTGAGAGGCTTCTCGACGCCGGTGAAACTCCTCGAACTCTGAAAAGCGCGAAAGCGTAGCAACATCAACGCGCGTAGGGTGCTCGGCCAAAACCGAGCGGCCGCGATCGGTGATCTGATAAACGCCACGTCGAATGGTTCGAAGCATGCCGGCCTTGTCGAGGTACGTTTTTGCCCAGCCTAGACGGTTGTTGTAGATGGACTGCTTGCCGCTGGGGAGCAACTCCTCTCGGTCACGTTCGGTGATCGCCAAAGTTGCTGCGATCCCTTCCCGGATTTCGATGATGGGATGTTCTTTGCCGTCGCCAAGGGATTCGAGCAAGGGCAGCATCAACGATTGGTAGTCGGGTATTGACATCTAGAGTGGGTATTTCTAACACGCCGGGCCTTTGCTGCCCGGCATCTCAATCGGTGTACACCCCCAGGCTCCTGCCCACGGCGACGCGGATGGCGCGCCGACCTTCCCAAGAATTCGCGGCGCTGAAGTGGCGTTCCAAGCGCGTCTCGCACCCATGACACTTTCGTGCTAGGCAGGATGTCTGAAATGAGACGCCTTGGTCTGAGGATTTTCATCATTGGCGCTATCGCAGCGGCAACCCTAGTGGCAGGTGTTTTGCCTCAGGCTCGTGCTGCGGGGCGCGAAGAGCTTTTCATTCGCAAGGGTGTGGAGCTTCGTCGCCGGGGCCAGGACAAAGAAGCGTTGGAGCAATTTCGCCGCGCCTATGAACTGGGCAAGACGCCGCGCGCCGCCGCACAGCTTGGCCTTTGCGAGCAGGTTTTGGAGGATTGGCTTGCGGCCCAACAACACCTCGCAGAAGCCTTAACCGCAGAATCAAATCCTTGGATTGCGCAGAACAAAACTGTTCTTGATGCGGCACGGGCACAGACTGAAGAACCTCTGGTGCGCGTTCGCATAGACGGCTCTCCCGTGGGCGCCCTGGTGGTCGTGAACCAGGAAGTCGCGGGCAGGCTGCCGATCACGCTCCCTGTTTTCGTGGTTCCCGGGGAAGTTGAGGTGGATGTTTCCGTCGACGGCTACCAGGCTTTCCGACAGACAAAGGGAGGGCGAGCGGGACAGACGCTCGACTTCAAGGTGGAACTTTCTCCCGCATCCAACGATCAGGGGACGACAGCGACTTCACACTCCGCAGGGCAACCCGTGCGCCAAGATCCCCCACTCCCCGCCTCTGTGCCAACGGCAAATCGCAGCACATGGCCAGCATGGGTTGCCGTTTCGACAGGGGCAGCGCTTATCGGAGTCGGCGTTGCCTTCGGTGTGAAGGCGTCGGCCGATGCGAAAGAGGCCAGGACAGCACCCGTTTACGACGACGCCTTGGTTTCATCAGCAAACCAGGCGCGCACCTTACAGTGGGCCTTCCTAGGAGTTGGTGCGGCCGCTGCAGCGGTAGGTGGAATGCTATTTTGGAATAGCAACCAGCACGAAGGCGCCGATGTCGCGTTTTCACCCGTTCCTGGTGGTGGGGTATTCGCTTTAGGAGGGTCGTTTTGAGAAACAAAGTCTTATGGTCAATAGGACTGGCCCTGTTGCTTGCGGCTTGTGGCGTCAACGTTGACCCGGTCAGCGGTGAACAAGCGTGTGCGCAGCTCCCTGCAAAGCAATGCGCTGACGGCTTCTACTGCGCTGTCGATAACTTCTGTTGGAGAGATGGCGACAGCCCTACCCCTGATTCAGATCAGGATGTCGACCTACCCAAGAATGAAGACTCAGGCGCCGAAACCATGCCGAGCGAGCCTATGCCCCCTGTAGAACGCCTTGACGGAGGAGCGGACGCCTCAACGGATGGGCCGGCCCCAGACGCAAGAAGATCCGATGCGCCGCTTAGCCTCGACGCCACAAGATCCGTGTGCGGGAACAATATCAAGGAACCAGACGAGGTCTGTGACGAAGGGTCGAACCCGCCAAACGAACTTGGGCGCTGCGCGCCCGACTGCTCGACCTATGTCGACAAGAAGTTCATTCTCAGCACTTCGATACAATTTGTGGGTGGGAACGGTGGTCACTACGATGGCAATCTTGGTGGACCATCGGGGGCGGATGCCGTTTGCCAAGAAGTCTTCAATCACCGCGGTGGCAAATGGAAAGCTCTGCTGGTTGGCGGGGGCCGTAGAGCCACAACCACTCCATACATGGGCGATAACCAGCAGGACTGGGTGATAAAAAAATACACCTTCTATTACAACTCGAAGGACGAGCTCATTTGGCGCACGGACGCATTGGCACTGTTGGGCATTCGTGATGGCGCGAGAGTTAACCTATTTGCAAACGCTCACTCCGAAGGCTACCCGTGGGGTGGATGGCAGACTGACTGGACGGAGCAGCCATCGACCGACTCCAATGGAACTTGCCTCGGATGGAAAAGCAAAAGCGCTGACGAGTGGGGAACCTTCCCGCTGAATGATTTGAAGAAGGGGGCCGGTGATCCATGCTCTTACACCATGCCACTTCTCTGCGTTGAGCAATAGGCAACGCGCGACACCGGCGATCACATGGGTGCAAACTCAGCGCACCCACACCTCTATAGGCAGAAGCTGATTCATCGCCTGAAAGTGCGCCTGAACGATGGGGGCCTGGAGCCTGGCCATGGGGTTGTCTGAATCGGTGATGATTTGGCCGCTGGGCACCGATTTCAAGACTTCGTGTGACTGAAACCCCATCAGGGTCTTGCCGCATTCGACACTTTCGAAGGGGCCTTCGAGTGGAATGTTGAAGACGATCGGCGATTCCGAGGCGAAGAAAATGATGTTGCCGAGATCTTCGCCGCCATGTCGACCTTCACCATCACGAAAGGCGCGCACATGGGGAAACAGCGCTTTGAGCGTGCGTGCCACAACGTGTGCGGCCTCTGCGTTGTGGCCATCAACGAAGCCAACCATATTCAAAACCAAGACGCCGGGCGCATTCAGGCGACGCTTGGCTTGTGCAAGCGCTTCTACCGAAAGCAGATGCTCCGGATTGCCCCCAGCGGCAAACGCATCGTGAACGATCACATCATAGGGTCGCCCCTTGGCATTGAGAAAGGTGCGCGCATCTTCGATGACGGTGGCCCCTGTATGGCCGAAAAACTCGCGGGCCAACTGGTCAACATTTGGGTCAATCTCAACCACATCCACCGCGATACCACTTCCGGCAAGCGCTTGCGGCAAGGCGCCGGTCCCCAAACCTATTTGAAGGATGGATTGCGGTTTGGGCGATAGAAAGCGTACAGCTTCGAGTACATGGGTAAAAGCAAAGGCGCTGGCGTCATTGATTGTAGACTTGGCGCCGATAATTGAATGATCGCTGCGCAAAAACAGCACAGCCCTTTTGCTGTCATGGATCACTTCTACCAATCCATAAGGGCCTTGGAGGCGTTTTGGCACGGCCAAGTCGGGTGGAAGTTCTGGCCGCGACGCCAGAAATCCCAAAGGCAAAAGCGCGAACAGCATCAAGATTGGCCCTCGATGGCGCAACAGAAGCGGAATGCCACCAGCTAGGAACAGCATCAGCGCAACGCCCATCATCAAGAGCTTGTTGTCGAACGCGGGAATAAGGAAAAAGCCGCCAACGACAGTGCCAAACAAACTTCCCATCGTGGATAAGGCGCTAACGCCGCCCGCTCGGTGTCCCGCTTCATCAACCCTATTTAGGAGAAGACGAACGGCGATAGGGACTGCCATTCCCAAGATCATGAGGGGGGGCCCAAAAAGGATGAGAGCGGCCATGACCGGCCCCAGTTTCATGCCTAAATGCACAGCCACAAGAAGGACTGGCGCCCGAAGCCAAGGCTCAACAGCTATCCAAGACGCCGCAAGAACCAGCGTTTTTGAAAGTGATTGCTCATACGGCTGGCGATCAGCCACCACGCCGCCCACGTAGTAACCAACCGCAAGCATCGCCAAGGTGATGGTGAGAAGCGCCGTCCAAACGTAGAGTCCAACGCCGAAAACGGGGCCAACGATGCGCGTTCCTAGCACCTCAAGAATCATCACGGCCGCACCTGCAATGATGACCTGGGCGAGAACGATGCGGCGCCGTACCGAGCTTGGCTGGTCGTTCGGGTGACGGGTTGAGGCTGTGGGCGCCTGAGGCATGGCAGAACGTTATATGCGTTCGCGAGGCGCGGGCGGGGAAAACGTCACCTTGGTTAGACGGCTGTCGAGGGACGAGTGGCAGCACCCATTGCGCTCCTTCCACTCGTCTTATCCGCGGGCCCATTTATGGGTCGAGTGGCCCCGTGCCTCGTTTGGGAGCATGGCCACGCCCCCACAATCCGGCGGGCGGGTGCACGTGATACAAGTAAGTGCATCTACACAGCAGTCCACATGATCCCCGGCGTTTGACGATCAGGGCCGCTGTTCGCCTAGGGGAGCCGCGACGTATTTCAGGATTCAGTGGGTATGACCAGTAAGAAAGCACGCGCATCCATAAAGAAGCCGGACAAGACCCGCCTTTCCCGTGGCCGCTCCCGGCCCGATGCCATATTCCCTGTCGCTCCCGCTGCCAGTTCATTGCCGGACAGCTACGCCACCACGCTTCAAGAGATTAAGGCCCACCTGCGCAGTGCGCGCGTCCGGGCGGTCCTTGCCGCCAATCCCATTGTCATTGAAGCCTACTGGCACACAGGAAAGATCATTCTTGCCCGCCAGCAAGAGGCGTCCTGGGGCGCGAGAGTTATCGCGCGCGAGTTCCCGGCGGGCCCAATTACGCAACAACCTGTTGCGCAAATGCCCTGGGGCCATGTTCTGCAAATCATGCAGCGGATCAAAGATCCCGCCGTTCGCGACTTTTACATCCGGGAAACACCGGCCCACGGCTGGAGCCGCGCAACATCCTGGAAATACAAATCCAAAACCAGCTTCACCTCCGCGCAGGCAAGGCGCAAAACAATTTCGACCTAACCATGCTTCCAGCGGACTCTGACGTGGCCACCCAGCTCTTCAAAGCCCCCTACCTCTTCGACTTCTTAGGTACCGCTGACCCTCGGCGCGAGGCGGAGGTTTAGCTACCCAGCTTATTCGTCCCTCAATGGCCTGACGTATTACCTCCGCTCTGGTCACGGTCTTTGGCCTCCGCGGCCACCTGGCTTTGCCGCATGCGTTACAGCTACAGGCGGCCGGTTGTGACCGGACATCTAGGACTGTTTATGAACAGGACATTTACTGTGTTAAGGATGCTGGATTGCGTTATGCTTGAAGCGCTAAAAGTATTGTGGTACCGTCATAGACATGAAAAACCCCCACGCCGTGAAGCTAGGCCGTGCTGGTGGGCTCAAAGGGGGCCCGGCTGGTGGTCGTGCCCGGGCAGCGGCTCTTTCCCCCGAGCGGCGCAAGGAGATTGCCCGAGTGGCGGCAGCGAAGCGGTGGGCTGGTGCACCGCTTGAGATGGTTGCTTTTCCTGAGTACGTAACGGAGCTTCTAAAAAGCTATGACGTGGCGGCTTTAGATTGGATGCGGCGAGATGACCGCTATGCAATCGTCCGCGAGGTTCTGAGGAAGGGTTCTACTTCGGCAAAGCGGTGGTTAGCGGGAAGATTGTCCGAAAAGGCAATTCGAGAGCTGATTCAAGAATACCGAGGAGCTGGGCTAAACGAACCTGAGCGTAAGTCTTTCCGCAGACGATTTGGGTTGACGAAGCAAGATATTCCCGAGAAGGCCTATCTAGGTTTTGAGTGGGCGCAGTGAAGGTTCTAGACGCGGAGAAACTTCGTGTACTTCGCGTTCAGGCGGACCTCGTTCGCAAAGAAGGTTTTTTTCTAGCGGGCGGCACCGCAATGGGGCTGCTCCTTAATCATCGGATCTCACGCGATCTGGATTGGTTCACGCCGCACCCGTTCGATGCGGACGAACTGAAGGAAGCTTTGATGGGTTTGGCAGAAAAGCCAACTCGTATTATCAAGAACAGCTCCCACACCCTCCGGGCATACTACGGCCAGCTCGAAACCAGCTTCATCCTTTACCGGCAGGTGCCGCCTGATGTCGCGACGGTCAAGTTGTCCAAAGTGACCATACCCGTGGCAAAGATCGAGCTCTTAGCGGTAATGAAGGCAGCGGCAGTTCATGATCGAGGAACAAAAAGGGATTTGATTGACGTTTTCGAGATCTGCAAAGCGCCAGGCTGGTCTATGGGGCGTTTTATCGAGCATGCGTCCAAGCAGCTCCCCTTGCAGCCGTCACAAGTCGCAATGTCCTTGACGTACTTTGCGGACGCAGAACGAGAGCCAATGCCCGCCGGCTACCAAACCACGTGGGCGGCAGTCAAGAAGGGACTCGAAAAAGGGATCTCAATGTGGAGGCGAAACCCTGCGCTCTATCAAGAGCGATAGGGACGCTCTCCTTTCCCTTCTTCCCCTACCGCTCAACTTCTCGCTGCATTTTCAGCACGTCGTTCCAATCCTTGGCGCCAGATGGCGGGTGGCTCCGACATGAAACGCCAGCAGGAACAAGGGCCCGCACCTGCGTATCCAACACCGCCCCGCCGGCATCCGAATCGAACGCCAAAACCACTTCACCGTTGGTAGGTAGGCTTTCAATCAAGCTGCCCAACCAAGTCAGCCCGCAGCGCTGACTTGGCCGCCGGTGGCGGCATAGCGGGTTTCCGCAGGCCGGTTGAGAGCATGGTAGCTCATTGCATCGAGGGGCGACTCGGTTATCACGAGGTTGGGCGTGTCGAGTGGTGCCTTACTGAGCCAGATGCCTTTTGAGCCACCACGTCGAATTCGACGGGATTAGAATGCAACGAAACATAGTACGATTGGCTGCCCCCTCCCGCTTCGTTAGCCTCCCGGCAATAGCGCCCCCTATGCCCGCCAAACAAAAAAACAGCACTTCCAAAGACTCGTCCGCCACCCTGGGTTTTGAGGCCAAGCTTTGGCTTGCCGCGGACAAGCTTCGCAACAACATGGACGCGGCGGAATACAAGCACGTTGTCCTGGGGCTGATCTTCCTCAAATACATTTCTGACACGTTCGACGAACACCACGCGAAGCTGGTTGAGGGCAAGGGGGATTTTGCGGGTGCGAATCCTGAGGATAAAGACGAATACCTTGCAGCCAACATCTTCTGGGTGCCGGTGGAGGCGCGCTGGCCGCAGCTTCAGTCGCGCGCGAAGCTTCCAAGCATTGGCAAGGATGTGGACGACGCGATGGTGGCCATTGAACGTGACAACCCTCGCCTTAAAGGCGCGCTGAACAAGAACTACGGGCGCGCGGATCTCGACAAGCACCGGTTGGGTGAGCTTATCGATCTCATCGGCTCGATCCAATTGGCCGATGTGGCAAGCCGCTCGAAGGATTTGCTTGGCCGCGTGTTCGAGTACTTCCTCACTCAATTTGCGAGCGCCGAGGGCAAAAATGGCGGGCAGTTTTACACGCCGTCGTGTGTTGTGCGGCTGCTTGTTGAAATGCTGGCGCCCTACAAGGGCCGCATCTACGATCCGGCTTGCGGGTCGGGCGGCATGTTTGTGCAATCGGAAAAGTTCGTTGAATCGCACGGCGGCAAGCTGGGCGATATCAGCATCTACGGCCAGGAGAGCAACCCCACCACGCGTCGTCTGGCGATCATGAACCTTGCTTTGCGTGGCATCGAGGCGGACTTTGGGCCTGAGAACGCAGACACGTTTCGGCGCGATCTTCATCCTGATCTGCGCGCTGATTACGTGCTGGCGAACCCGCCTTTCAACGACTCCGACTGGTTCCGCAAAGACGACGACGTGCGCTGGCAGTTTGGTGTGCCGCCCAAGGGCAACGCCAACTTCGCTTGGGTGCAGCACTTCATTCACCACCTTGCGCCGCAGGGCATGTCGGGCTTCGTGCTTGCGAATGGCAGTATGTCGTCGAATCAATCTGGTGAAGGCGAGATTAGGCGAAAACTGATTGAGGCTGATCTTGTGGACTGCATGGTGGCACTGCCGGGTCAGCTGTTTTACAGCACGCAGATTCCGGTTTTGCCTGTGGTTTCTGGCGAAGAACAAGCGCGATGGGAAACGACGGGACCGGCGCGGGCACACGCTGTTCATCGACGCGCGCAAACTGGGCATCCTTATCGATCGCGTTCATCGCGATCTGACGGAGGCTGACCTTCAGAAGATTGTTTCAACGTATCACGCGTGGCGGGGGGAAAAGGGCGCGGGGAAATATGAAGACGTTGCGGGCTTCTGCAAATCCGCGAGCACCGCAGAGATTGCGGCGCATGGTCACGTGCTTACGCCGGGGCGTTATGTGGGGGCTGAGGAGGTTGAGGACGACGGGGAACCTTTTGAGGAAAAGATGTCGCGGTTGGTTGCTGAGCTGCACGGCCAGTTCGCTGAGTCGGCGAAACTGGAGCAGGCCATCAAAGCAAACCTGAGCGGGCTGGGTTATGGCGGGTGAAACTGCGTCGCTTCCTTCGCGGCTGGTGGATGACGTTCGCCTCATCCTGCGGCAAGCGCGTGGCCAGGTTTACGCGGTAACCAACACCGCCATGGTTGATGCCTACTGGCAGATTGGGCGTCGCATCGTTGAGGAGGAGCAGGGCGGGGCGGCCCGCGCCGAATACGGCGCCCAGCTCATCCGCGGCCTTTCCCGCAGGGAGTGTAAAGTTTTTCGTGTATGGCGGCAGTCTGATCAAACCTGAAGAACACAATGGAGAATCAGAGGCCGTCGAACCACAACCCCAAAGGTACCATCGAAACCGCCATACGAAAGAAACGCCCACGAACGAGCCCCGAGACGATCAAGGCACTCGACACGCTACTGGCCAGCTACACTGGGCCGGAAGATTTCTTCGGCCCCGACG
>JBBSJE010000205.1:0-11151 GCA_038257535.1 Polyangia bacterium
ATCTCAAACGTAACGGTGAGCCCGGCTGGCTTGTCCTATCCCGCGGCTACCAGACCCTTCTGACCCTCACCATCGGCTGGCGCCTCGCGCGTCAGAAGATGTGATCAATCATGAGACCCGTGTAAGTGGGAACTCCCGTTAGAATGCCCCGAAACTCTTCAAGCGGCGGGCCAATGGCGATGCCGTTGGATGTGAACATCATTTCACGAATGCTGGTTTCGTGGGCACCGCCACGCTTTTTTACCATGGATATAGCCCGTCGCACCCGGCCCCCCGCCTCGAAGTGGCGTAGCACCACCACAGCATCAGCCAAATAACTTACGTCAAAAGGTGATTTCATTCCCGGACCCAACATTCCATGCTGGGCCATAACCAAAATCGTGGCCACACCGTGTTGGCCTAGATAGCTGAGCAGTTCGTGCAGCTGCAAAGTTAAGAACTGCTCGTCGGGCATCGCTTGAATGTAGCCATTGAGGCTGTCGATCACCACCACGCGGGCGTCTTGCGCTTTTACAAGATTGCATACAGTTTGCGCGAACTCCCCCGGTGACATCTCTGCGGGATCGATCTGTTGAATGATTACGTTCCCCTTTTTCTCCTCCTCGACCAGGGGGATGCCCAACGACGTCGCCCGCACACACGCGGTGGCTCGGGCTTCATCGAACGCAAAAATCAGGGCGTTGTGTCCGCGCTGGGCCGCCGCCACCGCACATTGAATGGCAATGGTCGATTTGCCGGTGCCCGCGGGACCCATAAACACTGTGCTGCTTCCGCGGGTGAGGCCGCCGCCGAACAAATTGTCTAGGTCGGGAACGCCCGTTGATTCTTGAGTTCGTTCAAAGTCTATCCCCCGCTGTGCGGCCACAAGGCGAGGGAACACTTCTATGCCCCCCCGGCGAATCTCAAAATCGTGATAGCCGCCAAGAAATTGAACGCCCCGAAGCTTCACCATACGCAAACGACGCCGGTCAGATCCGTACAAGGGCGACAGGTGCTCCAAAAACACAACCCCATGCGCCAGACTCTGCAGTTGCAAGTCGCCCGACTCAGACGTGCGATCGTCAAGCAACAACACTGAGCACTTGCGGCCAATGAAGAACTGCTTCAACGACAATATCTGCCGCCGGTAGCGCAGGGCGCTTTGCGAAAGCAACCGCAGTTCAGAAAGCGAATCGAAAACCACCCGCGAGGGCCGAATGCGTTCAACTTCGGCCAACAGCGCATTGACGGTCTCGTTAAGCTCGACGTCAGCCGCGTGAAAGAGGGAGGTTTCCACATCGCCGGCGTCGGGCGGCGCGAGTTCAAACAGGGCAATTTCGCTTAGATCCCATCCGTGCGACCGTGCGACGCCCTCCAGCTCTTCCTTGGTTTCGGAAAGCGTGATGTAGAGGCCCCGCTCGCCTTGCCGTGCGCCTTCGAGCAGGAACTGCAAACCTAAAGTGTTTTCCCGGCCCCGGGGTCGCCCTGCGCCAAGAACAAACGGTTGCGAGGAATGCCGCCACGAAGAACGTGATCTAGCCCTTTGATTCCTGTCGATGCGGTGTCGCCCACGCCTTGGCCCATGAACACGCAGTCTAACCTTCACGTAGGCGAAGGTCAGCCCCCTTCGGGTCGCTACCTGATCGTAACCCTTGACTACATCACAAATCGGGCGACCACGACCAGCGCCGGCTGTATCACTTTCCAAGCAAAACTGAAGACCAGAAGAAACAGCACCATCCCGACGGCGGGCGTGGCGTTGATCTTTTCAAACAGAGGCCCGGTTTGGCGGGGAAAGAAGCCTTCAAGCACCCCGGCCCCGTCGAGCGGCGGCACGGGCAGCATGTTGAAAATTCCCAGGGTGACATTCATGAACATCAGGGTGCTTAGACCATAAGCCAGTGCCCCCAGCCACGAGTTGCCATCGCCATTGGCGGGAAGTAGGAAGGCGTCCAAGCTCGCGGCGTCGGGCACCACCAGCACCCCTGCGTTGAGCAGCACTTTGCACAACACGATGCCCACGATGGCCAAGGCGAAATTGCTCATGGGTCCGGCCAACGTCATCCACGCCATCTTGCGCGGGTTGCGCGCGGCCCACCGGGCATCGTAGGGCACCGAGGCCCAACCCAAAGGCCACATCCAGTTCATCATCAACACACCCAAGAGCGGCATGGCCATCATGCCAAACGGTGACCTCTTCATGTGCGCCACGGGGTTGAGGGTAGCCAAACCTTGCTCGGCCGCAAAGCTCGAGCCCAAACGCGCCGCGATTTTCGCATGCCCAAACTCGTGCAGCGTGGTGCTGAATAAGAACACAAGGTATCCAATCAGGAACTCGCGTAGGTCAAACGTCATCGGGGGGCAGTCTACCTCATGGCGGTGGGTGAGGAACAAACCTGCCACATGCCCCACCGGCCCCTACCTCAGCAGGTTGCAATTCAATGTTTCGCTGCGGCCTACCGAGGTTTGTTGCGTCAAACACCGTGCGCGGCCGTAACGGTCACGCAAACGCACCTCGGGAGGATCAAGCTTATGAAGCGCATTGATGTGGCGGCATATCTGTTTGTTGCGATGTTGGCGGCATTGGTTTCCTGCGGCGGCAACGACAACAAGGCGGTGGCGTGCGGGGACACCATTTGCAGCCCCACCCAGGCCTGCGATGCGAATTTGTCGCCTCCAGCTTGCCGCTGCTTGGAAGCGTATACGGGCGCCACCTGTACCTCGTGCGCCCGCGGCTTTCAAAAGGCCATCGACGGCAGCTGCCACCCTGTGGCCATCAGCTGCGCGGGAAACGCTTCAATTTGCGGCAAAAACGGCACCTGCGTGCCCAGTGGTGCCGGCTTAGATAGTTGTTCCTGCGCCGCGGGTTATACGGGCCATACCTGCCAGACCTGCGCGGCGGGATTCCAGGACAATAACAATAACGGCGTGTGCACGCCCACGTGCGCCGCGCTGGTCACCATGATGTCGTGCGCCCCGCCCCACGTGTGCTCAGACGCCACCGGCACAGCCATGTGCGCATGCCCCCCGAACAGCACCGGCAGCAGCTGCGAGCGATGTTTGGCTGGGTTTAAGCGCGCCGCTGACAACAGCTGCGTGAAGTGCGTTGAGAACTCAACTGGAGAACTTTGCGATCAATGCCGTACCGGTTTCGTGATGACCGCCGAGGGCCTTTGCGCAAAGAGTTGCACGGCCGCCGAATGCGGCAGCAACGGCGTGTGCGACATGGCCTTGGCCGTGCCCGCCTGCGTTTGCAAACCCGGCTACGCAGGCGCGGGCTGCGGAGAATGTGCTGCGGGCTATTCGCGCGACGCGGCTTCGGGCTTGTGCGTTTCTGCCATTGCCGCCAGCACGCGCTTTTTGGGCGTGGGCACGGTGACATCTACGCGCATGTTGTTGGCCATTGATCCCGCGGCGGGCACTGCCACGCCGGTTCGGCCCATGTTTGGGGGCACCAGCGTCGTGAAGATCACCGCGGATACAGCCACAAAGACTCTTTACGCCCTGGACAACACCGGCGGCATCAACCGCGTGGATCTGAAAACCGGCGCGCTCACCAAGCTTGCCACGGTGGCCTCAACGTCGAATTTGGCGTTTGGCAATGGCAGCCTTTACACAGTACCCACGCTAAGCCCGTTTCTGCTCAAGAGCATCAACCCACTAACGGGCGCAATCGCCGACTTGGGACCCACGGCCGTTTCGGGGTTGCAGGGATTGGGCTACGACGGCGTCTCAAACACGTTCTTGGGCGCCCGCGCGCAGGGTGCGGTTCCCGAGCTTTTGCGAATTGAAGCCGCGCAGGGGTCATCGACAAATCTGGGCCCCATGGTTTATCCAGGCATGCCGTTGGCGCCAGGAACCGTGAAGTCTGAGGTGGCCTACGAGCCCAGTGCCGGGGCGCCATATCTGATCGGCGCGGTAGGCCGTTCGGCTACGACGTTGTTCACCCAGCACTGTCAGGACATGGCCAAGGGACTGGGGCTCACAACGCATGTCAGCTTGCCACTGGCGTTCGCGCGCACCGAGTACAACGGGGTTGGCGCCGGAGGCACGCTGGTGCTGAGCTCTGTGGCCGCCACGGGCCCAGAGATCGTGGCTTACGGCAGCTATGGCAGGCGCACCGCCACTGCGGCTACGATCACCGTGGCCACCAGCAACCCCGAAACCTTCGTATGCATGATGAGCTACGAAGAGAATTTGAAACTGGTGATTCCTGCGACGGCGAAATTCGCCGCCATTGGACTTGCCGGCCACCGGCCCAAGCTGGCGCTTGAGGTTGAGCCGGGGTTCCCTCCACAAACCATGCCCAGCTTGCACGTTCACGGGGGCACGTCGTCCCTCATCGACTCATCGGTGCGCGCGTACGCGATCTCACAAGTCTACGACCAGAACCAATGGGTCACGCAAAAGAAGCTGCCCGTCTACACATCACTTTGGAGCTCGGACAGCGGCGCGCCGGTGCGTATGATGGAACTTGATCTGGGCGCATTGGCACCCAAGCGCTTCATAGATTTTGAAGGCGTGACCCTTGAGCCCATGTTGGCGCCATGGCTGCCATAGGGCCAAAGGGTCGCGCGTAGAGCTACATGTAGAAGTACAACATCAACAGGGCTTGCGTGGCGTCCCACACCGCGCCGGCTGTCCAGTTGGTGGTAACAGTGTCGCCTCCAAAGCCGTCAACCGACTGCCGGTTTAGGCTGAAGATGGGGTTGGTCACGTCGAGGCTCAGAGCCCAAGCGGGATTGAAGTACCAGGACAAACCCAGACCCCACAGCAGTGAAAAGCTGGTGTTGGTGGTGTCCTTCATCACGTCGGTGGAAGAAAAGCCCAGGCTCGCCCCTCCCAAGCCCGCCAGATCCACGGGCCCACGAGACGCAAGCCGGCTACGAGCCATGGCGCCCACGCCGAAAGTTGTGGTGCTTACGCTGGCGCTGGACGTGGCCCCTGGCATGTCCACCGAGGTTGATGAATGCGTCAGACGCACCGTAGGCTCCAGGATGAACCCATCGCTCAACACAAAGCGAACGCCGGCTGTGTTTGGTTGCGTAAGGTCTGCGGCGCTGTTGATGTTCATACCCAACCCGAAGCCCAACGTGCGGGGCGTGGGGCGCAGGTTGCGGTCAAGCCGCGCGGCAGGCGCTGTCATGGGCTCGGCGTAATCCTGAGCTGCAGCGATGTTGGAAACCATGAGAACAGTGAGGGCGGCGGGAAGAGTGAGTCGCATTTCGTTACCTCCGCTTAACGTTTTCACGGCGGACGGCTCAAAACGCAAATTCTTAGTTACTGCGGGGTCCCCCTCCAGTACGCCGGGAGTACCAAAAGCACAACCACCACAGCCACAATTTCGCCCAGCACGGCGGCCCAGCCAAAACTGCGCAAAGCGCCCGAATGGGCCAGCAGCAGCGAGCCGTAGCCCACGATGGTGGTTAAGGAACACAAAAGAATGGCGCCGCCCATGCGCGCGCACGCCGCGCGGGCGTCAAGCTTCAGGCTATCCATGGCTCCGAACAGATTCAGCAAATAGTCGGCGCCCACGCCGATGGTGATCGGCACCGCCGCAAAATTGAGCATGTTCACCCGCACCCCTGCCGCCAGCACCATCGATTGCGATAGCAGCGCCACAGGCCCCACAATCAGGCCCGTCATGACGATGCGGCCGGGTCGCTTGCAATAGAGCGGAACCAACAGCACCAGCACCAAACAGAAAACAAACCCCACAACTTTGGGCGCCTCCGCATGAACCAACTCAAACATGCTGGCCATGAACAAGAACGGACCACCCACAAGCGATTTGTCGGGCAGTGGAATGGCTTGGATTTGTTTTGACAGCCAGATCATGTTGTGACCGTCGGCGTAGTCAACCGTGGTGGAGGGATAGATCAGAATCGTGCGATCGAGGCCGCCCGCTTTTTCGCGCATAGTACGCACCAAGGTGGGTGGAATTTCCTGCGAATCGATTGGGCGCAAAGCCGGTTCGGAAAGCCATTGGTCGAGATATGCTTGGGCTTCCTCTGGCACATCTTGGCTTGGCAAGCCCTCGATTCGCCGCTTCAAGGACGAAAGCCGCACCAGCCGACGTTGTTGTTCGTTCACAGCAGGCAGAAAGGTTTCGATGGTTTCCACGCGATCAATGGCGGGGGGATCGGTGGCGGTCAAAGACTTGCGCAAGGCCTCTGCGGTGGGTTCGCGATTTTCCGGCTCCTCCACCAAAGCCACAATGGGATTCACCCAAGAGCCGAACAGCTCGGTCATCTTTTTTTCCCATGAAGCGCTGCCACCGGCCAAGGAGCGTCGGTTGCGCAGCACCTCAAGATGCATCTCGTAGACGCCCCCACGAATGCCCTGCCCCACCCCCCAGGCCGCCCCAGTGACGGTGACCGCCACAAACAACGCCCCCACAAGCTTAGGCCATGGGCCGGCAAAAAAGCGATGCAAAGCCAACTGCACAGACGACGCTTGCCACGGTTGGCGTGGGGGGTGAAACCACGCCACCGCAATCGGAATCGTCAAAAACGTCCACAACCACGTGGTGATCATGCCCACTCCGCCTAAGTAGCCGAATTGCGAAAACCCTCGGAAGCTTGAGATCGCCAAGCCACCGTAGGCCGCCGATGCGGTGGCGGCGGCACCTAGCGTTCCGGGCAGCGCCGCCACCGCGGCGGCCATCAAGGCTGTGGGCATCGCTTCGTCAAGGCGGCGTGCGCGGTAGTACGAAAGCAGAATCAATGGATAGTTAACGCCGTTGCCGGCGATGATTGAACCCAAAAATGCGGTGTTGGAATTTAAGTGCCCCACCAGCAGCTTGCCGATCCCAAACGCAAACAACAGCCCCGGCGCAAGACCGCAGAGCACAACCAAAACGCTGCGCAGCGACCGAAAGTAAAGCGCAACGAGCACCGTTACCAAAACCAACACCACCAACGATGTTAAAGAAATGTCGGCCAGGATGGCCTCGTGCTCTTCAATAAAGTTGGCAGCGTCACCTGTGTAAGACACCCGCAGATCGGGAGGAAACTGCGGGATTAAAACGTCGACCTCGGCCCTAACGGCTGCCATCAATGTACGGGCCAGATCGATGTCAACGTCGGAGCCGTGTATCCACACCAAGGCCACAACGGTCTGGCCATCAGGCGTTTCGAGATAGCCGTTGGGGAATCGATCCCTAGAGCCCACTTGTTGTTTCAGCCGCTGTTCTAGCGTCTCCCAGCTGCCCTCTTGGCTGGCTTCCTCATCCAAGCTAACGAACAGCGGATTGGCTTGGGCCTTGGCTCGATTGATCAGTGACTCAACGTCGTCGATGACGCCATCGAACACGTTGGGCGGCAGGATCAGCGGCGCCCGACGTTGCAGCCATTCCCGTTCGGCGCGAACATCGCCCTGCACCCGGGAGATCATCGGAAGTTGTAAGGAACGTAGGCGCTTCGATATGGCGTCGATAAAGCCCCTGTTGGCGTCCGGATTGCGCCCATGGGCCACAATGGTGAGGTGCCCTTGGCTGCCCAATCGGGCATGAATCTCATTCAGCGCGCGCGCCGCGGGGGCGTCTTGCGGCATGAGTTCTTGTAGATCCGCCCGTACGTCTTGAAACAAACGCACGGTAAGCCACGCCGGGACCGTACAAGCCAGCAGCAGCACGAACAATGAAACCCCGCGCCGCCGGCACACGAAATCAATGTAACGCTGGTATAGCTTTCCCGGCTGCCGCATCGGCGAAGCCGTCTACCACAGCCGATTGTGGAAAAGCTAGCCGCGCGTGTGAAAAGCAGCGGGGTCGCGCCTGTGGCCGTAGCCGGGAAAGGCTCCAGCCGAGATGACTCTACCGATTGTCAACGCACTGGCCACTGATGCAGGATTGGTTGCCCCGACAGTGTTCATTGCAGGCGCCGCAGTTTTTGCGGTCGCTTCCGATGGTGCTGCAGGCGCCTTGACACGGAGCCTGTCCTGCTGGGCACACGAGCACGCAGGCCCCCTGGATGCAGGCTTGCGAGGTCGCACAGGCCCGGTCACAAACACCGCAATGGTTTGCGTTGGTGCTGGGGTCAATACAAGCCCCCCCACAGAAGTTGGGAGAAGGACAGGTAGACCGACAGGTTCCGCTTTGGCATTGGAAACCTGGTTTGCAGGCCTCACCACACTGCCCACAATTCGATGAATCCGTGGAAACGTTTCTGCATACGCCGCCGCAATTCTTTTGGCTGCCGCCACAGCTGACCTGGCAGGTGCCGTTGCTGCAGATTTGTCCAGTGCCACACGTGCGTCCGCAGGTGCCACAATGGGCGCCGTTTGAGCGGGTATCAACACACGCCCCGTTGCAAATTTCGTGGCCCTCGGCCGAGCATCTACACTGGCCGCCGTTGCAAGCCGCACCGCTGGGACACGTGCGACCGCACACCCCGCAATTTGAATTCGACTTCTGAAGATCCACGCAGCTGCCGTTGCACTCCGACTGTCCATTGCAAACGCAATTTCCTCCGTTGCAAATTCTATCCTGAGCGCAAGTGCGGCCACAGGTTCCGCAGTGCGTGGAATTCACCATGAGGTTCACGCACGAGGCGCCACACAGGTTTTGCCCTGCTTCGCAGTTCGATTCACAGACGCCACGCGAGCACACCTGCGAGGCCTGACAGGGGCTTCCACATTCGCCGCAGTTTTGCGGATCTGACGTAAGATCGACGCAACGCCCGCCGCAGTCCGTTTTCTCCTGTGGGCAAGCACAAGCGCCTTGCGAGCATCTTCTATCTTGCGCGCAGGCGCGTCCGCAAGCGCCACAGTGAAGGGCGTTGCTGGCGGTGTCCACGCAGGTGCCTCCGCTTCCACAGGCGGTCAGCGATTGCGCGCAGGACGAGCCGCTGGAACCACCCGGCACCATGGTTCCGCCAGACCCACCTGGCACCATGGTGCCCCCGTTTCCTGCAACCGATCCCGCGGCGCCTCCCGCGGCGCCTCCAGACGAAGCGCCCCCTTCGTTGCGCCCTCCGGTGCCCCCCGTCGCAGCGTCCATTTCCGGCGGTGGCTGAGTTGCGCCGGCAACAGGGCTTGGCATTTCATCAATTGGGCTTTCCCCCGCAGCGCCCCCAAGACCACTTAGCGCATCCCCGGAGGTTTCAAGTCCGTCGTTGCGAACGGTGCAGCTGGTAAAGACGGCGAGGCAGAGAACAAGGCCAACGGCCGCTGGAACGTTCGATTCTCGGCGAAAGAAACCGTGAGGCATAAGCCAAAGGGTATGGGTTTAATCATGAGTTGTCATCCATAGACATAGAAAGCCTTACAACATCACCCGTCATGCTTGGCGCCCGCCGTCAACGGTCCTGATCCCGTCAGTAACGCCTCAAGCCGCTCAACCAAAACCACTTGCGCCGCGTTGATCTTGACCTTGGCGTGTGTGGCCAAGAACATCTTGGCCTGATCAACCTCAGGAAACGTCTGCATGCGCCCCGAGCGCGGCGGCCAGAGCATCTCAAAGGTGTTGCATTGCAGTACGAAGTCTTGCGGCAATTTGCCGCGGCATGCCCAAGCGTGCACGCGCTTGCCGCCTTTTTGCCGCACCTCTCCCAAATCAAAATAGGGCGGTGGTGCAACCAACCCCGTTTCTTCTTGAAACTCCCGGATCGCCGCGGCTTGTAGATCCTCGTCGGGCACAGGCAAGCCTTTGGGAAGGCTCCAAAATCCATCGTCTTTGTTGCGAAAAAACGGCCCGCCGGGATGAACCAGCAGAACCGCCAAGGGCCCCTCAGCGTCGTCGAACATCAGCAGACCCGCGCTTAGATTGGTCATCGCCCGGCAGAGCGTAGCAACCGGCAACGTGCCAGACCCGCGCCCCCTGCCGCTTGCGTCTGGCAGCTTTCGATGTTGCCATCACCACATGCACGACAAATCATCACATGTGGTGGCGCTTGCAGGCGCCACGGGCATGGTGGGCAACGCCTGCTTGCAAGAACTTGTTCAAGTGGCGTCGGTTGCCAAGGTGCTGGTCTTAGGCCGCCGCCCGCCGTCGCTTTCGCACCCGCACCTCCAAGTGCACCAAGTAGAGTTCGCCGCTTTGCACACCCAACCCACACCTGGCGCTCAACTCACTGCCGCTTTGTGCGCCCTGGGCACAACCATGAAGAAGGCAAAAAGCGAAGCCGCTTTCCGTGCCGTAGACCACGACGCTGTGGTCAGCTTTGCGCGCTGGGCCCGACAGCACGGTTGCCCCACGTTTGTTTTGGTCTCATCACTGGGCGCGGACCCTCGTTCGCGCAGTTTTTATCTGCGCGTGAAAGCCGAAGCTGAACGCGCGATTGAAACCCTGGGGTTTGCCCGCGTGATCGTTTTGCGCCCTGGGTTGCTTCTGGGTTCGCGTGAAGAATCACGCCCCGCAGAGGCGATCGCGCGCGCAGTGATGCCACTGCTGGGAAAGCTCTTGGTAGGAAACTTGGATCGCTATCGCGGCGTGGATGCACACACTGTGGCCAAAGCTATGGCAACCGCCGCACTTGATTCTCAATTGGGCTTACAGGTATGGGAAAATCGCGAAATTCTTCACTACGCCCAACGCCGCTGACGTTACGAAGTTGAAGGCCCAGTGCATGCACTGAAACGTTCTCCAAATGCCTTGCGTGTGCTTCCGCGCAGTTGCACGAACCGCCTTTGTGGCACGGATCCTGAAGATAACTTGGCCGGGTGGGCGTTAGGGGTCGGGGAGGGAGCGGCGTCTCGGTCGTGAAGAGGTTTCAGACGCTTTGCTGACAACAGCAAGCGGGTACGAAACTGCTTCGCGCCGAGGCGCCGTCTCATTTTTATCTGCCGCGGGCTAGGTGGCTTTGCACGCGGCCACCTGGTAAAGCACTGCCACCTTGACGCAGAAGATTGTCGAAGCGCTTCGCCGCGCCACCGCAGCGGGGGTGTGGTCACGAGGCGTAAAGCTGGTGCGCGCTGACGCTGTGGTTTTGGAGTCGCAAGACGCCGATGAAATCGTGCTGCGCGTGCGCCCGCCCGGCACGCCTGTGGCCCCCACGGTGGTGCTGTACCCTGGTGAGCTGGAATGGGATTGCGACTGCCATGTGAAGGTGCGCCCCTGCGAACATCTGGCTGCGGCGGCCATTGCGCTGTCGCAAAACGATGGCGAAGCGAAAGCGCTAAAAACCGCCGAAACCGCCGGCGGCACTCTTGTTTATCGCTTTCGCAGCGCAG
>JBBSJE010000206.1:0-11149 GCA_038257535.1 Polyangia bacterium
TCCATGGGCGTGCGGCCTTCAAAGATGCGCAGGGCCGCGATCTTTTTGGCGGTGACGTCAGCGTCAGCTTCTCCATCGCCCTTGGCCACGCCCACCAGCAGCAGCAACCCGGGGCCGATCTCGCCAACAACCTCACCATTCACATGAACGCGGGCTTCGAGAACCCTCTGAATCACAGTGATCACGGAGCGACTCCTGCCGCCCGTGGCGCATCAAACACCTGCTGCCAAAGGGCATCCGCTTGCGCTTCAAGCTGAGGCTGTAGGCGGGGCATCGCTTGCAACAGGCTTTCCAGGGCGGCTTCGATTTGCGTCTGCAAAGCCTCAGAGATCTCGGGCGGCAATTCGTGGCGGTCTAAAATTTCCGGGTTTCGCTGGGGCAATACCAAAACGTCCAACACGAGATCTCGCCAATACAAAGTGTCCTCGCCAATCAAAGTGTCGGCTGCGATGTTAAAGTACATGCCAAGGGTGGCGCCAGTGGGGGTGAGCCAGTGATAAACGTTGTAGGGATGCTGGGCCCAAAAATGCCCAAAGGTGAGGGTGCCGGCGGGTACAACGAAGCTCGCCACGGGGATGGCTTGCTCTGCAACGTGCAACACCACCACGTGCCCTGGCAACTGAACAAGCCTATGACAGGCAAAGGTTTTCTTCACCCCAGCCAGGTTTTCTTTGGTTTCGATGATTTGCGGGAAACGTTTGCTGGCTGGCAGAGACAGAATCACTGAAAGCCAACTTTAGCGGAGATGACACCCGATGGACGACCGCCTTCGACGAATTCGTAGCCTGGGCCAAGAGCCACCCGCCCGGCAGATCACGCCTGAATCGCTATACCACCGACGCCGGGAGTTTCTGGCAGGCGCGGCGGCGTTGGGCGTGGCGGGTGCTTCTTCGGTGGCGCACGCGGGCGCCGCGAAAACCGCCGAAATCAAAAACCTAAAGACAAGTCCACTGTCGACATCGGGCGAGGACCAAACGCCTTGGGGCGACGCCACCTCGTACAACAACTTTTATGAATTCGGCACGGGCAAAGGCGATCCGGCGGCCAACGCGCATACGTTGAAACCCAAGCCATGGACGTTGGCGTGCGAGGGCGAAGTGAAAAGCCCGCAGCGTTTCGACATGGACGCGCTGATGAAGTTGTTTCCGCAGGAGGAAAGGGTGTACCGATTGCGCTGTGTTGAGGCGTGGTCGATGGTGATTCCCTGGGTGGGCTTTCCGCTCGCCGCGCTTTTGAAACGGCTTCAGCCCACGTCCAAAGCCAAGTTCGTCGCGTTCGAAACTCTGTACGATCCAAAGCAAATGCCTGGCCAGCAGCGCGAGGTTTTGCAGTGGCCTTACGTTGAGGGTTTGCGCATCGACGAAGCCATGCATCCGCTCACGCTGTTGGCCGTGGGCATGTACGGGCGCGTGATGCCCAACCAAAACGGCGCGCCTTTGCGCGTGGTGGTGCCGTGGAAATATGGCTTCAAAAGCATCAAATCGGTGGTGAAACTAAAACTGGTGTCATCGCAACCACCCACCAGCTGGAATCTCAGCAATCCCCGCGAATACGGGTTCTACTCGAACGTGAACCCGAAGGTGGATCACCCCCGCTGGAGCCAAGCCAAAGAGCGCCGCATCGGCGAGTTTCTGCGCCGAAAAACTCTGATGTTCAACGGCTACGAAGAACAAGTGGCCAAGCTTTATAGCGGCATGGACTTGCGCAAGGATTTTTGAATCATGGTGCGCTGGGCGGGAAGGTTGCTGGCGTGTGTGCCGGCGCTGGTGGTGGGTGGGCAAGCGTTGCTAGGCAAGCTGGGCGCCAACCCCATTGAGGCGCTGCTCAATCACTTAGGCTGGTGGGCGCTGGTGGTGCTGTTGGCGTCACTCGCCTGCACGCCCCTGCGTTTGCTTTTCAAGTGGCGGTGGATTGCCCCTTGGCGCCGCATTTTCGGCTTGGCGGCGTTTTGGTACGCACTGGCGCATGTGAGCGTGTACGTGGGGCTGGACAAGTTCTTCGACTTGGGCGACATCATAAGCGACGTTTTCAAACGCCCGTTTATCACAGCGGGCTTTGCGGCGTTTTTGATGCTGCTGGCGCTGGCGGTCACGTCGCCCGCGACCATGGTTCGCAAGCTGGGCGGCAAACGTTGGCGCGCCTTGCACCGGTTGGTTTACGCCGCCGCCGCGCTGGCGGTGGTGCATTTTTTGTGGCGGGTGAAGGCCGATCAGCGCGAGCCGCTGCTGTTTGCACTTGTGCTGGCGGTGCTGCTGGGCGTGCGCCTGATGTGGTGGGCGCGTTCGAGGGCGAAGGCACAAGTTCACCGTGCCCCAGTGACCCCGGCCTGATTCGAACAGGCGACCTACGGTTTAGGAAACCGTCGCTCTATCCACCTGAGCTACGGGGCCGGTCAATGAATACGGGAAGTTAGGACACTTTGGCGAGCTTGTCTATTCCAGAACGGTTCCCCGGCCACGCTTGCCCGCTTGGCGTCACGCGTCCACAATGCGGCTATGGACTTATTCGCGGAGTTAACCCGATTGCTGGCAGAGATGCGGCAACGGAACGTTGACTACGCCATCTGCGGGGGCATCGCGCTGGCGGTGCACGGTGTGCCGCGTGCCACGCAAGACATTGACCTACTCATCCCTGAAACGTCGTTGCCGGCGCTGCGCGAAAGCGCCCGGGCGGCAGGCTTCGTGTTTGAGACAGAACCCCTGGATTTTCCTGCCAGCGGCGTCACCATCATTCGTTTCACGAAGGTCCTTGCGGACGGGCAACCGCTGATGCTCGACGCGCTTTTGGCCAAAGGGCCTTTGCACCGCATCTGGGAAGGTCGACAGACGCTAGATTTTGAAGGGGGCCAGGTGGTGGTGGTGTCGAAGCAGGGGCTGATTTCGCTAAAACTTGCCGCCGGCCGCCCCCAAGACATGGTCGACGTGCAAAAGCTGACTGAGGCCAGCCGTGGTTGAGATGAGCGCCAGCGCCATCACCGAGCGCCTGAAAACCATGGCGGCGCTGCAGCAGCAAAGGGGATTTGTGGCCAAGGGCGTGGATATGTCTGCGACAGCCATCACCAGCCGCCTGAAAATGCAAAGCGCTTTGACCAGCCTGTGCCTTAAGCTGGCAAAGGCCCAGCCCCGCGGCACCAGCAAGCCGCAACCGTAGCTGCCGCCAGGGCAGAGACCGAAACTCATCGCGGGCGCTTGGGGTAGGGCGGCCGCTGTCGTAAGCTGACCCGATCTTGAGCGGCACTCACTCACATTTTGGCACAGCCTCTAATAGAAGCGTTTGGCTGTTGGCTGCCATTGCAACCCTCTGCTCGGTGGTGGCGTGCAAGCCATCCCCCAGTGAGCCGCTGGGCCCGCAGGCGGCATTTGTGGTGTTTGAGCCACTGGCCGAGCAAACCAGTGGCCCAGTGGTGGTGCAGCGAACCCGCTCGGTCGACGGCGTGGCCGGTTGGGTTACGGCCGCGCTCACCGATGGTTTTGCCGCAGAACTGATGCGCACGGTGTTCGTCACCCAGCAGTACATCGAGAAGCTACAACTTGAAGGCGCGCCGCCGCCCAGCGATCAAGTGCTGGCGTGGGCGCGCGACGCCGTGCCCGTGGTGGTGGGGCCCAGCAACCTGGCCGGCCCTCAACACGGTCTTCAGCTGTCCGGCGGTTGGCTGGGAGGCCCAGTGGCACGCCCACAAACGATTTGGGTGGCCGTTCCCGCGAGCCTTCCTGACCAGCGCGCCGTCACCTCGCATCTGGCGGGCGAACTGGGACACCTCCTAGGCGAAGCCGCGGCCACCGCGGGCAGCTTCAAGGGGGCAGGGGGGCCACTGCCCGAGGCCTACGAAATGGCCATGCAGGTGATCGCCCGCGAATGGCATGCCGGTGCGGGCCTGCGGGGGGCGGCGCCTCCCAAAGGCGACGGGGCCGGGGCTGAACTTTTCGCAGGCGTGCGCGATAACCGCTTCGTGGTGCGGCCGGGTCAGGGCATGCGCCCCGCCCAAGAATTGCTCGCCGATCCTCGGGTGGCCGCGACCATCATCTACCGACTGTCCCAAGACAAAACGCTGATGAAGACCGTGGCCCCTGATGCGTTTTACGCCCCGCTTGCCAGCGACCGCATCCCCCCCGGCATTAGTCCCGCGGCGGTCCTGGGTGCGTTCCGTAACCTCCAGGTAAAGCTGCTTGGCACCTGGATTCAGGCCGCGCGGCGAAACCAAGCGCCGCAAAACATCGCCCAGCTGGTGCAGCATTACGCGCAGGCGTTTCCTATGGAACGCGAGGAGGTCTATCGCACCTTTTTGCTCTTCACGTTCGGGGGCACCGTGAAACCGGGCGGCGTGAGCCAAGAAGGCCCCGAACAAGCGCTTAACGAAGTTAACAACTTGTTGGCCGACGTGATTGCTGGCAAAAAGACCCTCACGGCCGCCTTGACCCCCGACAACACAGAACCTCATGACAAGCGATAGCCCAAACCCAAAACCATCGCCCCTTGCGGGCAAACGCATTCTCGTCACCGGCGGCCGCGGATTCCTTGGCAGTTTTGTGATGGAAAAGCTGCGTGAACGCGGCGCGGGAGAGCTGGTTGCGCCCGCGAGCGCACAATACGATTTGGTGAACCGTGAAGCCTGCCGCCAACTGCTGGCCGACACCAAACCCGATCTGGTGTTTCATTTGGCTGCACGGGTGGGTGGCATTGGCGCCAACCAGAAAAACCCAGGCCGATTTTTGTTCGAGAACGCCATGATGGCACTTCACTTGTTTGAAGAATGCCGACTGGCCGGTGTGCAAAAACTGGTGGCCGCGGGCACCATCTGCGCCTATCCAAAGTTTGCGCCCATTCCGTTCAAAGAAGACGACATCTGGAACGGCTACCCCGAAGAAACCAACGCCCCCTACGGCGTGGCCAAAAAGATGATGATCGTACAGTCGTCGGCGTACCGCGATCAGTACAAGTTCAACAGCATCGTGCTGTTCCCGGTGAACCTTTATGGCCCCCGTGACAACTTCGATCTGGAAAGCAGCCACGTGATTCCGGCGCTCATCCGCAAATGTTTGGAGGCCAAAGCCGCGGGACAGGATGAAGTGGTGGTGTGGGGCGACGGCTCGCCCACACGCGAATTCTTGTATGTGGAAGACGCCGCGGAAGGCTTGATCAAAGGCGCCGAATACTACGATTCCAGCGATCCCGTGAACTTGGGATCGGGACAAGAAATCAGCATCAAAGACTTGGCGCTTCTGATCGCCGCCTCCACAGGCTTTGAAGGCAAATTCAAGTGGGACACCTCGCGCCCCAATGGTCAGCCGCGCCGCCGCCTGGATGCCACCCGGGCGCGCGAGCGGTTCAATTTTGAGGCGCAGGTGTCTTTTAAGGAAGGCATTGAGCGAACCGTGAAGTGGTTTATGGAATCAACGAAGAACGTACAGGGAGCATCGGTATGAGCGACACAGCCCAAGGCAGCAGCGGCCAACAACCTCGCAAGGCGCTGATCACAGGCATCACCGGGCAAGATGGCTCATATTTGGCCGAGCTGCTTTTGAAAAAGGGCTACCAGGTGCACGGCATGGTCCGGCGCTCAAGCTCCTTTAACACCGAGCGCCTTGATGGCATCTACCAAGATCCGCACGCTGAAAACTATCAGCTGCGCTTGGTCTACGGCGATCTTGACGACGCCAGCTCGATCAACCGCATTTTGGAAACCATTCGCCCCGACGAAATCTACAACCTGGGGGCACAAAGCCACGTGCGTGTCAGCTTCGACGTGCCCGAATACACCTGCAACACGGTGGGCATGGGCACCCTGCGGTTGCTGGAAGGTCTGCGCGAAATTGTTCCCAAGGCGCGGTTTTACCAGGCCTCGTCGTCAGAAATGTATGGCTCGGCCAAACCACCTCAGCTGGAAACCACGCCCTTTGAGCCGCGCTCGCCCTACGCCTGCGCCAAGGTGTTTGCGCACCAGCTGTGCCAGAATTATCGCGACGCTTACGGCCTGTTCATTTCCTGTGGCATATTGTTTAACCACGAAAGCCCGCGCCGGGGCGTTCCCTTCGTGACCCGCAAGATCACGCGCGCCGCCGCCCGCATCAAGCACGGTCTCGACAAGAAGCTGTTTTTGGGCAATTTGGACGCCAAACGCGACTGGGGCTTTGCGGGCGATTACGTCGAAGCGATGTGGTTGATGCTTCAGCACACCCAGCCCGACGACTTCGTGATCGCCACCAACGAATCGCATTCGGTGCGCGAATGTTTGGACGTGGCGTTTGGGGCTGTGGGCCTCAATTGGGAAAATCACGTGGAGATCGACCAGCGCTATTTCCGCCCCACCGAGGTTGATCACCTGTTGGGCGACGCCAGCAAGGCCCGCAAAGCCCTGGGTTGGGAGCCGAAGGTCACCTTTAAGAAACTGATCGAGATGATGGTTCATGCCGACGAAGAGGATCTGCGCCTGTCATTGGCGGGGCGCGCGCCCATCCGCTAAAGATCTGACATGAGCACACTCACCGCTGTGGTTCTGGGTGCCCAGGGAACCCTGGGCCGCGCCTTGGTCGAGCACTTGCCCCGGCAGGGCATCGAGGTGATAGGGGCCCACACGCGGCAAAGCTGCGACGTTGCCAGCGAAAGCGCCGTAGAAGGCGCGTTGCTGGCCGAGCGACCCTCGATCGTCTTCAACGCCGCCGCGTACACCAACGTGGACGGCGCTGAAGACGATGCCGATGCCTGCTACCAGGCCAACGCCCTGGGCCCCGAGAACGTCGCACGCGCATGTGCCCGCATTGGCGCGCGGTTGGTGCATTATTCAACCGACTTCGTTTTCGACGGTGAACAAGAGCGCCCTTACGACGAATTCGATCCGGTGTCACCGCAAGGCGTTTACGCCCGCAGCAAAGTGGCCGGGGAACGCTTGGTGCAGGCGGCGTGGGACAAGTCGTACGTTTTGCGCGTGGGCTGCCTATACGGCGTTGGTGGCAAAAACTTTCCCTCCACCATCTTGGATCGCCTGCGTCGGGGGGAATCGATCAAGGCCGACGCCGAACGCAAGGGCTCGCCCACTTGGGTGGTGCCGGTGGTGGAAACCTCCGCCGCCTTGGCCCGCACGGAACACTTTGGCCTTTATCACAGCACCGCCAACGGCGAGACCACGTGGGCTGATTACGCGCGTTTTTTGGCTGGAAAACTCGGTCTTCCCGACGACAACGTCAACGCTTTGCCCTACGGCGCGTTGGCGCTGAAGGCGGCCCGCCCGCGGCGCGCCATTCTCGAAAACCGCATGCTGCGTCTGCGGGGCCTAGATCTGCTAGGCACCTGGGAACAGCAAGCGGTGCGGTTTATGGAATCAACCTCGTAGGGAGAGAGAGGGATACCGGCCGCCGCAACGGCCGCCGGCTTGCTCTACGATTCCTGATTTGTTTCTAGCGACCAGGCCAAATCGTTGGCTTGGCGCAACGACGGGAAGGTACCCGCGTCGGTCCACCAACCGGGCAATTCATTACACGTGAGCGTGCCCCGCGCGATGTACGCGTTGTTCACGTCGGTGATCTCCAACTCGCCGCGGTCCGAAGGTTTCAGCGTGTCGATGATGTCGAACACCTCTTCGTCGTAGAAGTACATACCGGTCACAGCCAAGTCACTGGGAGGATCTTTGGGCTTCTCCAAGATCTTCGTGACCTTGTTGCCCTCGGTCACGGCCACGCCATAGCGGCCGGGATCGTGAACCTTCTGCACCAGAATCTTGGCGCCGCTGGGTTGCTTACGGAACTCGTCGGCAAAGGGCGCGAGGGGCGATTGAAAGATGTTGTCGCCCAAGATCACTGTCAGGCGTCCACCCCGGCCGAAGCGTCGCGCAAGGCCTAGGGCCTGGGCAATGCCACCTGCCTGATCCTGCACGCGGTAAGTAAACTCGCAGCCCATTTCGCGCCCGCTGCCCAGCAAGGCCACCACATCGCCCATATGCTCGGTGCCCGTAACGATCAGGATCTCTTTGATCCCGGCCTCCAAAAGCTTGCGAACCGGATGGAAAATCATGGGCTCGCGTCCCACGGGCAAAAGGTGTTTGTTGGTCACCTTGGTTAGCGGGAAAAGCCGCGAACCTGTGCCGCCCGCCAAAACCACACCACGCAGATCCGATTCCATAGAGCTCATCGACTGATGTCCTTCCTGTGTTCGCCCAAATGCAAAATGCGGCCGACGTTTTACCCTATGGAACGAAAACGGTCGCCATATTGCTGTTCGTAATACGCGCGGTAAGCGCCGCTTCGAACCCGCTCCCACCAGGTTTTGTTGTTGCGGTACCAGGCCACCGTTTCGGCCAAGCCGGCTTCAAAGTCGCGTGCGGGTTTCCATCCCAGTTCGGTGCGTACCTTGGTGGCGTCCATGGCGTAGCGGCGGTCGTGTCCAGGACGGTCGGGCACGTACTTGATTAAGTCTTCATTGGCGCCGGTCAGGCGCAGAATGTCGCGGATTACCGAGAGGTTGGGGCGGTCGTTCTCGGCGCCAATGTTGTACACATGGCCCGATTGGCCTTTGGTTAACACCAGGTCGATGGCGCTGCAGTGATCTTCCACGTGGATCCAGTCACGCACCTGCATGCCGTCTCCGTAAACAGGCAAAGGCTTGCCCTCGAAGGCGTTCAGCACCATCAACGGGATCAGTTTCTCAGGAAACTGGAAGGGCCCGTAGTTGTTCGAGCAGCGTGTGATCACGGTATCAAGGCCATGCGTGTGGTGAAAGGCACTCACCAAGTGATCGCTTGAGGCCTTGCTGGCCGAATACGGGCTGCGCGGATCAATGGGCGAGGTTTCGGAAAACGCACCCTGGGGCCCCAGCGATCCATAGACTTCATCGGTGGAAACTTGCAGGTAGCGGCGCACCTTCAGGTCCTTGGCCGCCTCCAACATACACAGCGTGCCCGCGACGTTGGTGTCCACAAACGGCGCTGCCGACATGATGCTACGGTCAACGTGGCTTTCAGCCGCGAAGTGGGCTATGGCGTCGATCTTGTGCTCCTCGATCAGCTTCCGCACCAGATCGCCGTCTCGGATGTCGCCCTTCACAAAGACGTGACCGGGGTCGTCTTTCAGATCCGCCAAAGACTCTAGGTTGCCCGCGTAGGTTAGGGCATCTAGGTTCACCACTTTTGCGTCCGGTCGTTTCTTGCGAGCCAAACGCACATAACACTGGCCTATGAAGCCAACCCCTCCAGTTACCAGCAGATGCACCTCAAAGAGATAGCCCGCCGCCCGGGGGTCTGTCAAAGGGGCTGCCGTTCAAGCAGGCCACAACACCGCTGAAAGACTCGACAAATGCCGCCGGCTGCGCTTGACTGGCCAAACTCCCGTGACCACGCCTGGCCAGACCCTCATCGTCATTCCCACCTACAACGAACGGGATTGTTTGCCCGAGATCGTGCGCGCCGTACGCACCCACGTGCCCCACGCCACCGTACAAGTGGTGGACGACGCCTCTCCCGATGGCACGGGCGCGCTGGCCGATGAAATGGCCGCTGCGGATCCGCAGGTGCGGGTGCTTCACCGCACGCAAAAAACCGGGTTGGGGGCCGCTTATCTAGACGCCTTTGGGCGTGCACTGGCCGAAGGCACTTGGGATCGCATCGTGCAAATGGACGCGGATTTTTCCCACGATCCCAAGGACGTTCCACGGCTGTTGGCAGCGCTCGACGATGGCGCCGATCTCGCCGTGGGCTCGCGCTACGTGGCGGGTGGCGGCACCCGCAATTGGGGCCTGGGGCGACAAGTGATCAGCCGTGGGGGCGGCACCTACGCGCGCCTGGTTCTAGGCGTTGGCGTGCACGATCTGACGGCCGGCTTCAAGGCATGGAAAGCTTCAACCCTTCGGCGCATCAACCTGCCTGCCGTGGGGGCCCGAGGTTATGGCTTTCAGATCGAAATGACCTTTCGAACGATTCGCAACCGCATGAAGGTGGTTGAGGTTCCCATCGTGTTCGAGGATCGCCGCGTGGGCGAATCGAAGATGTCGGGCGGCATCTTCTTTGAGGCGGTCTCTTTGGTGTGGCGCCTGCGCTTGCAAATACCGCAAGGGCAGGGGTAAACCAGCGGGCGCATGGCGGCGGCAGGGGCACCAAACGAAAGCGCCTGGCGCCCCGGTGCGGTAGGCCGCTTTGCCTTGCTGCTGTTCCTTACCTACGCCTACTTCATCCCATCGCCGTCTTGGAACCCCAACTCGCGTTTCAACTTAACCTTGGCCCTGGCTGAGCACGGCCAACTGCACATCGATCCCTACCATCACAACACGGGCGATAAGGCCCAACGCAACGGGCACCACTACAGCGACAAGGCCCCGGGCGTTTCGTTTCTTGCGGTTCCCGGCTATCTGCTTTTCCGCACCATCTGGCACCTCAGTGGCCACAAGGATGTTCCCCGCATCTACCCTGTGGGCCGCGACGGGCGCGTGGACGCAGCGGCGGTGGTGGGCGATGGCGACGACGACGTGTTGGTGAACCCGGCTTACCGCTGGGGTCAATATTGGGCGACTGTTTTCACCAGCGGTTTGGCCGCCGCGTTGATGGGCGCCATGCTGCTGCGTTTGTGCGCGCATTGGGGGTACAGCCGGGAGCAGGCCACCACCGTTGCCATGGGCGTGTGCCTGGGCACGCTGATCTTCCCGTACGCCACAATGTTTTACGGGCATGTCGTGGCCGCCGCATTCGGCTTCGCATCGTTTACAGTGTTGGCGAAGACGCCGACGCCCCGGTCATGGCGGCGACTCGCAAGCTCGGGCGTGCTGGCAGGTGCGGCCGCCGCGTGCGAATGGCCCGCGGCTCTGATTGCGGTTGGTGTCGGCGCATATTTGCTTCGCGCCTTGGGTCTCAAACACGCCTGGCGCGCGTGGGTGTTTGGGCTCGGGGCTTTGCTGCCGGTGGCTTTCGCTCTGGCCTACAACCACGCCGCATTTGGCGGCGCATTCGAGTTTGGCTACGAGCACCTGGGACGCGAGGATTTCGCCGCAGGCATGGGACAGGGGGCCCTAGGTGTTTCCTGGCCTTCGCCACGCAATCTGCTGCGAATTTTGATGGGCCGGCACCGGGGCCTGCTTTACGCGGCCCCTGTGCTCATCCTGGCCACATGGGGGCTTGTGCGCCCCGCTTGGCGTTCCGATTCGCTGCCATCACGGGCTTTGGCACTGGCGATCA
>JBBSJE010000207.1:0-11147 GCA_038257535.1 Polyangia bacterium
AATAGCGTCGGCGGGGCTGGTTTCTATCCAAGGCCGGGCCGTTCTGAGCCAAGTTGCTGGGCGCAAAATCCTCCTTCCAGCAGCAGATGGGCGAAACGCTGCCCGAACGTTTCTGGGAGAAGCCTCCCACGCGAGGCGAAGCGCTGTTGTTGCCTGTGAATCCTTCCTCCACCCGGTATTTTTCCTTGGTTTCTGGCGTAGCGATGCGGCTGCAGGTGCCCACCAACTGGGCGCACAAGTGCAAAGCCAGTGATAAAGCTGTGCACGTGCGCATGGCACCGCCCGCGGGTGAGCAGCAGTTCGTTCTACAGATCACTTTGTTCCCCGTGTTGCCCGAAAACTTCAACTTGAAGAATGCAGCGACTGCGGGCCGCAACGGTGCGCAGTCGCCAGACACCACAGTGGGACCTTTGCTGCCTATTGAAGGAAAAGACGGTTTTGCATTCTGGTTCGATGCGGTTGACAGCCCGGCGGAGCAAGAGCCAGGGGCCGTGCGGAACCAATACAAACATCTAACGCAGATGTTCGCGTACCCGCGGCCGTTTGTACTTAGCACAACCCTGCTCGGCTGCAGGTCAGGGGCACTGATCTTCAAAACAGAGCGATGCTTAGCCCTCGCCTTCACCCCATCGGTTTCGCTGGCATCCGGAGCCTGTCCTGCCAGAGCGATGGACCGCAAAGGGTGGGACCCTCAACGGCTACCACAACCGCGCCATCTCCACGATGGAGGTTATCGAAGAGCTCATCAAGCTGGCCAAAGAGTTGGACGCCGCAAGCAAGCGCGGCGAAGACCTTGGCCTCACCGATGACGAAGTGGCCTTCTACGACGCCCTCGCCGTGAACGAGAGCGCCGTGAAAGCCATGGGAGACGACAAGCTCAAACTCATCGCCGCCGAACTCATCACCCAGGTTCGCAAAAGCGTGACCATCGACTGGACCTTGCGCGAAAGCGCCCGCGCGAAGATTCGCGTGATGGTCAAACGCATCTTGAACAAATACGGCTACCCGCCCGACTTACAGGAAGAGGCTGTAAAAACCGTGCTGCGGCAGGCTGAGTTGTTGTGTGCAGAGTGGGTTTGAAGCCGTTTGCCCGCCGGGAGCGATCGCATAACGAAGTCGCGGTCCCGTTCGCGATTCATTCGAATCCGACCACCAGACCCTCCGGTGGGTTCAAAATTTCGTTGTCTTGATCGGCTACGCCGGCCCAGCACTGCACGTCCCCCTGGCTGCGTACGCCGCATGCGTGTGACGTGCCCACTGCCACCTCGCGGAAGCGCGACTCGACCGCGGCAGCGCCCGACCACGGGCCATCCACGTCGGTGCAATAAGCACGGCCGCTGCCAACAATCGCGCACGCCAGCGGGCCGGACGCCGCGCAGAACAGGCCGCGCGCCACTGCCGTCGTGGGCCATCTCGATGGCCATGTCAATTGGAGACCCCAGCACCTTGGCACCCCGGGCGCACTCACCGCGCAGGCGAACCCGGCGCCCGCACACAGGTGGCTCCACATCCCGGGCGGCACGGTGAGAATTGGCGACGTTGGGTAAGAGGCCCAGCATGCAAGGTTGCCCTCCATGGTCAAGCCGCAGCCGTGTTGCTCTCCAAGAGCCAGGTCCACAAAGCGCGCTGCCACCGGCGGTTTGATCAAAGGGTTGACCCCGGTGCCCCTGGGATTGCTCCAGCAAACCGCCTCGCCCGAGCTGCGCAGACCACACGCAAACTCCCCAGCTCGCGCACCGCCAACCCGCACCAACGTAAAGGGCCCCTCGGGAATTTTTTCGTCGACTTCCCCCTGGGGGCTGGCCGCCCGGTTGTGCCAGCAAGCGATCGACCCATCGTCGCGCAACGCACACGCATTGCGATAACCGGCCGCGATCTGGCGGAAGGCCCCGGTGGGGACCGTTGCTTGATAGCTTTTGCCCCAACACTGCACGGTCCTGTCTGAGCGGATGACGCAGGTGTAATCATCGCCGGCAGCGATGCGGCCGCTGGCCAAGGGTGGCACATTTCCGGCATCAGGGCCCGCGTCTTTGACCGCGTTGGGATGTCCGCCGCTTTGTGCGTCGCCGCCGTTGCTTGCCCCGCCTGCTCCGTTGGAACCGCCAGTGCCGTCCCGCTGTCCGGTATCGGGGGAGTTTGTCGCTGCTGCTGCGGCGTCCCCCACCGGAGGCGGGCCGGTTTCCTCACACGCACAAACCGCGACGAACAGGATCATGGTAATCACACGGGCGACGAATAGGCGTGACATGGTTAACCTCCCGAGCCGACACGAGCTAGAGCTTGCTGAGCAATGGCGCGCAAATCCATACTTGGGTCCGAAGTCGCGACCTGTTGCAGACTCGCCCGTAGTACCTGATCACCCCCGGCCAACCAGCTCGACGCGGTACGGATGGCCTCCGCGCGGGTTTTAAAGTCGGGCTCTCCAATCGACAGCGCTCTTAGCGTGGGCGTGAGGACGTCCGAAGGCGCGCGCTCGGATATCGCATTGGCAACGCTGAAGCGCACAGTGATGCTCGGATCCTTGGCGGCGCTGACCAGCAACGCATCCGCTTCGGGGCCGACCACCCGGCGTAATGCCTGCGCTGCCGCGGCCCGCACCGGCTCAGAATTGCCGGTAAAAAACGGCGCAATGGCCGCGACCGATCCCGGATGGCCGGCATTTCCCAGCGCCACCAGGGCCATCACCCTCGTTCCGTCATCGCGGGTCTGCTGCAGCTCGCTCACCAGATCTTGCAGGGTGGTCAGCGCGAGTTGTGGATCTACTTCCTTCAAGCGGAAAACCGCAGACCCCATCCCGTAACGGGCCTGTTGGCCGAATCCGGGTTCGGAGCGCATGCCCTTAAGCGCCGCGATGCTTTCCTCGGTTGGCCGCTCGACCCGCCCCAGGGAGCGAGCGATTTCAAGACGCTGCTGCGGCGTGATCTTCGCGTTGGCCAGCAGTTCGACCAGGAGTGATTGTGCAGCGGGCGTGCCGGCGTCGCGCAAAGCTTCGATCAACGTCATCGCGAGAGGTCCGCCTTTTTCAATGTGCTCGCGTGCCATCGCAATGGCCTCGGCTTCGCGCCGCAGAAGCGCGGCCAGCGCCACGTATTCGCGCCCGGTCGCGATGTCATTGCTCCGGGTCCCGGCGCCCGCCTGGGCTTCGGCCGCGATGAGCCGTGCCATGACGTCGGGCATGCGGCGGCCGGCAATGCGCGCGTCGTCCATCGACTCCGGCTCATCGGCGCGGTCGGCGCGCGGCGGGGGCAGCGTGGGGCCCGCAAACGCCGACAGCTGTGCGTCACGCCATCCACTCGCGTCGCTCTCCCCAGCCTCGTTCAGGAGGTATGTGTACCGGCCCGCAAATCCAGGCAGCGGCCCGCTCTTCAGTGATCGAACTTGTTCCCGCAATGAAAAGCGTGTGAGGTTACCGGTCTTGTCGGTCACGGATTCAATAGCAGATTCGTCGATGCTAAATTGCACGCCTTTCAGGTGACTGCCCGTGTAGCGCACGCGCCTCTTTTCAACGACCGAGGCGTTCTTGCGGCGGTAAAGCGCGTCGAATGTCCCGAGCCCATCGCTTTCCTGCGCCGTCCATTGCACATGCGCGTCGGGCGATTGCGAGTGTTGCATCGCCCACAACAGCGACGTCCAAACTTGCGCGGCGTGGCCCCGGGTCTCCTTGGCGCCGCGCAGGCCCACCGGCTGGCCCAGGGCGCCCAGTTCAAAAGTTATCGGGGTATGGAATGCGGCGTTCACCAGTGTCGCATCCATGCCCGCGGGGATGCCTGATACGGTCCCGGAGAAAATCAATCGGACCAATCGCGGTGCGGAGGAAAGCATCTGGATCTCCAGTTTGCCCCGCAGGCCGATTTGCTCCTGCGGCGGCATCTGCTCACTCACCAGGTGGCTGCTTACCTCGAGCGTGAACGAACGCGCACGGCCTTCCGCCCAGCACAGGCCCACGCACTTTGAGCTACGCTCGCCACCGCGGCTGGCCACTCCTACCATGATGGCGGACGCCGCGAGCATCACGGCGGCGATGCCCAGCAGCGCGTTTCGCTTCATTGGACGATGATCCCGCATTCTTCCCGGCCCAGCACGTCAGGATAAAAGGCATCGGGGTCGGGCCGTTCAATCACGTCGCTGCCGTCCAGTGGATCGACATGTGTGTAGGCGACCTTGTCGACAAAGGCGCCCATATCACTCGCGCCGGTGAGCGGCTCGCCTCCCTCGGCTCCCGCAATCGTGAAGGTTTTTGAGTATCCGTTCCACTTCGTGATGCGTTTGCGGAAGGTCTTCTTGA
This sequence comes from Polyangia bacterium, assembly GCA_038257535.1. GTDB lineage: Bacteria > Myxococcota_A > Polyangia > Fen-1088 > Fen-1088 > JAGTJU01. The sequence goes on from JBBSJE010000207.1 coordinate 4,286, forward strand.
CGAATAGGAAACGCACGCGCAATGCCGCGTCGATCTCGCCCTGCATTGCTGTGATGTCGAGGTGAGCCCCATAGGCCCATCCGTATTTCCATTTCCACACCTTGTTGGTCGGCATCCCTTCGATGGGGGCGCCGGCCCAGTCGCTGCTGGCGAGATCGCGGGGGTCGGGCTCACCTACCCGAGAGGCAACCAAGCGGGCATCCAGGGGCAACGACAGCGACAGCAGCTGCAGGGTGCCCTCGATACCCAACGACAGCGCTGTGAACCCCACACCGGCAAAAGCTGCCACATTCAGCGAAGCATGCGGTGTCACAACCGGACCGACGAGCAATCGGATGTCGGCCGGGTCATTCATGATGGTCGCCATGGGTACGGTCAAGTTGGCGAGCAAAGTTAACGGGCCGCCACCATACGAGATCCCGTACTGGATGGACCCGGTGAGCCCCCAGGTGCCGAAAACTTCGAATGCAAGAACCACGGGCACCGGACCAATGGCGAACGAGTAGGTCGCCGCCTTGGCTGTCAGGCGGCGGCGAAGATCAAGCAGAGAAACATCCCCGCTCCCCGCGATCTGGTCCCGGGAATTGTTGAAATCGTTTTCGTGGTCGAGGAATTCTCGCGTCGTGTTCTTGTACTCTTCATCCCAGGCATTTGGAATGTCGATGTTGTTGATCAGATCGGGAGCATTGCAATCTTGATGCAGGCCGAGTTGCTTGTTGCTCCTTTGGCATAAGTCCTTGGTGGTGCCATTTTTTCGATAAAAATCTTTGACGGCGCCCTGCATGAATAGCGCGCGTCTCAGATCACCGGCCTTGGCATTGCGGGTAGCGAACTTGGTATTGCATTCGTCCTTTTTCGCCTGTGCGGTGCCCACGCCGCCGCTGTTGGGCTCGATTGACTGAAAGCCCACTTGGCAGCCGCCCTGAACGGTGTCGCAAGTGGCAATGGCATCACCAAATACCTTCACTGTCACTCCGATCTGCTGGCCACAATGCTGCAGGGAAACGTCGGCCAGGGCTTCGACCACCGTGATCTTGGCGCCCATCAAAACCGCCCCGGCCTTCAGCCCCACGCTGCCTCCGGCCTCGAAAGTCTGGTCGGCGAGTTCTTTCAAGCTGATCTTGAATCGCTGTTGCGCGGTGGGAGATATGAAGAACCCCCACTGGTCATTGCCTTCCTGGCTGTCGGAGGCTTTGTCTTGCCGTGCCTCGGCGCGCTCCTCCGCGGGTAGCTTGCTGCAAAATGCGCCGGTTAGCTCCTCGAATGGCTGGACAGTCGGCTTTTCGGCTTCCGGCACCCGGATGGTCGGCTGGTCCACCGTCTGAACCTGTAGGCTTTGGGTCAAGGTCTCTGGCACCACGGTTCCCACCGCGCGAGGATCGGGGCACTCGCGCACCTCGCGAACGTCGCACAGGTCGTCCTCGGCCGGGATCGCGTCGCAGCTCGCGTAGGGCCTTCCGCAGCGTTTTGTAACGCTGGTGCAGGCGCCGTCGCTGCAAACGGTCGCACAAACCATTCCTGGTGTGCAATCAGAGGCCGCATTGCAGTCTTGCGCCAGGGTTCGCGGATCGATGCCGCAATTGTCGGTGGGTGCCCCCTTCAGAGGTGGACAGGGCACAAGAAATGCCGGGTCGGTGCTGTTCAGTTGCTCAACCGAAGGGGGCGCCGTGGGCTGATCGTTGTTGTCGCAGAATGCGAATGGTGCCCGACACACGGCGGGGTCGGTCGGATATCCGAGCTCTTGAAAAAACTGATTGCCGTCCTCGTCGCTCGCCACCGCGCTGGCCGCCAGCGCGGGCTCACAGCCATAGTGCGGCCCCAGGACGTAACCTGGCACGGGTTCGACCGCGACCGGATTGATCGGGGTCGCGGTGACGAGGGGGCTCTTGCAGGAAAGGTCGGTGAGCGCGGCACAGGGACTTCCCGCGAACGGCAAGGTTCCCGCCCATGCGATTGCCTCTTGCAGAAGGAGGGCGCCTTGAGCGTTGAGTTGCACGGGCGTGTCCCGCCCCGCGAACCAACCTACGCGGCGGGCGGGGGAGGTCCCGGACACCATCTGGGATCCCTTCTCGTACGCGAAGATGGTCAATGCTCCGGGCTCGCCGTTCACCGTGGCTACCTTGATGGCGCTGCTGGAAGGAACTCCCCACACAAACTTGCTGGGGTCGTCATTGATGACATTGAGGGTTCCCGACAAACCGGCAGCGAGGGGGTGTGCTGGGTTGATGATGCTGAGCAGGCGTTGACCGCCGCGGTCGCCGAGGTCCTTCTGCCACACCGGGCCGGTCATGCCCAGTTCGTCGAATATGGCGGGTTCGAGCACCACCAGGGGCTGGCCGACTCCGGGCATCTCGTCGCTGATGTCCTCCGAATTGACCGACTCCGAAATAAAACCCAGTCGCTTGCCGAGGAAATCGCTCTTGCGCAACACTGGCCCCTCTTTGACCACCACCTCCACTCCGAAGCGGCGTTCAATGAATCCGCGAACGTGGGCATCGGATGGCAGCAAAGGACCCTGCCCCACCACCATCAGCACCTGACGCCGGGCCGCCCATCGAATCGACGCATCGAACAGGGTCCACCCAGATTGTGTCAATTTCAAAGAAGAGTCGCGCCCCGCGAAGAATCCCACGCGGCGTTGGGCGGCGGGCCGACCTCCCAGGTCCGCACCGGCTTCGTAAGCGAAAATGCCCCACCGGTCACCTGCTCCGGAACCGACCAAACGCGCAATCTTGATGGCGCTGGGGCGAGGCCGGCCCCAAACGAATTTTTCGGCCCCGCTCGAAACCTTGACGGTGCCCGACAAGGAGGCGTTCAGGGGGTGGCTGCCGGCGGCGATCTCTAGGCGGGATTGGCCTGCGGCATCGCCGAAATCCTGCTGCCAGGTGTTTCCCGTCATTGACAGATCATCAAACAATGACGGCTCCAAACACACCAAGGGTACGTCGAGATCCCGCACATCGTTTGCCAGATCGGTGGAATTCACCGATTCGGAGATCACAATGAGCTCATAGGAGCGCGCCTGTTGCGGCTCGAAGGCGGCGGCCGACACGACCGTTACTGCCAGGTCGTTCCGTTCCAGACGATCGACGTACCAGGCGTCCTGGGTCTGGTAGTTGTCGCCCACCAATAACAGCACTTTTTGCTGGTTGCCCTGAGCCGCGTCTGCAAGCTGTGCGTGGGACAGCAAGATAAATTGTAGTGCGAGGAGTGAGGTAAAGGTCAGATGCTTTGAGATACGGCTCGCCATGATGGAAAGTCTCGTACCACCATTGCCAACCGCCGGTCAATAGAAATGACTCAAACAGATACTCGTCCATCGGTCACATTGGCTTTGGTCAAACAGAACTGAGGTTGTGGCCGTCGGCTTGATATGCCGGGTATCAGAACGTAGAGTTCGCCACGATGAACAATAAATCCCGCTTTCCCATGACGGTGCTGATGCTGGCCATTCTCGCGGTGGCCGGGTGTGACGACAGCTCCGACGATGGAGCCGGTGGAATGGGCGGGGGCGAGGCCGGCATGGCGGGCGGGCATTCAAGTGGTGGGGCCGGGCAGGGCGGCTCAGCGGCAGGTGGCGCAAACGGGGGCACTGGCGGCACCGACAACGTCCCGCCGGCGGCCAAGGGGATCTCGTTCGACCGGCAAGGGCCGCGCGCTGATTCGAGCGCCACAGCGACATTGCAAGACGACGCCATTGCCGTGGTGAACCTGCGCGCCAATGCTCCCGGTTTGATGGTGATCTCCCTGGTGCGGAATCCTGGGCCCTTCAAGACGGGCGCTTATTTGTGCGGAGAGAGCGCGACGATCTCTTATTCAGTTCAGGGTGATGGATATTCGTCGGACAAGGGCGAGTGCAAGGTGACCGTGCAGTCGTTTGCGGGCGCGGGCCAGCCGATGGTTGGCACCTTTTCCGCCACTCTCAAGAACGACGATGGGACAGAGCTAAAGCTCACGGGTGGCTCGTTTGATGTGCCGGTGAGCAGCGTCCCTGCACCGTAGGGCGCGAGCCACGCACATTCAATCAAACACAAACACCATTCCCACGCTAGCCCGCACCGCCGTGGCAACTGGGTCCACCGAGCGGCTAGCCATGCGTTCCACCAAAAACTCAATGCCGTATCCCCCGCGGGCATGCGGGTCGAGCAGGTTGGCTTTGGGGGGTCGGGTTCGCAGCGTCCGCAACGTGGCGAACGGCCCATGCAGCAGAAACGCGCCGGTCTCACCAACCACGCGTGAATGGGCGCGCAGGCGGTAACCTCCGCCAACACCAAGAGACCACTTGTTGGCGCGCACAACCACCCGTTCGTAACCGGCGCCCAGCCCCGCGACGGTGTAGAGATCGTTGCCGGTTCGGCCTACCTCAAGGCGGCAACCGGGGCCACAGACTGCGAGTCCCACCTCGCCGCGCATGACCAATCGGTTGGCTCCCTGAACCCGGCCGAACTCGATGTCGAGGCCGATCCCGGACGGCCCATCACGTGGTTGTAGCGGCCGGTCCAGGTGGATCCCCACCGCGGCGGTCAAGCGGCTTCCCCTTACCTGCCACGCGGGGCCCAACGCGCTGGGCCCGGGCAGGCGTAAGCGCAAACACCGATCTGCCGGGACCGCGGTGGCAGTGGCCACGCTGCGCATTTGCACATCGATGACGGTGCCGCCCCCCAGCGGCACGGAAGGTGGCCACGGGACCTTGAGGCGCGTGATACCCGGTGGCAGCACGGCGGGCAACTGCAACTCGGGGTCGATACCCGGCAGCGGCACCAGAATGTCTTCCACGCGGTCGAAGGCGTCGCGTTGCGCGCCCCAGTTGGCCCGCGCGACCGGCAGCGCGGTGCCGCCCTCACAAGCATTGGGGCCATCACCCAGCGCCAGGCCCATCAGGCCCACTTCCACCGGGGATTCCACGTCGACCAAAAGCGCGGCCGGAGTTCCCCAACTGGTGATCTCCGCCACCCGCGCCTGCAGCGCACCGGCCTGGGCCGCGATTGGCGCGGTGGGCAGGATATGTGTGGTGCATGCCGGCACCAGCGGCACGCAGGCGGCAAGACCAAGCACCAGGATTCGAGGGCTGAGCCCATTCGCTGCGGTGTTCATGAGCAGTCGGCTTTTCAGACTCCACCGTATCGCAGTCTGTTCATCATCAATAGCCAATCGCCTGCGTGTTTTCTGCGCATCTCCTAAAAGCACGCAACTTTTGGACCCCCTACGCCGATAATAACGCAGTCATGAATCCGTGGCATCCCATCCTCGTAATCTCAACCGTTGCCTACCTCTTCACCCTCGGCTGCGGCGGCGATGATGACAAGCCTGCGGCCGGCCCCGTGGTGATGGTGATCGACGATGGCTTCGACACCAGCTTGGAGTTGTTCGAGGGCAAAATCCTGGCCGCCAAAGCGGTGGAATGCCGCGACAATGACGGTGAAGCCGATCCGTCGGACGACAGGCGCACTCGGTTTTTGGCGTACTTGAAGAAACGCGACGATGCCTGCTCTTTGGTTGATGGTTTGGGGGACAAAGAGGATCAGCTGGGCGATTTTGCAAGTCATCGCGCCAACTGGAACGCCATGGTGGAACTTGATGAGAGCCCCAGCCGCCGTTTCAGCAAAACCACCTTCGATGAGCTGGGGAAAGGTTTTGATAGAGCACTGTCGGAACCTTCTCACGGCACCGCCACGGCGGGGGTGGTGGCACGCAACAACCCTGGGGTGAAATTGGTGTTGGTTGAACGTTCGTTGTTGTCAGCTTCGGAAATGAGCGAGTTTCCGTGCATTCAGCAAGCCAATGTAGATGCCGAGGTGGAACTGCTGAAGGATGAAGAGATACGGCAAGCGATTATTGACCAGCCATCGTCACTGATTGATGAACAAATTGCCGAGCTACAACGCGCGCACAAGGTGCGCATTGTGAATGAGAGCTTTGGCAGGCTGCCGCGTGAGGCCTTGGAAAAGCTTCAGGCCGATAACGATTGCCCCGCGGTTGATCTTCAAGAAGTTTTTGAATTGGAAGCAGAGCTGTTTGAAAAGTGGGCCAAACTCAACCCACCGCCTGACGTGCTTACCGTGAAAGCCGCCGGGAACAGCAACGTAGAGGTGAATGGCCTGGCGGAGCATGCTGATTGCTCGATGTCTGATGGCCTCATTACGGTTGGCAGCCACAAGCGCGGGGGTTCGCGTAGCGAGTTTAGCAATTTCGGGGCGTGTGTTGATGTGTTTGCCCCTGGCGAAAGAGTTATCGCGCCCCTAACAGGAGGTTGGCTGCTGCCGCTTTCGGGCACAAGCTTTTCCGCCCCGCTGGTGGTCAGGTGGTTAACGCTGCAGAAAGACTTGTCGCTGAAGGAAGAAAAACAGCTCAAACGAGAAATCGTGAAGCTGCGAAACGACAACAAACAACTTCCCGCAGACCTCTTCCCCAACATGCTTACCTACGACCCCAGCGGCAGCATTCAAGCGCTGAAGGTTGCCGGTGAAAGCGAGGCCATCTTAGATGGGCGCCGCTTGCAAGTGCGCACCCGGGTGCCCAAAGATCTGCTTCGCTCACCAATTTTGGCGCCATTGTTCTGGCGCATGCCGAAGGGGCAGCGATAGCAGTTAGCTTCGACCGTGCAGCGTAAACCGGAAGGTTGAGCCAACGCCTGGTTGGCTTTCCACCACTACCTCGCCGCCATGGGCTTCAACAAAAGTTTTGACGATCGCTAGCCCCAGGCCCAATCCGCCCTGCTTGTCTGTGAATAAGTGATTCAAAGGGTGTTTTGGGGAGTGGCGGGCCGGAGAGTCCGCGGGAACAAGCCCTTCAAGCCCTGAAATTGGGGAGGAGCGAGGGGTGAAAAGGCGGCGGAAACGGGCGAAAAGGCAGCTGTTTGGCG
>JBBSJE010000208.1:0-10950 GCA_038257535.1 Polyangia bacterium
AACACACCGGTGCCAATCATGCTTGCCACCACCACCGCTGTGGTGGCCAACAAGCCCATGTGACGTGGAGGGGGCGCAGGGGCCGTAAGCACGACGCTACCTTAACGGTTGTTGGGCATGTTGTGGGGGGCAACCGCGCGGGGGTGGCGAACAAAAGCGAACGACAGTCGTTTGAACAAGGCGATTGCGTGCAGGGGTGGCTCACGCATACTTGCTTGCCAAAACGGTCGCTATGAACTTCCTCAGGTGGTGCAATTGTATGGTGGCCTTGTCGCTGGGGCTTTGTGGTTTTTCACAAACCGTGCGCGCCGCCGATGTGCAAACGGCGGTGAATTTGGGCGACGCCGCACAGAGCTTGGCGCAGTTGATTGGGTGCAGCCCGGGGGCCAATCCCGCAAACGTTCATGTGAGTCCTGAAGTCCACAACCGTTACTGCGCGCAACTTACGGCGCATGCGGCTCGCTATTTACGCCGCTATCACAAAGACATTCAGCCGGTTTTGGCGGAGGTGGTTCCGCAGAACGAGAACGTGCCGGTGGTTTATCCGTTTGGCGGCGGCGATTTGTTAACCGCGTTGGGCACGTTTCCCCAGGCACGGCAGATCACAACCTTGTCGCTTGAACCGGCGGGTGACCTTCGGGGCGTGTCCCGTGTCACGGGCTTGCAAATGGAAGCGGCGTTGATGCAAACGGGAGACAATTTGCGGCGGCTGTTGGCGGCTGAGCATTCAAAGACCACAAACCTATCCAGCATGGCCAAAGGCTTGCTGCCCGCCGAGATCGCGTTCTCGCTGTTTGCACTTAAGCTTTGGAACTTCGACGTTACGGGATTTCGTTACTTCAGTCTCGACTCCGAGGGGAAGATAAACTATCTGAGCGCGGCCGATCTAGAAGCGCTGGATCAGACGATCGTGACACGCCGGCTTGTGGGAAGCGCGCGGGCGCAGCTGTTTGCACATGTTGAGATCAGCTTCCGTCGCGCGGGTGAAAGCCACGAGCGGGTGTTTCGCCACTTGGCGGGCAACTTGGCCGACACGGCTCTGCGCAAAGACGACCGGGTGCTCAAGCACCTGCGCGCCAAGGGCAAAGTGTTCGCGATGACCAAAGCCGCTAGCTACCTTTTGTGGTGGGATGGCTTTGGGTTAATTCGATCGTATTTGGCCGAATTGGCCACCTTTATGATTTCTGATAGCACAGGTTTGCCCCCCCACATCGCGACAGCAAACGGGCTTTCACAAACCACGTACGGTTGGTTTTCAGGGGCGTTTCTGCCAGGTGCCAATCGCAAGATCGCGGCGGCGTTTGCGGCACAATGGAGAGCGCAGCCGATTCGTCCGATCCGTTTTCACTATGGCTATCCGGACGTGCAGGGGCGCGGGCATATGCTGGTGACACGCCGTGAGTCGAACGCTCGTTAGTGTTGCCCTGGCGGTCTTGGTTGTGACCATGCCAGCCGCGGCGTTGCGCCACGCAAACGCGGCCATTGCCAAGCTCGCAACCCCTGAGCTGAAGCTGCGGCTCAAGACCACGCGTGGCCCTGTGTATGTGTTTCGCGCGGCCGCAGTTCGGCCTGCGGTGACCGTGGTTTATGTTCACGGCTTTTACAACAACGTCGATTCAGCTTGGAAGCAACATGACCTAGCGGCCAAGTTCGCAGCCAGCGGATTGCCCGCGGTTTTTGTTGTGCCTGAAGCCCCCAGCGCGCCGCAAGAGCCTGTGGTGTGGGACGATCTGTCGCAACTGCTGGCCGCGGTGCGCGCCTCCAAGCCGAAGCTATTGCCAACCCGAGGGCCTGTGGTGGTGGTGGGCCACAGCGCGGCTTACCGTACCATCGTCAATTGGCTTGAGCACCCGCGTTTGCGCGAGGTGGTGTTGGTTGATGCGTTGTATGGGTTTGAGGATCGGTACGCGCAGTGGTTGCAAGGCAAGCCCGATCACCGCATGGTCATGATCGTTCGCACCACCGAGACGTGGGCGCGTCCGTTTGCGAAGCGCTTTCGGTTCGCAAGACAGCTGACGGAAATTCCCACGTCGCCGCCCCCAAGGCTGCGCTTTTCGCGTTTGGTGGTGGCGCAGTCGCAGCATGGTCACATGGAGTTGGTCACGCTTCCCCAGGTGCTTGCCAGCATCCTTCAAATGTCGCGGTACGCGGGGAAACGTTAAAGCTTTCTTTTGCCCGCCGCGCATGTCAAACCGCGACGCAAGCCATGATACAGTGCGCGCGGAGCGGCCGGTGGCGCCGCTGAAAAGCGTTGAAGGGGGATCAATATGTCGGAAGCCAACATCACACTTGCGTCGTTGCAAAAACTTGCGAATGGATTTGTTCTGGATGTGGGGCGGGTGCGGGCCGCTCTGGAAGACAGCAGCGTGGATCGTGAAGGCAAGCGTTTGTTGGTGGGGGCTCTGCAGTACGTGCTGGACAGCTTCGATATGTTCCCCGACCACTTCTCGGGTTTGGGCTATGTTGACGATGCGATGGTGTTAAGGGTGGCGGCCGCGCAAACCGTGGCTGACGGAGCGACGTTCCGCGGGTTGTTGCTGCTGGCCAAAGAAACCAGCGAAATCGAACGCCTCCTGGGCAATCTTTATCAACCACTGTGGCGGATGGTAAAATCGCTGCCTGAGAAAACCGTTAAAGGTCGCACGGCCATCCAAGTGTTGGATAGCAAAGACGTCCGCGCGGTGTTCGAGGCCGATCTGAATCGTGCGGTTGGCCGCATTGAGCCTGGCATTATTGAACCTTCGTGGATGGGGCCGGACGGGGTCATTTCAGAGCTGCGCCGCATGTTGCGCCACGCTTTGGAAAGGGGCGGCTATCTGGGATAGCTGCTGAAATTTCTGTCAATCAATCCGGTAGGTGGCCGAGAGCGCAAATCCGAAATCGAAGTCTTTGAACCCTACGGGAATTTGGGGACCAAGCGCGAGCGAGATGTGTGGAGAGGCCGCCAACATCAAGGCGGGCGTGAACACCACGGTGGTGTCCCCGGGCGTGCGGGTGCGGCCCACAAATTCAAGCGGGGCTTCGCGGCCCCGCTCGACCGCGGTGAGCACACGCACCTCGCAAAACAGCCCCACGGGGCCCAGCGCTTGCCACATGCCCGCAAAAGCCACGTCGGCAAGCGTGCCCCGGCGGGGCGCCCAAGCCCAAGCCATTCCCGTTTCTACGAACAACCGCATCCGCTGCGCGGGCAGGTCTTTCGCCAGCCGCGTGGACACCCGGGACACGGCGGCTCCCGCGCCAAAGCCCTGATCGGCGTTGCCTGTGGGCAGGGCGGTTTCGGCGCCCAGCATCAGCTGCATGCCCAGCCTCTGCAACGGTTCAAACCAGCGCAGGCCCATCCGCACATCGCCCAATCCGGTGTGGCTGTGGCCGTTGCTGGGCACATCCGTGACGAACGGCACCAGGGCCTCTAAGCTCCAATTCGGCGACAGAGCCAAGGCGCCATAAAGGCCGTTGAACAGCACCGTGGCGTTGCCGCCTAGGCCCTGGCCGTAAAGCTCATGGTCCGAAACGCGAAACGCGCGGCTGGCCAGGCCGAACTTGGTTTCCGTTTGTGCCGCGGGGTTGGCCAGGCCGCCCACGGCGCCCGGGGCATTGAGCGACAGCGGCAGCACGGGACCGTCGTGGTGCGCTTCCGCCTCCTGGGGGGCCGTCAGGAAAAAAACAGCCACGCCAAAGGCCATGCAGGTTGCGGGGCGCCAAAACGAAATCATCTAAAGAATGCTCGTAGCCGCCCCCGTGGCCTCCAACAATCACAAACGGACTTCTGCGACAATATGCCGCACGCTCGACGGCGGGGCTTGCGCGCGCCAGACTCCCTTTCATGATGCGAACCGCGTTTGCGATTGTGGGGATGATGGTGATGAGTTTGGTCACAGGGTGCGGCTACAACGCCGTGATCGACAAAGACGAGGCGGTCAAGGCCGCCTGGTCTGAAGTGGAAAACCAATACCAGCGGCGGGCCGACTTGATTCCCAATTTGGTCAACACCGTCAAAGGCACTGCTAGCTTTGAACAAGACACCTTGAAAGCTGTTGTGGAGGCGCGCGCACGGGCCACGTCGATCAATGTGGACGCGTCTATCATCGACGACCCCGAACGGCTCAAGCAGTTTGAACAAGCACAGGCGCAGCTGTCGGGGGCGTTGTCACGTTTGCTGGCCACGGTTGAGGCATATCCTGACCTGAAGGCGTCTGCCGCTTTCCGGGATTTGATGGTGCAGCTTGAAGGCACTGAAAACCGCATCGCTGTGGCGCGCCGCCGCTACATAGAAAACGTGGCCGACTACAATGCGTTTGTGCAGAAGTTTCCCACCAGTTTGGGCGCCAAAATAAGAGGCAAAAGCGTGCGAGCCACCTTCACCGCCACCACACCAGGCGCCGATCGGGCTCCTGAAGTGAAGTTTTAGCGGCCAGCCATGCGGTGGCTTGCTCGCGCGGTGTTGGTGGGCGCGGCGGTGCTTCTGGCGCGGCCAGCGCAAGCGGTTGAAGTTCCGAAGCTTACCCAAAGGGTTGAAGACAAAGCAAACGTGTTGCAGCCGCAACAGCGTGCCCAACTGGAGGAAAAGCTGGCGGCTTACGAGCAGCGAACGGGGCATCAGTTCGCGGTGCTCACGGTGCCTTCGTTAGATGGTGATCCGATCGAAGACTTCAGCATCCGGGTGGCCGAAGCCTGGAGACTGGGCGACAAGTCACGCGACGATGGGCTCTTGCTTGTTTTGGCGTTGCAAGAGCGGCGCGTGCGCATTGAAGTGGGCTACGGCCTCGAAGGCGTGGTGACCGATGCTGTGGCGGGGCGGGTGATCGCGGACGACATGACGCCGCTGTTTCGCAGCGGCAACTATGCCGAAGGGCTTGCCGCGGGTTTAACCAGGCTTATGGCGGCCGCCGATGGTGAAGCCGTGGGACCGGCGCGGCGGCCGCGAAACCGAAGTGAGGGCAAAGCTTGGGTCGGGCCCCTCATCATGATTTTGATCTTCCTGTTTTTCTCAGGCGGTGGCCGGGGACGCCGGCGCGGCTTCTTTATGCTGCCGCCCTTCGGAATGGGCGGATGGACCGCGGGCGGGCGGCGCGGCGGGGGTGGCTTTGGCGGCTTTGGTGGTGGCGGTGGCAGCTTCGGTGGCGGCGGCGCTTCGGGAGGTTGGTGATGCCCAAATTGTTGGACGAGAACGCGCGCACGAAAGTGGCGGCAACCATTGCCGCCGCGGAAGCGCGTTGCCAAGGCGAAATTGTGTTCGGTGAAGCTTCGCGCAGCGACGATTACGGGCGTTGGTTTGCCATGCCGGTGTTCGTGCTTACGGTGGCCCTGGCGTGGGCTGTGCACCTAGCCTGGCCTGCCATTTCAACCTCGTGGCTGCTGGTGTTGCAACCTCCTGTGGCGATGGCTTTGTGGTGGCTTTTCAGTCAACCGCGCTTGGCGTTGATTTTGGTTCCCAACGAGGTGGAGATTGAAGCGGTTCGCGCCAAAGCCCTGCAGCTCTTTGCCCACAACGCGCTTTACGAAACGCCTCACCGCGCGGGGGTTTTGATTTTTGTGTCGGCGTTTGAGAGGCGGGTGGAGATTTTGGCAGACAAGGGTCTAGACGGCGTTATCGACGAAAACACCTGGCAGCAGCATGTTGCGCACATTGTGCAAGCGATTCATGCGGGCCACGCAGCGGAAGGTGTTTGCGAGGTTGTTGATCGCATCGCCAATCGGTTGGCCGCCGAGTGGGGGGCGCCTTCAACAGGGCGAAACGATCTTCCCAATATGATCTGAATTTGACCAAGATCAGCGACGAAACGCGGTCAAAATGGTCAATTGTCGGTCGTCAAGCGAAGCTTGCGCCCCCAGGACATTCGTGAACGTTAATTGCAAACCGAGATCCACGTTTGGACCCAACGCATGAAGAAAACCTCCGCCAATAGGAACCACGTGTTGATTTGCAAAGTCTTCAAACGGTGAAAACAGCCCCATCAACGAAAACAGCAGAAGTGGTTTGCTGGCCTGAACAAACGCGCGCGCGGTGATGCCAAATCGATGTGGGTTGTCCATCGCTTGCCGGTTAAGCGCCACAAGCAGCGACGGTTCAAGCTGCAACGCCAGCTTTTCGCCCACGCTCATTTCAGCCACTGTGCCCACAATCACGCCGAAGGACAGAGGAGACGTGTTCGCCAGTGACAATCCCGCATTGCCCGTGAGGCTAAACGACGAGCTGCTGATCAAAGCCACCACAGCGTCGGCACTAACGTTGTTGTACACATTCGGGCAGCCACCACTTTGGCCCGTAAAACAAACGCCAGCCACGCTGTCCGGCGCACGGTAAGCTTCGCCGTGCAAAATTCGCAGCGTGATTGTGTCTGACAAGCCCCAGGAAATGTTGGGAGCCCAGAAGGTGGGTTTGCCAATTTCTTTGGGCACCAAGGAGATCTGCAACGGGGCGAACACTTGCACCACACCTGCGGGCATTGTGGCTGGCCGCTTGAGGTGTCTAACGGATTCGTGATCTCGTTGGGGCGCGTCGGGAGGCGCTTTGGTGGCGGAGGCTTCTGGGGCCGCGGGTTCGGTGTCTTGAGCGAACGCAGGGGCGGCGGCGTACAAAACACCAAAAAGCCATACCCTAACAAAGCAACTACAGGACCTTACCCTCACCTAACGGAGCTTACAAAGCGATTGACAGGTCACAAGGGGCGCGTGCGCGACGCTTGGCTTGAAACTCCATCGGGTGAATGCGCAACACCTTGCATTTGGCTCTTGCTCTATTTGTGGCGTCTGATTTTGACGACAGTTGACGTTGGTGTAGTGTAGAAACTTCACTTCGAGGAGGTTCGTAGATCATGAAGAATATGAAGAATATTAATTTGGTGTTGGCATTGGTGATGGTGGCCGTCGCAACCGCGACAGCCGCTTGCGGTGGCGATGATGACAAAGACGACGCTGATGGTGCGGGGGGCGGCGGTGGCAATGTCACCGCAATGGTTAAGGGAAGTTGCCAGAACGAGATGAATGGCATCTGCCACGAGTATTGGGGTAGCAGCTACACAGCAGCCACAGTGGAGCCCATGTGCGCTAGTTTGGCCGATTCCGAATTCGTCGCGGGCGCATGCGCTACGGCCGGCCTTCTCGGCACCTGCGTGATTGGTAAGGACGAGGCCGCCGAGAAAAGGTACCGCTACTATGCGCCCTTCTCAGCCATGGCCGCGCAAAGCCAGTGCACCGCACTCAAGGGTGAGTGGACCGGCTCGTAATCGCGTTTAAGCATGCCAACACGCCTGTGCCGCCTGTGAAGGGTGGCGCGGGCGCGCGCTTAACGGCCACCGCCAAACCATTCGGGCGCTAACGCTTTGGCGGGTACTTTTGAAGCTTGCGTTGCAAGGATCGCCTGTGAATGTTCAGTCGCCGCGCTGCTTCGGAAAGGTTGCCGTCACAGTCGGACAACACGCGGTTGATGTGCTCCCATTCCACCCGCGCCAAGCTGGGTGTATTGGTTTCGTCGGGCAAAGCCGGGGCAATGGGTTGGAAAGCGGTGCGGGCGAGCGCTCTAAGAATGTCATCGGCATCCGCGGGTTTTGAAAGGTAGGCCGCCGCGCCCATCTGTGAAGCCTGCACCGCTGTGGCAATGCTGCCGTAGCCTGTAAGCACCAGGATTCGCAGTTTGGGTTGCAGCTCCAACAAAGCTGGCAGCAAATCTAAGCCCGACCCCTTGGGCATACGAAGGTCCACCACCGCGATGTGAAGCGGTTGCGTTTTGGCTATGGCGAGCGCTTGGTCCGGTCCATCTGCTGTGTCCACCACGAAGTTGCGTGTGCGAAAAGCGCGCGCCAAGCGCTCGCGAAACACGTCATCGTCATCAACCACCAACAGCCTCTGGGGCACTTGATCAGGCGTCATAACGTGGCCTTCTTGTGCACAACCGGAAGTTGCATATGCACCGTGGTGCCTTGCTTCTCATGCGATTCGATGGCCAGTTGGCCACCCAAGCGCTCGGTCACGCTTCGGGCCACGAAGACACCTAGGCCCATGCCTTTGCCAGTGGGCTTGGTGGTGAAGAAAGGCTCTCCCGCTCGTGCGGCCACCTCGGGGCTCATGCCCTCACCTTTGTCGCGAATGAACACATGTGCGATTCCGTGTTGCACGTGCGCGTCTAGAACCACTTCGGCAGATCTGCCGGCGGCGGCGCACGCGTCCCATCCATTCTTGATCAGGTTGACCAACGCTTGTCGCAAAGGTGCACGAGGGCTCTTGATGCAAAAGCCGAGATCACTTTTCGCCGCACCTGCTTTGAGCACGCCTGGCTCGTCTCGCAGATGCGCGGTGACGTCGTCAAGCACGCTTTGCAGCGTAAGCACCTCGAACTCGTCAGCCATGGTGGCGCCTGTGTCTGCGGACATTTGTTGCAGCACCTGCCGACAGCGCTCGACTTGCGAGCGCATCAGTTGCGCATCGGCCACGAGGTGGCTGTTGTCAGCGTGCGCTGTGAGGGCGATTTCCAGCTCCTTGGCAATGGTGGCGATTGTCGCCAAAGGGGTGGCCAGTTCATGGGCGGCCCCAGCAGCCAACGTGCCCAACGCCGACAAGCGATCGTGACGTTCGGCCACGGCGCGTACTTGTTGTAGCTCGGCTTCGCGTGCCGCCAACGCGCGCTGCACCCGCATCACGAAGTACACGATGAAGGACGCCGCCACCGTAAATGCCACCCACATGCCTTGTAGGTGCAGATTAAACAAGCCTTCAGTGTCGCCATGAATGTGAAGGTGATGGCTTGGCAACACAAACAGCAAGGCCGATCCGAAGGCGGCCAGCGCCACCAATGACCACGTCCAGCGCGAAGGCAAGACCACCGCCGCCAAGGCAATGTAAACCAGATACAAAAAGCTAAACGGATTGTGCGGTCCACCCGACAGCAGCAACAAAGTGGTCAGCGCCACGATGTCGAAGGCCAGGCCACCAAACAGGGCGGGCGCACCGACATGAGCCGTTCGCTGCACCCACGCGCGGACGCCCAAGTTGAAGACAATCTGCACCGCCACCACAGCGGCCAACCACGTCAGAGGCAAGGGGATGTGAAACACCCCATGGGCCACAGCAATGGTCACCGCTTGCCCAATAACGGCGCCCCAACGAAGCCGAAACAGCCAGTCTGCATTGATGCTGTGGGCGCTGTCAGAGGTGTTCATTGGTGTGCAGCACGGGCGGGACAAAAAGTGAGTGTCCACGTTGCCTTGTAGTTTCCCGTGCGGCAAGGGCTGTGGGTAGGAAGTGCTGAGTCAAATTGTCGCCCCCGCCTCGTCTGACTCGCCCCATAGCCCCTCCCGTGCCAGGATTAGGCAGCTTCATGAAATCCTCATCGCGCAACACCGCGCCTCTGGCAATGACTTTGTTCTTGGCTTTTGCCGCGTGCGGCGGCGAAAATGCGAACGCCCCCAGCGAGGGTCCCACCCAAACGTTGCAATTTGCGGCCCGAATGGGGGCGCTGCCATTCGCTTGCGGGACCTCCTACGCTTTGGGAAGCGCCGCCACGATGGTGCAGCTTGAAGACTATCGCTTGTTTGTGTCCCAGTTGCGTTCCGTGGATGCTGCGGGCAAGGAGGTGCCGCTGCCGCTTGTGCCCGCTGGCCTTTGGCAGGACGACAACGTGGCCTTGCTTGACTTCGAGAACGGCGCCGGGCCTTGCAGCGAATTGGGCACAAAGCTTACGAACACAGCGGTCACTGTGAAGGGACAGATCTCTGCGGGTTCCGCCTTACGGTTCACTCTGGGCGTGCCCGCTCCCGTGGCACACCAAAACGTGGGCTTGGCGCCGCCGCCCCTGAACCTGGGCGCAATGTTTTGGAGTTGGCAGGCGGGATACAAGTTCATGCGCGTGGATTTTTCAACGCCGTCAACAGACGCTGCGGCCGCCTCGAACCAGTGGCTGATACACCTGGGAAGCACGGGCTGTCAGTCAGCGGCGCAAACCGTGGCGCCTGCGGTGGCGTGCGCGCTTTCCAACCGAGTTGAAGTGACGCTGCCGGCTTACGATCCGTTGCAGAACATGATCGTTGTCGACTTGGCCGCCGTGCTGGCAAACATAGACCTGCAAGTCAACACACCCGGGACCGCCCCTGGTTGCATGTCCGGCGCCACGGATCCGGAATGCCAAGCGTTGTTTGCGAACCTAGGCCTTGAAGCCTCCACCGGCCAATGTGTAAACGGTTGTGCGGCCCAAAAGCTGTTTCGTCTCGAATGAAAACCCTGCTCGGATTTTGGCTGTGTTTGGCCGCAGCCGTGGGCGCCTGCGGTGAGGACGCTTCATCATCCAAAGCTTATGTTTGGCAGCTGCCGCCCGGGTTTCCCGAACCCAAGGTTCCCGAAGACAACCCCATGTCAGAGGCAAAGGTTGCGCTGGGGCGCAGGCTGTTCTATGAGCAGCGCCTTTCAGGCAGCCAAACCCAGGCCTGCGTTTCGTGTCACGAGCAACGATTGGCGTTTTCGGACGGCAAGGCCGTGTCAATGGGATCAACGGGCGAGCATACGCCCCGGGGCTCGATGCCGCTGGTCAATGTGGCGTACAACACCACGCAAACGTGGGCCAATCCCGCGCTCATTACCCTGGAACAACAGATCCCTATTCCTTTGTTTGGTGAACGACCGATAGAGCTGGGTGCGACGGGCAAAGAAACCGAGATCTTGGCGCGCTTGGGCATCGATCCGCTGTATCCACCTATGTTCAAGGCCGCGTTTGCCGATGAAGCGAATTCCTTGACGATGGCGAATGTCACCAAGGCGTTGGCAAGTTTTGTGCGGACGCTGATTTCGGGCAATTCGACGTTTGATCGAAACACCTTTCAAAACGACAAGCCGCCATGACAGATTCGGCTTTGCGCGGTCTAGATCTGTTTTTTACCGAGCGGCTTGAATGTTTTCATTGCCACGGTGGCTTCAATTTTTCGTCGTCGGTGACGCACGCTTCAAGCGTGTTCGATGAACAGG
>JBBSJE010000209.1:0-10946 GCA_038257535.1 Polyangia bacterium
CATTGGGCAACTGCAGCCAGAGACTTTAGGGCTGGTTGAGCCCAACCAGAAGTTCATTGAGGCCATTATGGTGGGGCTTAACCACGAGATGGCCCGCGAGTTGCTCTTCCGTGAGTATCCCACCGATCAGCGCGGCACGTATTTCCGAAATTTCTGGGATGATCGCGGCTTCGTCGCCACAGCGGCTGCACCAGCTTTGACCGGCGAGGAAGGTCAGGACATCAACTACATCCATGCATGGCGAAATGCACCGCTCGGCGCGAATTCACCTAGGCGCAACGTTTTCAGTGCCGGCCGGCGACACATCGTCTTCATCGTGCGCGGCGAACTCATCCGTCGCTACCCCAACGTCATCGTGTCGGCCGTCAAATCGAATGCGTCGAGAACCGGCTTCGCCAAGGAAAGTGATGGCACGCTTCTGCAGAAACACCCCGTGTTTTTCGGACGGCTGCCACCGGACACGGCGGTTTATGGTTTCGAGCTTCGTGAGCAAGACGATCTGAAAACTGCACCCGGCTGGTTCTTCGTGCTGCAGGAGCAGCCCGCGGAGCCAAAGTTTGGATTGAACACGAATCCCGAACCGGCACCGCTCTTCTTCGACGCGGAGCCTCCTGGAACCAATTTAACTTCGGCTGACATAGCAACTGCGCTGTTCCGCAACCCTTTCCGCGTTGCCGTCCACAGCCTTTCCCTATTTGCCCCTGGAACCTGATATGTCCACGTTCAACCAAGCCATCCGATTCGCGGTGTCACAAGCGAAAGACGAGCTTGATGCCGCTGTAAACACTCTTGGATTCGCGGAGCAGGCCGTGGCCATCACCCGCGCTGAGGGTAACGAGGCCGCCATCACTGCCGCTGAATTGGTGCTAGTGGGTGCGCGAAACAACTTGCTAACCAAATCCAACGACTACGAGGATGCAGTTAAGGCCCTGCAAAACGCACTTGCTACGTGGGTCGCCGGTTCCGCCGAAAACGAAGTGGCTAGGCTTGCCGGCGACAGGGCCATCACGCTGTTTCCGGCTCGGCTCGAGACCCGCTTCGTAGGCGATAAACTTTACGTGCGGATCTACCCCGACGAGGTGTCAATCAACACGTTGGAGCCAGGGCTCACGGTTGAGGAGAGAAAGGCCGGAGAGAACTACTACAATCGAGTTCGGAAGCTTGGCATCAACGAAAATTTGCTCGCCAGCGCTGAACTGGAACAATGGAAGATCCTCGTATCTCGCTTCGATAGGCATCGCGCCGCCTACATCCTTAAAGCGCTCACGCCCAACAATGGTGCCGGCTTTAAGGATGGCCGGTATAATCACGACCTCGATACCAACCCTTCGTCGGTGATTGATTTTCCCACCGATGTCGTTTCGATTCCAGACAATTGGATGCGGTCAGCGAACGCTGTGCTCCCGGATCGGTGGCACCTGTACCTTTATCGGAATGGAGCCGTCGTGCAAGAGGCAGCCACAACCGCTGTGCGTGAACCCCTGGCCACCACACTGGATCCAAGTGCGCATGAGTTACGCTTTGACGATGTGGGAACCCGCGGGTTCCAGACGGATCGCGCCCTCAAGTGGTTGGTCGATTTTCAGGAAGCCAAACTTGCTGGCATGGCGGTCGAGATCTCTGCGCCGAATCTCAACGAAGGCTTCGACCGGATCATTGCAGTAGGCGTGAAGTCGTCGTTCTCGCTGGCGCAATCGGCTGCCTTCATGGGCGATCTGTTCGACGCGCACCACTACGACCGTGGCATTGCCATTATCGGAGAGGGAACCCCCACCAACAACATTGAAGGCCGCCCCTCGGCATACCCTCCGTCCGATGCAAACGCAGGAGAGGAAAGCTTTCAGATCGAACGCGTTCCGCCCCCACCTCGGAAACGAGACGACTTCGCCGAAGAGCTCAGTGGCGAAGAACTTAGAAACTCCGACGGCGAGAGGTTGGCACTTGCGTTGGGTGTCGGTAGGACTGTCATGACCAACGTCACCGGCGCCCAAGGACTGGGGCTCGACGCCGCACGTGCCATGAACACTGTGCTCTGGCCCGCCACGCTTGGGTACTTCGCCGAAACCATGATGGACCCAGTCTTCTCGGGCACCGGACAATATGACAAGATCAGCGAGGTTCGAGGCTTCTTTCAGGATTGGGTCCACGGTAGCGGTTTCGCACCATCTCTTCGAATTGGGAGCGTGCCTTATGGCGTGCTTCCAGCCACTTCTCTCGGGCGGTGGCAGACACGGGACAGCGACATTCATTCTGCACCTGCGTTCGTTCGCGACTTCTTGCTGAACCTAATGCCTATCTGGCGCACCGCCAGCGAGGGCGTGCCCCGCGTTCGTGCGAACACGACCTCAGGGCCACCCTCCGACATCAATCGCGATCTGCTTGAAGCGCTGTCGCTTGACGGGCGAACCCACAGCGTGTGGGCTCGCGAGGCCCTGCCCAGCGAGATCAATACCAATCTCTTTTGGTTTTTAGGCAAGGACTTCAACGCTCCGCTATCGGCCATCTCAAAGGCGTGGGGCAAGGCCGCGGCACGAATCGGAAAGCCGCAGTGGCAACCCCGTGTTGGCAATGTTGGCTTCGCCGACCAGTCGAATCTGTTCTCCGGGTCCTTTGTTGAGCGTGAGGGGGGCGAGACGGCTTCGTCTTACCTCTTGAGGATAATAAACGCCGCCACACCAACCGGCCTTGATGCGCTTCGCGACGATTTCCCCGGCGTGCAAACACCGGACGCCTTGCTCTACCTTCTGGTGCGCCACTCTTTGTTGGTGCAGGTGGCGCTTGAGGCCTGGCGGATTATGAAGATAAATCCTCCGGTTGGGGCGCCCCATTGGGTCGAGCGCATGCTGTGGGGAATCTACAAGTCACTCGGGAACGAAACCACGGTGTGGAACTTCATTGATGCAGCTCCTTCGCGGCGCGCGGAACTTCTTGGCGCAAGCTCGGAGGCGGGTGCCGTTGTTTCAAAGATGCACGATCTGCGCACGCTGAACCCGCGCGAACTTGAGCGCTACATGCTCTACACCCTTGATGTCTGCTCCCACCGCCTCGACGCTTGGGTGTCGGCTTTCGCGGCAGCGCGAATCGGCGGCTACAGTCGCCCTCCCGTACAGGACGAGCAGGGCCAGGGGGCCTATTACCAGCCCATGGCCTACATGGGTGGATACGCGGTGGTCGAGAACCTGCGCAGAAAGACCCGACAAAGTGCAGGAATCGAGGGAAGACAGGCCGAACGCGACGACGTAGCGGGTGGATACCTGCACACGCCCTCACTTGGTCACGCTCATGCAGCGGCGGTGCTGCGCAATGCTTATCTTAGCAACCGCAACAGCGACGCTCAGCAGTACGCAATCGATCTGTCATCGAGCCGCGCACGAAAAGCCCGTCAGGTGCTCGATGAAATGCGCGAAGGGCAGCCACTCGGGGCGATTTTCGGATATCGCTTTGAACGGAATCTCCACGAAAACGGCCTGAACCAATACAAGCAGGCTTTGCGGCAGAGGTATCCGCTTGTCATCGGCAAGTCAGAATCGCCGAACGATGATCCCACACTGGAACGGGGCGCTCGCCATGTGGTGGATGGCCTTCGTGCCTATCGAGCCTTCGACGCTGGTGCGTTTCCTTTCGGGGCAGCGGACCTGCCCCCGAGCAACAGCGCCGCAGAATCAAAGCTGCGCGAATCGCTTTTGCGATTGCAGGACGATGTGGACGCGGTGGCCGATCTCGTCACGGCCGAGTCTGTCTACCAGATCACGAAGGGCAATACGTATCGCACGGCCAGTACGCTCGACTCACTGGCCAACGGCACAATGCCGCCCGATCCGGAGTTCATCCAGATTCCGCGCGGTGGCACCGGCATCACGCATCGGATTGTGATTGCCTTTAAGGAAGGCGAAGCAACGCTGCCGGGCTGGCCCGCGGTGGCCACCAACCGCTCAATGGCCGAGCCTGCGCTTGAGAGGTGGCTCGCGGCCCTGTTAGGCAACCCGGCCGAGATCGGCTTTGCCATCAAGAATGGCGACACCGTGGTTCGACACGCTACCGTTTTTGAACTAGGGCTTCGGCCACTAGATTTGCTCGCCGTGGTTGGTCCCATGTTGGACGACCCTTCTGGTGGGCGCGACTTCTTTAAACCGTACGCCTTCGAAGCGCTTGGGCGCACGCAAGCGGAGGCTGCAAGCTTTACCCTCGACCTATCCGATGCCGGCACCGCGCCTGCAGGCAGCCCTCCTATGAGGCCGCTGTCGAGCATGCTTGAGGTGTTGCGCAGCGCTATTTCAGTGCTGGGCGCTGGGCGGCCCCTGGGCCGAGTTGATTTGGTGGCTGCGGAACAAGCAACCGGCCTCGAACCCCCAGCAAACCCGGGAGAGGAGCCCGGAAACTTCGCGGACAATGCAGAGGAGGACAGCTTTGAGGCGGCTGGAATCCACTACACCAAGGTGGTGGGAGATTGGAATTCATTCATCGTAAACGATCTCAATGATCACATTGAGGTGTTGCAAGGAGCGCCATCGGCCGCGCAACGCGATGCTGCTCGTGGCGTGCTTCGACGTGTAACCGCGACATTGCTCGAACCAGCTTTCCCGTGGAATGACATGTCGAACGATCAGCTTCGAGACCTCGCCATCGACTTGCGGAACCGGGCTCAAGCGCGGCTTAACAGCGTGTCGATTCCAGGTTCGGCGACAGTTGAAAGCTATAGCGAAGCCATTCGCGTTTTGTTTGGCGACACGTTCATCACGCTGCCCGCCTTCGACGTTCCAAACGCCGCTGCCATCGAGCACGCGCTGGTTGACAGCAGCCTGCTTGCCGGCGATCCGCATGGACCCCTTCGCCTGCTCCAGCAAGTTGGTCGCGTCCGCGAGCCCACAGGTCGCGTGCTGCGCCTTGGTACCTATCGCCGGGCCTTTCGCGGGGCACCCGACGTGCCTAAGGTGTTGCAATTCCCTGTGCAGACGGACGCGAAGTGGGTCGGTTCAAGCAAGGCTGGACCCGTAGCTGGTGGCACCACCTCAATCATCGTTTTGGACGGCGGTCTCCCGCTTACCACCGGCGGGCGATGGCAAGGCGTGCTGGTGGACGAATGGGTGGATGTGATCCCGAACGCCGTAGAGCAAACCGGCGTGGCGTTTCACTACGACAACCCGAACGCCGAAGCACCAAATCTTATCCTTGCGGCGGTTCCTCCGCGAGACGCGGCCAATTGGTCAATTGACGATCTTACGGCCATCATAAACGAGACGATGGATCTCGCGAAGATCCGCGCGGTTCACCATGACCAGCTTCCGTCGGTAAGCAGGATTTTCCCGGCCATCTTCTTGGCCGAAGGCGATACGAAGTTAACTGTCACGAGCCCCGTGCGCAGGTCGCGCGTTCGGGCAGCGCCGGTCGTTACAGAGGGATGAATCATGCCAATCACGACTGAAGCGGCCCTTCACTGGAATCGGCTCGAACCGCGGCCGGTTGCGAGCGACTTATCGGCAGGCCTTGGCGGCGAGGTTCGAGACGCACTGTGGTTTCTCACTCGTCAGTGGCAGATGGGAGAGCTGCAAGCCGAGGACACCGGAAGCCCTGCGTACGTGGAATGCCAGTTCAAGACGACACCCATGCTGAGCTGGTCTATCGAAGGGGGGCCAGAGGTTGCTCTTAGTGACGACGCAAGCCTTGAGCCTCAGATTCTACCGGAAGCGGTGGAACCCAACCTCGCGATTCGCGTGGAGCTTGCGCAAACGTTTGAGACGCTTCTGCTCGACCACCTGTCAGGCCCCCAAGCCGAGCAAGTCTTGAGTGCCTTCCGCTCCGCGCATCCGCTGCTGGCTCCGACGGGAACCCCCTTCGATCCCATCGACCGCGATTCGTTGCGGTTGTTCGAGGTTTGCGCGCCCACAGCTTTCGACGGCATACAGGCTTACACACGCGCGCAGATGCATGCCGCCAATCAATCTGTTTCCATTCCAGGCAGCAACGGCGACCAGCAGATCGAGGACGGTGCCAAGGACGCACTCGAGGCCTTGCTCAAGTGGACGGACGCCGTTCTCGGCAAGATTGGTTCCAATGATCACCCAGCTTGGCAACCCGAGCGGCTCCGTTATGACTTGCAGATAACCAGCATGAATACGAAGCCTGGATCTGTGAAACACGCGATCACACCTGGCCCCTCTGGCCATATCGATTGGATGTCGTTCGACGTGAAGAGCGTTTCCACAACTGAGGTCGGTGACCCCGACGTAAGAATGCCCGAAACCATCATCGTAGAGCCCATGACCATTCAGTTCAAAGGCATGCCGGCTCCGCGCTTTTGGGACTTTGAGGCAAACGATCTCAGCATCGCTGACGTGACGCCCGATGCGCGCGACATCGTTAAAATGATGTTCCTCGATTTCCTGCTGGTGCACGGGCAGGACTGGTACACCATTGCGCTACCGCAGCCGGTGGGCACCATCAGGCAGATCGATCACCTCATTGTGCACGACGTGTTCGGCCAGGAAACGGCCATCAGGCGCGCTGAGCAAATTGATCAAGAAGGGCCACGCGGCGTTGTGGACTTCACACTGTTTACGGCACGTCACCCCGATCCTGTATCGACCCATGCAAGCACGCACCTGAATCAGTTTATCCTGCCTTCAAGTTCACAGGCAGCAGGGGCGAGTGGCCAAACCATCGAGGAGGTCTTCTTTGCCCGTGATGAGATGGCAAATATGGCGTGGGCCATCGAGACGCTAACGCCGAACGCGAGCGGCATGCCTCGCCCCGGCAACGAGCGCCATGCAGCCGTTATAGGCCCGCCCGAACCCCCAAGCGCCCCTGGCGAGGGCGCAACGGCGCCGCTGAAGTATGTGATCGCGAGCTTGCCGCCCGTGCACTGGGTGCCGCTTTTCACGGTGCCCACGACGCCTGGATCCGTTGTCTTCGAGAAGGGGGCCGCGTTGCGTCCTGTTGAGGGAGGCGGGCCCGCTGGTGAGATTGTAGAGGCTGCTGGCCGCATCCTGAAACCCAGCACATTGGCCGGCGCCATATACCAGCTTCCAGAAGAGGAGATTTCGCGAGCCGGCGTCCGGATTCGGCGCACGTACTTCCGCACCATGAGAAACCTTGGTGGAAGCCAGGGGTGGCTTTCCCGTCAGCGGCTAGCGGGCCGGGGTGAGTCTTCGAGCGGGCTCAGGTTTGATCGCGCAGAGCCCAACCGCTAAGCCGCATTTGCAAAGGACTTTATATGACGACGGTGGCACTTCCTTCCGCACAATCTCTGCTTGCGGCGATCGAAGAAATCGCAATCAAGATCTCGTATCCGGAGGGCGCGATCGCCCGGCACTCATATTCTGGCACTGCCGCTGGCGATCAAGTGATGGTGGTGGCTTCTGGGCTTGTGGACGTGCTCTCGGTAACGATCGATCCCCTGCTTCTCACGAGCGCTGATTTGCCAACTTGGCTCAAGTCGGCGGCCACGCAAGCGATCAACGCGGCCAACGATGCGGCGAAGTTGAACTTTCAGACGATAGCGCCCCAGCTCACCATGCCCGCGCTCCCAGCACCGGGCACACTTCAGCCGCCGCAGTATGCCGGCTTTGGTGATTCCGCCCTTGCGCTCATTGCCCAGGCCGACGGGATCGAGCCGCAGATCCGTGCGATGGTTTTCGAGGGCACCTCGGGACCCATCCGCGCAGTCGTGGACGGCCAACTCAAAGTGGTCGATGTCTCTTTCGTCAGAGATCGCCAAGTGCCATCCGCGCCCCCAAGCGCAGTGGTTGCGCGGGCGACGGAGATCGGGATCGACGTTGTCAACGCACTCAACGAGGCGCTCGACAAGGCGAAGAACCTGGGCATCCAGGGGGTGAACCGCGTGGTTGACGCGGTTGCAGGTCGCAAGCCCGTGGTGCCCGCGCTCTTCGTTGCTGACAGCACCGTCCTCAACGCAGCGGACGGCCTCATCGTGGCGCGGCTTTCGAGCCTGGGATTTGCCGTTGTGGTTCGTGAAGCTTCCATGGTCCAGGCTGCGGATGCCAACGGCAAAGCGTTGGTCGTGATATCGGAGTCAACGGCGTCCAGCAATATCGGTAACCGTCTCTCCGATGTTGCGGTGCCGATGCTGGTGATGGAGCCGGCGTTGTTCGATGACCTAGGCATGACCGGCCTGACCTGGCAGACAGATTTCGGCGACGCCGAAAATCAAACGTCACTGAACATTCTCGACCGAATGCATTTCCTGGCGGCGGGGCTTGAAGGTTCGGCGGTGCCAGTTACCTTAACGGGCCAAAAGTTCGTTTGGGGGAATCCGGGCCCTGCTGCGGCCCGGGTTGCCTCGCTTACTGGCGTATCGAGCCGGGTAGCTATTTTTGCGTACGATAAGGGCCAACAGATGCTTGGCCGCCAGGCACCTGACAAGCGAATCGGATGGTTCCTTGGGCGCGACACTGCGGTTGCGCTTACGCCGGCTGGCTGGCCGCTTTTCGACGCGGCGGTGCGTTGGGCCACATCGGCTCGTGCTCTGTTCGTCGTGAACGCGCGGCCTTTAACAGCGTCCGACCACGCTCTGCTCGCGCGCATCTCAGCGCGGCATGGCTTGCTCGTTGATGTCAAGACAGGTGCGGAGGTACAGGCCACGCATGCGGCCGGGGCGCGACTTGTTGTCATCTCTGAATCGACAGAGTCATCTCAGGTAGGAACGCGTTTGCGAGACGTTGTGGCTCCCATGATCGTGCTTGAGCCTGCGCTGCTCGACGAGTTGAAGATGACCGGGGGCAATTGGGGAACGGACAACGGCGATGCGAACGCTCAGCAGCAGCTTCAAATCCTGCTTCCTGACCACCCCTTGGCAGCGGGCTATCAGAACGTTGCAACGGTCTGCACCGCCAATGCGAAATTCATCTGGGGCGTGCCCACCAGCAGCGCAGCAAAGGTTGCCCACATCATGACCTTCAACAACCGAGCCGCGATCTTCGCTTACGAGAAAGGGGCGTCCATGGTTGGTGGTTTTCCGGCACCCGGGCGGCGGGTTGGTTGGTTTGCTGGTCGCGACACGCCGGCCGTGCTCAATAGCGCCGGTTGGGCCATGTTCGACGCCGCCGTTAAATGGTGCGTTGCCAAGCGCTGCTTACTTGTTGTGGATCAAACGCCGCTGACAGCCGCAGATGCAGCCATCTGGTCGCGCCTCGCAAGCG
The DNA here is from genome assembly GCA_038257535.1 of Polyangia bacterium. Lineage (GTDB taxonomy): Bacteria > Myxococcota_A > Polyangia > Fen-1088 > Fen-1088 > JAGTJU01. Next base: position 9,156 of record JBBSJE010000209.1, read on the forward strand.
CGTTTGGTCTTTCGGTTACGGTGAAGCGAGGCGTTGATGTGCAGGCCACCGACGCCAACGGACATACACTCGTGTTCATTTCAGAGACGGTGAATTCGGGTGACCTGGGCACCCGTTTGACCAACATAAACGTTCCCATCATGTGCTGCGAGCCTGCGCTGCTTGACGAACTCAAGATGACGGGCACAACGTGGATGACCGACAACGGTGATTCGGACGCGCAGAGCGGTGTTCAGATCGTCTTGGCAAATCACCCCATGGCCGCGGGTTTGAATCAAGCGGTCCATCAAACCACGCAAGCGCCCGGGCGCTACGTGTGGGGGGCTCCAGCTGCCGCCGCTGCCAAGGTGGCTCACATCGTGGGCGCCACCAACCGCTGGGCGATCTTCGGTTACGACTCGGGGGCTCAGATGCTTGGCATGACGGCGCCCGCTGGGCGCGTTGGTTGGTTTGCGAACCGCGATGTACCCACGGATCTCACAGAAGGCGGATGGGCCCTCTTCGATGCGGCGGTAGCATGGACAGGCAACATTCAAAAGGTTTCCGATTCTCCCGAACGGGAGTTCGTAGACGCACTCGCGGCGGTGGGGCCCTGAGCTAGGGAGCGCCGCGAAGTTTGGCTTCGCGAAAGCCAATGATTGGCGAGACGACGTGCACATCGCAACGTACATGATGACCTGCCGGGAGCGAGCCAACCTGCGCACAGAAACACTCCAAGATCTCGCGCGTTCTGATTGGACTGGACCCGTCAACGTGGTCGAGGACGATGGGCGGCAAGCGGGTCGTGGGGCGCGGCAGGTGGCCACATGCAAGCGCCTCCTCGAACTGGCTGCCTCCAAGCCAGGCGATCTCATTCTGTTTCTGGAAGACGATACAACCTTCAACCGTCACCTCTTCTACAACCTGACGACCTGGCCACTGCTCTTGCGCTCGATCCAACGCGAGCACTTCTTCGTTTCGCTCTACAATCCAGGGATCCCCCCAAAAAGTGGCGGAACAACCCAAGAAGAATACGAAGTTGTCCCGCAACGAGTTTACGGTAGCCAAGCCATCCTGATGCGTCCCGCAACCGCGCGCCTAATCATTCAGGAATGGGACGCCGTTCGAGCGCTCGCGGACATTCGGATGTCGAGGGCGGCCGCGACGGTCACGCCGATTTACTATCATAGGCCTTCTCTGGTCGATCACATGCCGGCGCCAAGCATGTTGGAAACCGGCCCTCACTGTGCATTCGACTTCGAGCATGATTGGCGGCGGACGCCAGCGGTCTCGCGATGAATCAATCGCGGCGCTAAGAAGGTGTGCAGAAATCTCGACCAGGTCGAATTGCGCCAAGCCGGTGTGAACTCACCAGTGGGTTTTCTGGTTCGGGTCGGTCGTGGCAAGCAGTCATCCAAGGAACTGCTCGGCGAATCATTCAGCGGCATCCTTATCACCGCCCGTTGGGCCGCGTACAACTGGGCGATACTTTAGCCCGAAGGCGGCCCGCATCTTGCTTTACAACGAGGCTTCTGCCCGCAAAGTTGCGAGCGGTGGGCTTTTTCGGCGAGGAGAGTGAACCTTGTTTCAGAAATCTGAGGCGCGCGGTGCAGGTGGTGTCGGGTATTGGTCGGCCTCACGCATCGGCGTAGTGTTGATACTGGGGATTGGCGGCCAATAGTCGTTTCGAAGGGGGTTTTTGGCTTCTAGGGTAAAGGGTTTGAGGGAACAAGGCCAGATTCTGGCCCTCGATTGGACCTCCGAGATCCAACAATGTGCGGTGAACGCTCGCAAAAACCGGCGATTTTCGCC
>JBBSJE010000210.1:0-10940 GCA_038257535.1 Polyangia bacterium
GGATGTAGCCAACGTGATCGATGGCAACGCGTTGACGTCGTGGGCCTCTGCACCCACTGGCACACAAAAGAGCGTGTCTTTGACTGTAGAGCTTGAGGCGACGAAGCCAATCGACCGCGTTCGCATGCTGCCCGATGCGTTTTACCCACAGTTGTTTCCGCGCGATTTTGTGATCGAGACAAGTGAGAACAAACAAAGCTGGGAAACGGTGGCGATTGAAGAAGAGTTTTCACTGAGCCAAAGCACTTGGCTAAGCTGGGGCTTTGCCGCCCGCAAGGCGCGCTTCGTGAAGATCACGGCCTATGGCCTCAACGCAAGCCACGGACAAAGCTACGCGCTGATCAGCGACGTTCAGGTGCAGGAGGCCGCGTTGTCCGATGGACGTGCGGTTTTGTCTTGGATCGCTCCGGGGGACGACGGCAGCGTGGGCGTGGCCGCTAAGTATGAAGTTTACCGCGGGTTGACCGCGTTCGACGCAGCCAGCTTGGCCAATGCGGAATTGGTGACAGGGGCGCCGGCTCCCGCCGCGGTGGGTGCCTTGCAATCCTTCACCGCCACGGGTCTTGCCGGAGAAACCAACTATCACTGGGCGGTGCGGGCCATCGACAAGGCTGGCAATGTGGGACCGCTGTCACAACTGGCGGTGGCGAAAACCAATCCGGTGGCGCCCGCTCCGGTGGAAAACCTCGTGGCCGCTTTGGTAGGCAGCGATGGTGTGAAGCTTTCGTGGACCGCAACCGGCGACGATCATAAGCAAGGCCGCGCCGGAAGCTATGAGCTGCGCCACGCCACCCACACCTTGGGCACACAAAACTTCGCAACCGCCACATTGGTTCCAGGCCTACCGCCGCCCAAGAGCGCGGGAGCCGCCGAGACATTTAGCTTGACGGGCTTGCAAGCGGGCAAAGTTTATCGCTTTGCTTTGTTGGTGCGCGACGAAGAGGGCAACACCTCTTATCTCTCCAACGTTGCATCAATCGCCACCTTGGCCCCGCCGGACGAAAAACCACCTGCCGTTGTGGCCGATTTCGAGCTGCGTCTGCCGGCTGACCAAGGCGTAAAATTGGGCGCCCAAGTGGTGGCATCATCAAGCGCGCAGGCACCACAATTTCCTGCCAGCGCCCTTGTTGATGGAAAACGCGACAGCGCGTGGGCCAGCTTGGCGCGAACGGAGAGCCAACTTGAATGGGTTCGGGTGGATTTGGGCGATGCGGTGGTCGTCGATCGGGTGCAGCTGTGGCCCAGCGGCGTGCAGCCCGGATTGTTTCCACCCGACGTGGAGGTGGCGGTAAGCCCTGATGGTTTGGCGTGGACGGTTGTGGCAAGCGAACAGAACTTGCAAAGCCAAGCTGGTTCTCCGCACGTATTCGTTTTCGCGACGCAAACCGCGCGCTTTGTTGAGGTGCGTGCCACCCGTTTGGCCGCCCATGAAAACGGCCTTCACTATGCGGTGGTCGCTGAGCTTGAGATCATGACCGCGCTTGAGCCTCCGGGCACCCTGTACGCCGCGTTCACAGCCCCCCTGGATGATGGAGCCAGCGCGCGCGCCGCTCACTATGAATTGGCTGCCAGTGAATGTCCGTTCACCGCAGCAGGCGCACAAACCTTGCCCACCACAACGCCGTTACCCGCGGGCACGCCTGAACGCTTTCGCTTCACTGGATTGCCGCAAGGACCGCTGTGCCTCGCCGTGCGCAGCGCCGACGCGGCCGGAAACATGAGCGACTGGTCAAACATCGGGCAAGCCGAGCTGCCCTAGCCCTTGGCCAGCCACCCAGTGTCCGAAGAGCCAGGCGTGCCTTCTGTGCTGCAGGCTCCCATAAGCCCGAACGCGAGGAGCCCATGTGCACCGAATCTCCGGGCGACACGCCTTCGGGTCATGGCGAGAGCCCATCCAAGACCTCCCGCAGGCGCAACAGCAACCCTTGGACGGTGAACGGTTTGGCCAAGAATGGGTAACGACCGTCTGCAAGCTGGGTTTGCTGTTCGGGATCTTCAACATGGCCAGACATCACCAGCACTTTCATTCCAGGCAACGTCTGTCGCAGCGTGATTGCCAAACCCAATCCACTTTCCCCGGGCAACCGAACATCAGTGAACAACACGTCCACGGTTGCCAAGACGTCTCCCAACGCCAACGCGGCTTCGGCGGATTCTGCTGAGGTCACTTTGTACCCTCGTTCCTTCAGCACGCGCTCGGCAACGTTGCGTACAGCGTCGTCATCTTCCACGAGCAAAATATGCTCGCTGCCACCCACCATCGTTCGGGGTGCGATCGGCGCTCGGCTAAATAGCGGGTCTGCAGAGATTGGCAGAAGAATCTCGAACAACGTTCCCTCTTGAGAGGTTTCGCAAAGCCGCAGCAAACCACCGTAGCGCTTCACGATGCCCAAGCAGGTGGGCAGCCCAAGCCCCGTGCCACCATGCCCCTTGGTTGTGAAGTAGGGTTCAAAGATGCGCGACGATTGGCCCGAAGCGATGCCCTCGCCTTCATCGCGCACCCACAATCTTGCGTAGGGCCCCGCCAGCAACTCTGCGGGTCGCGACACGTCGGCAGCGGTCAAGGTGATGGCTTCAAGCGCGATGGTCAGCGCCCCTCCTTTAGGCATCGCATCGCGCGCGTTCAAAGTGAGATTCAGGAGCACCAGTTGAATGTCATTGGGGTCTGCCACGACCTTAACCTGGTTATTCGTGACCTCGAGCTTCACTTGCACGCGCGCGCTCGCTGCGCGACTTAACATGGGCTCGGCGTTGATCACCGCAGCCGCAAGATCGATCACACGCGCGGGACCGATGTTTTTCCTCCCAAACGCAAGCAGGGACGACGTCAGATGGGCGGCCCGCTCCAAGGTGGCATCGATCGCGGAAAAGCTGCGCGTGCGATCCTGGTCGGCAACCTCAGGCCTTTGCAACAGAGAAACCTCCGCCATCAACACCGTCAATAGGTTGTTGAAATCATGCGCCACCCCGGCTGCCATGCGGGCAAGCGCTTCCATGCGTTGCGCTTCCACCAGTTGCTCCTCCAGGGCGCGCTGTTCGGTGATGTCCGTGACGCCGCCCACCAGACGGTACAAGCCCCCCTCGTCGTTGAACACCGGCACCAACCGATCTCGCAACCAGCGTGTACGGCCATGACCATCAATGATTCTATACTCGTTAAGGATGCTTCGTCCCCGCGCCAGTTCGCCAAGCAACGCCATGCTGCGCTCGCGGTCCTCGGGATGAACAACCTGCGCCCAACCACCCCGGTCGATCACGTCTTGCACCGTCATGCCCGTGGTTCTTTCGAAGGAACCCGCGACAATTTCGGGCAACGCCAGCTCCCCAACCAGACTGGCGTCGTAGACGTAGTCATTGGCATGAGTTGTAAACAGCCGCAGCCGCTCTTCGCCCTTGCGAAGCGTCTCCTCGTTGTTCTTGCGTTCGGTGATGTCTACGGACGTACCAATCATACGTAAGGGGCTGCCGTCATCGCCCACCACCACGCGGCCTCTTCCCTCTGTCCTTTAACCTTCCCATCGGGCGCCAAGATACGATGTTCGAGATGGAAGGCCTGCTCGCGTTCAGCCAAAGCGTTTGTGATCGTGGTTCTTACCTCTTCCTGGTCTTCAGGATGCACGCATCGAAGGAAGGACTCGAAATCACCTTGAAAATTGTTGGGGCTAACCTCAAAGAGTTTGAAGGTGGTCTCAGACCACCGCAGCGTCCCTGTGGCCACGTCCCAAACCCACAGACCAACCCCAGCGCTTCGAAGCGCCTCTTGCAGGTCTTCGGAAGGAAACTCATGAATGTTCTGGTTCATCGTCTGGCCGAGGTACCTGTCGATTGTATCACCACGGTCTGGATTCGTGGTGGCCGTTGACGCAAAAAGCATTGATGGGCGGGCCGCAGGCCCTACCTAGCTAAAGGCACCTCAACCTCGTGAATCATTTTGTTGTCGAGGCGCAAAACGGATTCTCCATCGAACAAAGTGACTTCGCGCCATACCTCTATCCGCTTGACTGGTTCTTGAAGCTGATACTTTGGAGACGGTCGAAGCAGCCAAATGTGGTCGGGGCGACCAATCCAACTCAACCACCTGTGTTTACGACCGAACAGATTGGTGTTGCTGAACGACGACGAAATGAGCTTGTCCCACGCCGCAGCCTTGGCTTCGCTGCGACAGTCGCGTTTGTGTTCCTGAAAGACATTCTCCACAGCTTGCGCGGTCCTCGCGTCTGCCAGCTTCGTCAACACCTTGTGGTTGCCCGTCTGCCCGTAGATGGCCGTCAAGTGCGGTTCATCTGTCAGGAAACAGAAATTTTCTTGAGTCATGCGTGCGTCGTACGGCGCGAGAAAGTTCGGATCTACCTCGTACCGTTTGCCGCTTAGCCCCACAGCCATGACATGGTAAAGCTCGTTGTGGTTCGTGTCGTACCAAGAAACCCCCGTGGTGGGATTGAAGTAAGTTCTCTCAACCGAAAAGAAGATCAGCACCAAACCGAACACCGGGACCAACTTGTGGCGAAACACTTCTTTGTGCACTTGCGCCCCCCCATACCGAAGAAAGTGCCAAAAAGCCAAATCCATTGCAATCCACTTCCAGAAGCACACGCCCGCAAACAGGAAGATGCCAGCATGGAGAACCGCTGCGCAAAGCAGCCACCATCGCGTCAAGCGCGGATGCAAATTGATCCAGAGAATCGCGCCCGCTTCGGCGATGAAGATCGTGTACAGCCCGCTCGTAAAGTCGAGGTGGCGCAAAAACTGTGTAACAGCGACCGCAGTGCTTTCCTCCAGGAAGCCAAACCAGCCCCGTTGCCACGCCGCCATCGCCAAGTTCGAGGTGTGGTTGTCGAACAACCAGGACCACGTGGGGCCATAGAAGATTTTGGCTTTGCCCGCAGCGTAGTAGTAGGAGCCAACCAAACAAAGCGACAAAAAGATGAAGTGTCGCGTATTGAGCCTTTTTACGAACGACAACCAGACGAAACACGAGAACAACATCATCACTTCAACAAGGGGCCGCCAATCGAAGTCGTCGTGTCCAAGGCCTATGGTTGAAACCTCCCACAGCGACACCACCGATAGCGCGGTGAAAGGTCCCGCGGCAAGGGGTCGCCACCAACAAGCGGCAGCGAGTGCCACGAGCGCAGCGCGATCCACCCAATGCCCTTGGTTGAAATACATATTGTAGTCGTAGGTGCTGGCCGCCCACGTCAGCACCGCCACATGTGCCATGACAAGTGCGCGCAAGGCGTTCGAGGCTTCCCACCGCGACCAGCGGACATCAATGCGAGCCAACAACACCAAAGCCGTCGGCACTAGGACAAAGACAAAACGAGGCACGTACGGGCGTTGTCGCTGCGCTGCGCGCAAAAGACCCTGGACGTCTTTGTTCACTAACTCCCACATCACCACCGGCGCCCCAAACACCTCTTCAGCCACACTCGTCGCGAACATGGGCCGCGTCAGCGTGAACAGCGTCAATAGGAGAAGGCAAGACCAAATGAATTCAACGTCACCTCGTTTCGCTACACGAAGCAACAACGGTTCAGCACGCCGGCGCACCTGATGAAGAGCCTCGGCGAGGGACGCTATTTTTGACATCGACTGGCTTATACACCAGGTCTCCTAGGTCGCTCGACGATGAAATTCCCGCAGCTGCCAACCACTTAGCGCTCCAACGCCTCCTTGAGAGCATTTGCCAATTGGGCGCGCGTAAACGGTTTGGGTAGGAACACACGCGTGCCTTCAGTTAAGGTGGCTTGTACTTCATCCGGACTGGCGAAACCGGAAGTCACCATGAACTTGAGATTGGGAGCCAGCTGCCGTAGGGATGAGATGGTTTCACGGCCCCCTATGCCCGGCATGGCCAAATCCACGATGGCGGCATCATAGGCCTGCGGTGCCTTGGCCACCATCTCGACCGCTTCGGCACCGCTGGCCGCCATCTGCACATGATGGCCCAAACTTTTCAGCACGCGCGCAAACAGTTCACGAACGCTGGGCTCATCATCCACGATAAGAATTGTGCTGATGGGGCTCAGCGGAATGTTGGAGGGAATGCGTTCGTAAAGCTCAGAGCCTTCGTCGGCCGCTGGCAAACCTATCGCAAACAGGCTGCCGTAGTTCTCCTTGCTGCGGATCATCAGCTCGCCGTCGTGCGATTTTGCCGTACCATAAACGGATGGCAAACCCATGCCCGTGCCTTCTGGCTTCGTGGTGAAAAACGGTTCCAAGATGCGAGACATCACCTCGGCGGACATCCCCACGCCTGTGTCTCGCACTGAAACAAGCACGTAGGCCTTGGGCCCTAGCTCTGGCGGGCGACCCTCGTCTGCCCCGCCCGGATCCACATTGCTCGTTGCAATGGTCAATGTGCCACCTTCGGGCATGGCATCACGGGCGTTTAGCGCCAAGTTTAATATGGCGTTTTGCAACTCCGCCGGATCGCCCATGACTTTGGCGGATCCCGCCTCAAGCCGGGTCACGATTCGGACCTTGGGATCAATGCTTCGACTCAACATGGGCGTCACTTCACGCACGAGCTCATTGAGATCAAGCGTGCGGCGCATTGAAGGCGATTTGCGGGAGAAAGACAGCAGCTTGCGGGTCAACTCCGCCGACCGTTGCGCCGCCGCTGAGATTTCATCTATCAAGGCCAGCCGCTCGGGATCGTCCTGCACTTGCTCGCGCAGAACCTCTGCAGAGCCCAAGATGGTTGTCAGCTGGTTGTTGAAATCGTGCGCCACCCCGCCCGCCAGTTGCCCGATCGCGCTCATCTTCTCTTGCTGCCGCAACGCCCGTTCCAATTGCGCCCGCTCGGCTTCGGATTCGCGCTGCTCCGTCACGTCGGTGTTGGTGCCCGACATTCGCGTGGGTCGGCCCGAAGCGTTTCGCCCTGTAACCTTTCCTCGGCCGCGAATCAGCCGCCACGAGCCATCCGCATGCCGCATACGGAATTCCGTCGTATAGCCCTGGCCGCGCGCCACCGCGCTTTGCACGATGGCTCTGGTCCGGGCCACGTCCTCGGGATCCGTCATGGCGGCCCAGGTGTCGAAATCCGAAGCGAACGCCCCGGGGGTGTAGCCCAACATTTCAAACCAACGCGGGCTGTAGAAGGCCTTGTTGGTTTCCAGATCCCAATCCCAAATGGCGTCTGAGGTGGCTTCCATGGCGATGCGCAAACGCTCCTCGCTGCGCGCTGCCGCAACCTGCGTTTCGCCCGCCTCCGCAGAGAATATGGTGAGATATGCAGTGAAATCAGCGATCGAGTCCAAGGCCGCCTGCAAGCGCGGGTGTGCCTCCGCTTGCCTTTGCCATCCCAGCACGCGCCCAGCGATCACCAAACCCACCACCACCGGCGCCTCACAGGGGGGATGAGTCGCCAAGCTCAACGGCGCACTGGCAACCACCACTTTGCCCGAGCTGCCTTGCACCTCAATGCGGGCGGAAAGCAGCTCATCGAACAGAGTCACCAAAGCCCTGAGCCGCTCAACCTGCGACAACCCTTCAAGCATCCTGACAACGACCTACCACCGACCGATTGTACAGCCAAAAGCAGTTTTTCGTGTGCCCCCATCCCCCAGACAAGGCAAAGCGCCACCACCACCTAGACAACGCGGCGAGCCGTCGCCCGACCGCGAACCTGCAAAGCTGGGCAACTATTGCCAGCGCAAAGCCGCGGCAAGCGCCTGTTTGGCACCGCTTGGCACGACCTCGCCGTGGCACGGCACCAAACGATCAAAATCCCACCCCAGCATGCGCGCCGTGCTCCGGCGAAACGCGCTTTTGTCTTTGGAGTAGAAATTCCACAAACGGCTTTGCGCCAATTTCCCGCACGTTCCTGTGCACCTCAACACCAACTTCGTGGCCCACCCTTGCGGCTGCGTGATGTTAAACACCAGGTCGGTCACCAACAAGCTCCCGCTCTGTTTGTGCAGGAACACCATCTCTTGCGGCCGGGTTCCCTCTAAACGAAGTCCTTCCAGCGCGCCTGAAAAGACGGACGGCGCCTGCGTTTGCAGAACCTCATCAACGCGAAAATCTAGCCGCTTGGCCGCTAGAGCCGGGGGCGCGTAAACGCGGGCTTGAGGAAATTGCGCCACCGCGTGTTTTACAAATAGGTGGTGCAAAGCCGAAGGCGCAATCACATGTTTCACCGTGCCCAAGCGGGCAATGGCCGCTGCCGTGTCCGCTGTGAACGCCACCGGGCTGTGCAGCGCCAGGTCGCCATCGGGCAGCGCCACCACCGTCATGCGCAAAGGCAAGCGGGCGCCCCCCGGAATCTTCGCCTCACTAGTCACGCCCCACAACCCCGGCGCCAGCGGTTCCAGATCCACGGCGCCCCCGCCTGCTGCCGCCGCGCCGCCAGAAACGTTTGTGAATGAAGGTTCCATGCACTTAGTAAACCACACTTGATCAACTCGTCAAGCATGCTTTACTAGTTCTATGCGCAAACGAACGCCCCAGCCAGACCCAGACTTCGCGCCAAAACTGGAGGTGGCCAAATCGGCCAGTTGGGCGCAGCTGCTGTTTCAATGTGCCCGGCTGATCAATGAACAAGCCCTGGCGCAAGTGCAGCGGCGCACGGGGCATGCGGTGCGGCCTTCGCACACCACCTTGTTTCCGCACATCGATCTCGAGGGCACCCGCCCCAGCGTGATGGCCGCCAAGTTGGGCATCTCGAAACAAGCGGTGGGCCAAATGGTGGAGGAGCTGTCGCAAATGGGGCTTTTGGAGCGTGTGCCCGATCCCCGCGACGCCCGCGCTTATCTGGTGCGCTTCTCCGCGCAAGGCCGCAAAGGCCTGTTCGCGGGCCTGGCGCTTTTGCGTGAAATCGAAGCCGATCTAGCCAGCCAGGTGGGTGCAGCCGACATTGAGCAGATGCACCGCACGCTCATCCGCCTCTTGGCGGCGCTGAAGGCCTGCTAAGGCGCGCTACAGGAAAAAATGTGCAGCTTTAAGGGCCGTCAAGCGGCAAGGCCGCATCGGCGGGGGCGACCAAGGGTGGCCAATGCGAACGATGGCAACGCGGAAACAGGGCTGGGTCTTCAGGCGCTTCCGGCGCAGAAAATCGGCCATCATCGTCGGCGTCCACGAAGATGGGATTGGTAAAGGCAAACGTGGCGTTTTCGGTTCGCGGCAACAAGCGCCCCGAAAACGCGGGGGTGGCCTGTCCTGACACCCGCACCACCAACCAGGTGTCGCGTGTGATGCTGGCGCGCAACAAGGTGGTGGTCTTGCCGCCTTGGCTTAAGTTCAGCTTGCGGCGAAACACCACAGCCCCGTTGGCTATCAACTCTATGTTGTGCACCGGCGCCATCGTGGTGGCTTGCACCTCCGCGCGCACCACCACGTCGCCAGTGGCGCTTACCAAGTCGCCCAGTTGTGCATCACCCAAGCGTGCGTCCACGAAGGGCCCAGAGGTCACGAACGCACGTCCGCGTCGTAAGTTTGCGAAGAACGCCTCGCTGGATGGCATGGCTGTGTCTCTGGGCACATTCACATAGGTTCTTGGATAGCCCGCCCATTGAAACGCCAGCTTGTGGGAATCGGAGCTGCCTGTGGCCACATAACAAGCACCCCGGTTGAGCAACGCGAACCAATCAACAACGTTGTTCTCAATTTCGATCTGGCGGCCCAGGTCCATGCCATTTGCCAATTCAATCGCGTCGAAGCCGGGATCAAACGCCGCGCCTGCTTGGCTACGACTCGGATCAAATGCCGCCAAATCGAAATACCCGATCAAGGGTTTCATGCGGGGGTGGTTCACCTGCACCAATGCCTCGGGTGCTCGTTGGCGCAACCAAGCGAAGATTTGTGTGGGCGTTTGCCGCACGGGCGCGGGTGGGGCGAAGCCCTCGGGCAAGGGATAAGCGTTGAAATGGCCCCAATACGGATCCCACGTGGTCACTTCGATGCCCCGCTCACCCATCAGCCAATTCCAAGCCCTGTGATCTGGGGCTATGGCGCGATAATCGTTTACGTGATTGTGATCCGTGGCCACTGCGACCATCACGCCTTCGGCGGCCAAGGTGGTTAAGCGATCAGAGATTGACACCGTGGAATCGAAACTTCCCACCGCATGCACGTGCAAATCAGCTCCCACCCACGCCCCCACGTCAATCGCGCGATCGAGCTGCGCGGTCAAAGAAGTTCCCACATCTGATCGCACTGTCACCACGCTAACGTGGGAGCTCCACTCGGGGCCCCGCGTGATCGTCAGGCGATACTTTCCAGCCGGCAATTCCACGTCAGCAGGGTGCGTGGCGAACACGAAGTTGGAAGCAACAGGCTGCCTATCGCTCATCCCCAACGTTGGAGTCAGCGTGCCGTCTACCCCCTCAAACCGAAGTCGCGCCGGGATCACCTCACCCGCGCGGTCTTGAACGGTCACCTTCACAAAGCCGGCGGCGGGCATGGCAATGGGAACCATCGCCCCGTCAGGATCTCGCACCTCCACCATCTGCGTGTGAGCGCCCGCGGTGGATTGAAGGGTCAGAGCATAGGCGTCTGCGGGCACCTTCAATGCAAATGAACCATCGGCGCCAAGCGGCAGCTGCACCAAAGGAGCGCCCTGCCCTGTGGCCAATTGCACCTCACCGCGACCGGGCGCTGGCTGCACCATTCCACGCAGGGCAAACACCGGCTGTGAAAGCCCCCAAAACGCGCTCACCAAAGGCGCCAAGCTTTGATCGCTGACAAACAGCACGCGTTTGTCCTCGCGAACTTGGCCAGGCGCAAGCCCAAACACCTCACCACGCGCGCTGTGATCCCACGGCCCGTGCGGGTCGAAACCGAACGCCACCTTGCGTGGGGCATTGGGGAATCCCATCACGTAAGACTTGGTGCCTTGGCGCCCAAACCACGACACGCGTTGCGTGCGCCGCTGCTCTACAGCGCCCACCAGGGGCACCCACAATCGAGGCCCCGGCCAAACCATGCGATCGTCCCAC
>JBBSJE010000211.1:0-10897 GCA_038257535.1 Polyangia bacterium
ACCCGTTTCAAGTTTGATCTGCACTTCGGGATGGGTTTGACGAAACCGCGACAACAGGCGCGGCAAAAAGGTTTGGCAGGCGGTCACCGATGCGAACAGCGACAGCTCCCCTGTGAGCACGTCGGTTTGTTGTGCCAAGCGCTGCTGCAGTTGTTGCCAGCGCGATAGGGTTTCGGCCGCGTGGGCGGCAAAGGCCACGCCCTCAGCCGTAAGCGCCACGTGGCGCGGGTCGCGCTCGAACAACGGCCACCCCACCGCCTGCTCCAAGCGCTGAATGGCGCGCGACAAGGCCGAGGGGCTTACGTGGCACTCTTTGCTCGTACGGCCAAAGTGCAGGGTTCGGCTTAAATGAACGAACAAACGCAGGGTGTCGTAATCCATAGGCAGCAGCCAGTGTTGCGACTATAGCAAGGTGCCTTAGCGATCGATGCATTTCCTGCAAGGAACTGACACTCCGCGCAAGTTGAACATTTCAATTCTGCATCTATTCATTATCTATTCATATTCGGAGCAACCATTTGACTTTATTTGAGAAAAAAAAGTATATATCTATTCGTGTCCGACTTAGAAAATGAACATTGGCATCGCTTCCGCTTGCTTTTGATGCGCGGCCCAGTGGCGGCCAGCGTGGCGGCGCGCGCTCTTGGCATCAGCCAGCCTACGTTTTCTCGGCTCGTGAAGGCCTGGGGCGACCGGGTCGTGGTGAGCGGGCGAGGACGCAGCACCACGTATCTTGGCGCCCGCGAGATTTTGGAAAGCGGCCCGAGCGTGCCGATCACCGAGGTGCAGCCGGACGGGACCACTCGCCCCTTGGGCACGTTGCGTGGGGTGCTTCCCAAAGCGTTCCTCTTCGAGCCGGGCGCCGCGCACGGACATCCTACGCACTTCGAAGATCTTCCTTACTTTCTGCACGATCTTCGTCCTGCAGGTTTCTTGGGGCGTCTCATACCTCGGCAACATCCTGAGCTGGGTTTCGCGCAGGACATCAATCTATGGACCGCCGACAACGTCATTGCCTACGTCAGCCGAATGGGATGGGACCTTCCGGGCAACTTGATCGTGGGCGCACCTGCGTTTCAGCTTTTTTTGCAGAGGATTGCGCAGCCCCCAAGCTTCGTTGCCGATCACCAACGCGAGCACGATTACCCCCTATGCGCAGAGGACGTCTTGGCGGCTGGCGATGCTGGCTCCTCGGCCGCGGGTGAACAACCAAAATTCTTGGTGCCGCGTTCGCTCGACGGGCGCGCCGCGCTGGTGAAGTTTTCTCCGGCCTCACCCGGCCCGGTGGCGGAGCGCGTGGCCGATCTCTTGGTGGCCGAACATGTAGCTTCTCAGGTGATGCGTGACCATGGACACGAAAGCGCCCGCACCCACTTGCTGCGCGCCAGTGGGCGCACATTTGTTGAAAGCGAACGCTTCGATCGGCTGCCTGGTCATGGCCGCCGTGGCGTGCTGTCTTTGTTTGCGCTTGATGCGCACTATGTGGGTCACTTGGGCTCCTGGATCGCTTCGGCCCATCAGCTGGTGGCGGCCAAAGTGGTACCCGCGCACGTGAGCACCGCCATTCGCTGGCGCCAGCGTTTCGGTGAGCTCATTGGCAACACCGATATGCACGGAGGCAATCTGGCTTTCTTCACAGAGGGCCTTGCGCCTGTTGCGCTCACGCCTGCCTACGACATGAACCCAGCCCGCTACGCTCCCAGGCAAGGCGAGTTGCTATCGCTTCCGCCTTTCCATCCGCCTTTGCCCGAGCCCGACGACGCGCCGGTGTGGGCCTCGGCGTGCGAGGCAGCGGCAGACTTTTGGAATCAGGTGCAACAGCACGCTTGGGTCTCAGCAGAGTTTCGACAGATCGCTCGGGCGAACTTGTCCACGGTGACCGAACGCGGGGCGTTGGCAAAGCGCTTGCCCTTGGCTTGAAGGATTTCCCCGCAGCTATGGCGTACGGAGACTGAAGCGCCTGCTGATGCTGTTCACATGGCAACTCATGACCCCACCCCCGCTATAGCGAGTGCGCGGTGGATCACTCCCTCAGAAAGCCACATGCCGGCGTCCCGCAATTCAAGGAGCACCTTTTTCGGGTCTTCAATGAATCCCCGTTTGTGCGCGGTGATCACCAGTCCTAAAGTGCCGATCACCTTGACCCCCAAGGCAAGAGCGCATTTCCTCCCGCTTAAATCGTCGATCACGACATACGCCCCTGGTTGGGTTTAGGCCACGGCAATGACAGACGATTCGCCCGCCCCCAGGTCCCACTCGACGATGTTTGATGGAACCACGGGAACCCCGGCTCGCTGAATCCACGCGGTCTTTGCCAGTGCGCTTGACGCTCTATCGGCGTAGCCGCCCTGTGTGACTTCATCAAAAACCACATCGGGGACAAGAATGCGTTGGGCGCCGGCGGTGCGGAGGAGATCCAGTCGTCCGGCGTTGCCGAGAAATATCAAGGGGGATGCGTTCACAATCAGAGCGTCAGGCATCCTGAAGCTCCTGCGATAGGTCGGTCTCGTCGATCACGAAAACGTCGACGCGACGACGGGCCAGTTCGGCAAGAAACTGTGCTCGACTCATGCCTGCAATCTCCGCGGCTCGCTCCATCGAGATCGCGCTTTGCTGATACCAGTGGATCGATGCGGCCAGTCGCATCTCAGCGGCAACTTCGTGGGGAGCTTTGCGCAGGGCTGCGAACAGGCTCTCGGGTACGGTGACGTCGACGTGAGTCATGTCGTTTCTCCATTAAGCGGGTCTAAACTAAAGGACGCACTCGTTCTGGATCATCGCGCCAGGCAGAATCCTATCAAGGTCGCCCCCCCCAAACAACCTGTGGAGCACCTTTTGCTTCTCGCTGCTGGCTTTGCCCGTTGGCCAAGGCGGTTGACAACGACTCAACCACCGCCAAGGCCTCCTCAAAAGCTGATTGAAGCCTCCAAGGCCACCGTCCACAAAGCCCTGGCCGCGTGCGCTTCGTAGCCATAGCGTTCCCACATTGATTTCCAAGCACATTCGGGCGGTTCCGTGGAAGCGGGGCCGCCCGTCTGTCATTGTGGAGTCCACAATGGCCGACTTTCGCAGCTCAAAATCTTCAAAAGGTCCCAGCCTGCCCACCGGCCCCGTCACCGCGGCGCAAGAGGCGGATCTTTTAGAGCGCGCACAGAAGCAAGACGCGCGGGCATTGTCACTGTTGCTGCAAGCACACCAAGAGGGCTTACGCACCACAATTCGCGCGTTGCTGGGGCATCCCAAAGACCTTGAAGACATCTTGCAAGAAGCGCTGCTCGAAGCGTTCACAACCTTGGATCAGTTGCCACCGCAGCTGCCTGTGTCGGCCTGGCTGCGCGGGTTGGCGGTACAAAAATCGGCCGAGTTTTTGGCTCTGCAGCGCCGCTGGCGTCCCGCCGCGCATCTGCACGTGCAGGAATACGCCGAGACCACCCAAACCGTGGCCGATGTGGCCGCAACATTTACAGAAGACGAATTTGCCTACGACGCCCGCAACAATGTGGCGTTTTGCTTCACCAGTGTGGGCCGATCGCTGCCACTCGAAGAACAACTAGCGGTGGTGTTGATTGATGTGTTGGGCGTGCCCCTGGCGGATGCGGCACAAGTACAGAAGATCAACGAAGATTCATTGCAGCGGTTTTTGATCAATGGCCGCACCAACTTGGAAATCTTGTTTTCGCGGCTGTGCGGTTTGAGCGATGAGGCCAACCCCTGTCATCTGTGCGCGGGTTTTCAGGCGGTGGCCGCAGAAGAGCGCCGCGGCCCCGATCCAACGACCTTGGAATTGGACGTGGGCGACAACGAAGCGCGCTTGCGCCGGCGTTTGAGAATCGTGAGCGATGCCGATCTGGACCGCGGCCCCACCCACAAGCTGCACGATTTCTTGTTCGAGCTGATGCAGATGAACGAGAGCAACCGCGAAACGCCCAAAGAGCAGGACGACAAGCTGCCCAGCATGCGGTGCCGCTGGGAAGAGCTGCAGACGTTCAACAACTAGCCAGCTCGACCACTGGGCCGCCCGCTACTTCTTGCGGCGGCCGAACAGCCCCTGCTTTTCGCCTTTGATTTTGTCGCCACCCGCTTCGGCAAACGCGCGCAGGTGTTGCTCTTGGTCTTTGTCGAGCTTGGAAGGCACCAGCAGCTTGATGTGCACCGCCAAATCTCCGCGTCCGCCGCCGCGTAGATTGGGCAAACCCAAACCGCGCAGCACGATCACTTCGCCGGGCTGCGTGCCTGCAGGCAGATCAAGTTCGGTTTCGCCATCCAAGGTGGGCACGGTCAAGTTCGCGCCCAAGGTCGCCTGCGGAAAACTGACCTCAAGCCGCGTGTGCAAATGCGCACCGTCGCGCTCGAAGCGGGGATCGGCTGTTACGCGGATGTGAATGTAAAGGTTGCCCGGCTGGCCGCCGCGGGCGGATTCTTCACCTCGGCCTGCCAGCCGCAGCGTAGAGCCATCATCCACGCCGGCGGGAATCGACACGCTGAGCGTCTCGCTTTTGGTTTCAAGCCCGCTGGCGCGGCACACCTTGCAAGGCTCGCGCACCACTTGGCCCTGCCCTCGACACGAAGGGCAGGTGGATTGAATCATCAGAAAGCCTTGCTGATGCATCACCTGACCCGCGCCGCGGCAGGTGCCGCAGCGCTCGGGCGTGGTGCCCTTGGCGGCTCCGTTGCCGCCGCATTCGGTGCAGCGGGTGTGGCGGTCAACTTTGACCTCCTTTTCCACCCCCGTGGCGGCTTCCAGAAGCGTGAGCTCCACCTCAGTTTCAACGTCGGCACCACGGGCGTTGCCGCGCCGACGGCCACTGGCACCGCCAAACAGATCGCCAAAAATGTCGCCGAAGGCCGAAAACACATCGGAAACGTCGGAGAAGCCGGAGAACCCGGACCCCCGGGGCCCCTCGTGACCGTAGCGGTCATAAAGCGAGCGCTTTTCCGAATCCGAGAGCACCTGATAAGCCTCAGACGCCTCTTTGAATTGCTCTTCGGCGGCCTGGTTGCCGGGGTTGCGGTCAGGGTGCAGCTCAACCGCTAGCCGGCGGTAGGCTTTTTTGATGATGGTGCCATCGGCATCACGCGCGACGCCAAGCACCTCGTAATAATCGCGTTTTACGCTCACGGGCCGGGACAACGTAAGCACGGCTCGGGTCTCTGTCAATCGTTGAAGGGCTTCTGGTTGCCTCTTGTCGCTGCGGCTTTCGTTAGGGATACTCCAGCAATGACGCGGTTGCTTAAGAATTACGGTGTGGTACTTGCCTTGGCGGTGTTTGCGGCGGGATGCTCCGAAGTCAGCACAAAGTCGTATGACGGGCAGGTCTGCACCGCGAAGGGAAGCGACTCCGTTCAATACACCTGCGACCGCACGGTTTCCGACTTGATTTGCATCGCCACCTACGCGGTGGGAGGCGTAGACGGCTACGTGTGTCGTCGCGCCTGCGACAATCATGGCGACTGTCCGATAGTCGGAGACGTTTGCTGTAGCGGCAAGGCGGTGTCCAATTCGTTCAACGCAACCAAGGGCTGCACCCCCCGCAACCGCTGCCAAACCGATCCCATTGCGCTGTTGCCTAGCGATGCAGGCACAGCAGACGCTGGCGGCGACGCTTCGCCTACACCCGACGGCGCTTTGCCTTCCCCCGACACGAGCGAACCCGACGCCGCCTCTGACGACGCCAACGCCAACGACGCCAACGCAGAGCTGTGATCGTGATGGCCGCCAAACAACACAACCCCGCCTTTGAGGCTTTGGTTGAAAGTCTGCGCACGCAGGTTTCGGAATGCACAATCGATGACGTGCGTTCGTGGCAACAAGCGGGACGCGCTTTTTTCTTCGTGGATGTGCGCGAGGATCACGAGTTTGCCCAAGATCATGCCACCGGATCCATGCACATCGGCCGCGGGGTGATTGAACGCGATGTGGAAACATTGATCCCCAACAAAGCGGCTGACGTGGTGCTGTATTGCGGGGGCGGTTACCGCTCCGTGCTGGCGGCCGACAGCTTGCAAAAGATGGGATACACCAACGTGCGGTCGATGATAGGCGGCATCCGCGCTTGGCGTGAAGCCAGCCTGCCGCTGACCGTTTCTGGCAAAGCTCCCCCATGAGCCGCGGCTTTGCTGACGATCCCAAGCCGTGGCAGGTGCTGTCGCGAACCTATCTGTTCAAGCGGCCGCCGTGGCTCACGCTGAGGCAAGATCATGTGCGGTTGCCCAGCGGGCAAGAGATTCCTGAATATTGGGTGTCTGAGTACCCACCTTGGGTGAACGTTGTGGCCGTCACTCAAGACCAACTCCTGGTGCTGATTCGTCAATACCGCCCCGGCATCGATGCGGTTCATTTTGAGTTGCCCGCAGGGGTGGTTGACGATGCGGATGCATCCATGGAAGCGGCCGCACGCCGCGAGTTGTTGGAAGAAACCGGTTACGGCGGCGGGCGCTGGGTGCAACTTACGGCGCTCAGCGCGAACCCCGCCTTGCAAACCAACTTAACGTTCTGCTTCGTGGCCGAAGACGTTGAGCTTCAGGCAGAGGCGGCGCCCGAACAGACCGAAGATCTGCGCGTGCACCTGATTTCTTTACACGACGCCCCTCGTTTGCTGGCGGAGGGCAATATGGTGCAAGCGCTGCATGTGGCACCGCTGGCGCAATACCTTTTGGGCCGTTTGCATAAACAGCCCTAAGAAAGTCTCTTTAGGCCGTGAATCCTTTGAGCGGCCCGCTGCACCAGCGAGCGTCGCCGAAGCTGTTGCCTTCCACGCCCATCAAATTCATGATCGACACCAACAAATTGTTGTGTTGGTCATTCAGATGCAAGGCGCGGCCGGTTTGCAGCTTTCCTCCGGCCTTGCCTGCCACCACATAACAATGCGGGCTCAGGGTGTGGGCGCTGCCTTCAGCCAGTTCGTTCACCCAAACCACAAGACTGTTGTCCAGCATGGTGCCGCCTGCTTCTTGCACCTTGTCCATACCGGACACAAGCTCAAAAAATTTCTGTGCGTACCATTCGTTGATCTTGGTTAGCAACTCTTGCGATGCAGCGTTTGCGGTTGAGTCATGCGAAATGTCGTGGTGCCCCCGCGACGCGCCCAACCAGGGAAATTCGGGGCCGCCCGAGGAATAGCTCCATTGAATGCTGGCCACACGTGTTTGATCGCAGGCAAGGGCCAGGTGCATCAGCCGCTGCTGCGCGTCGCCGCCCGCCCGAAAGTATTCTGCATGATAAGGGTAATCTGCAGGGCACGTGGCTTTTCCGCAGGCGTCTTGATTGCTGAGAGCCTGAGCGCTTTCGCACGACGCCGCCACAGCGCCACCGCCGTCGCTGGGAAGCATGATTAGACGACGCTCAAGATCGCGGATGTGGGCCAGGTGGTTGTCTATCTTGTCTTTATCGGTTTTGCCCAAGCGTGGCGCCAGCCCCGAGTAGCTGCCTTTCACAAAATCCAACACGCTCTTTTGATCTTCAGCGCGTGCCGAGGCCGCCATGCCGTCGTTGGGCTTTGACGCTCTACCGCCAAACACACGTTCAAACATTTTCAGTGCGTTTTGCTCAGGTTGAATGGCGTTGCCAGGCCCCGTGTACACCATGTGAAACAAGGGGTTGCCCGCCACCGTGAGCGACCGCACGCCAAACTCTAGCGACTTAAAGCGCGTGCCCATCCCAATCTTGTTGGCGATGTGTTGGTCGATGGAAATGCCTTTGGCCAACCCCGCGGGCTCGGCGAATTCATCGCCCTTGAAGGTGCCCGCAAGCAACTGCTGGCCGGTGAGACAATAGCCCATGCCCCGCTGATGATCGTTGCCAGGGCCATTGATTCGCCCTTGAGCATCCCCCATGCGCAGACCATCGATGAACACCATCTTGTCTTTAAGGGGCTCAAGCGGTTTTAGAATGCGGGGCAGGGTGAAGTTCGCGCCCGCACCTTGCGGCACCCAATTTTTGTGGATGGTGCCATTGGGGGTGAAGAAGATCACCAGCCGCAGCGGCGCCGCGGCGTGGGCGCTGCGCTTGGGCAGCATGGCCTCAAGCAACGGCAGGCCAATGGCCACCCCACCGGCGCCTCGCAACAAGGTTCGGCGATGCAAACGAAAGCTTTTCATTGAGAGACCTCCACGTTGCGGAACAAAAAGGCGTCGCTCTCGGTCACCCCTCGGATGACATCTTCGATATTGCCGTTGGCGCGCTTGAATCGGGCGTCGAGCTGGTGAAGAAAGCAGGCGTCGGCCTCAGATTCGGTCCGCCCCAGCGCGTAGCGGAACCAATTGGTGACCATGCATCGTTGCGCCTCCTGGCTTTTTACCAAAAGCCTCGCCAGCTCAACGGCGCCGTCGAAGCGACCTTCCACATCCGCCCCTATCACTTCGCCGGTTGCATCGACGGGCTTGCCGCCCTCCATGCTGCGATGGCGCCCCACGGCGTCGAAGGCTTCCAGGCCCAAACCCAAGGGATCAATCAGGGCGTGGCAACCTGAACACGCGGCATCGGTGGAATGCTGCGCCAAACGCTCCCGCGTGGTGACGTTGGGTCCCACTTCGGGCAAGGTGGTGTCTACGTCTTGGGGCGGAGATGGCAAGTGTTGGCAAAGCAAATGCTCGCGCACAAACACGCCGCGCAACACGGGTGACGTGGCGTTGGCTTTCGATGTCGCCGCCAAGATGGCCCCCAAAGTTAACAGCCCGGCTCTGTGCTCGCCCGGCTCTGTAAAGGGCTCAAACGCATCGCCGCCGGGGCCACCCTCGAAGCCGTAAAGCCGTGCGAGCGGGCCGTTCACAACCGACTCTTTGGAGGTCATGAGTTGCTCGAAATTTCCACCTTCGAGCGCCACGCGCGTGGTGAACTGGCGCAGCTCTTCTTTCAGCAGGGGTGTGGTGTCGCTTTTCCATTCAGGAAACATCGTTGCGTCTTTGGAGACCGCCACCACATCACCCAATCCCAACCACTGTTCGTGAAAATCACCCATCATCTTGGCGGCGCGGGGTGAGGCCAGCATGCGATCCACCTGCGCTTTGATCACGTCACGCTTGCCGAGCTCGCCCGATTCAGCCAAACCCAGCAACTCATCGTCGGGCGTGGTGGCCCAAAGAAAGAAAGACAGCCGCGACGCCATCTGCCACGGGGACACCGGTGCGTAGGCTTTGTCAGACTGCGCGTCGCCGGCTTCCGCTCGATACAAGAACGGAGCCGATTGCAGCATCGCTTCAATCACCAAGCGCGCGCCGTTGGCGAAATCTGTTTTCAGCCCCTGTTCAAACACAGCGGTTAATCCTTGCTTTTCCGCATCAGTCAGCGGGCGTCGAAACACCTTGGTGCCAAACTTGCTGATGAACTCTTGCGCGCAAGCGCGTTCATCGCCGCCGTTGGGATCGCATGGCAGAAGCCGTGAGAGATTGTTCTTGGCTGCGGTTTCAGCCAAACTGGCAGCGGCTTTTTGATACGATTCGGCCAGCACGGGCGAAACAGAAAGGTAGGCCGCGTTGTTGTCGAAGTTCAGGCGCCGCTCATCCGAGGGAAAGCTGCGCGCAGGCGCCGACTCATCGCCCAGAAGATCCGCCACAGCGTTGTTGTATTCGCGCCGGGTGAGCCTGCGCAATAGCGAGTCACCAGGGTCGAAATTTTGTTTGCAGCTTGCGATGCCCTCGGCGTCCAAACGCCCCAGGCCTTCGTCGGCCGTGGGCAGGGCGTTGTCTTTGGGCTGCTTGGCCTCGTCGTCGAACGACCCATTCTTCACATTGGCCGTGCAGGCTGCCATGGCTGTGGCAAACAACACGAAGGAACTGCGACTCGTGTGGACTGGTACCATCGGCTCACCTCTTGAGAGTCGCTTAGCTTAGCCTTAAGCATGGCTAAAACACACCCATGACCAGAAAAAAGCCATCGATCTGGTGCTTTTTTTACACAATAGACATATCCAGTCAGACCTTGATATCTAGCGTTTGCGCGTGGGCCGAGGCAACTCGAACAAATCGGTTGTCCTCGCGTATGCGATTCCCCCCATGCGGCCTATGGTGTCAAGCTTGCGCGGGTCAACGGCGCCCGCGGCGTCGAACACGTCGTCGCGGGCGTGAATCATCAAGATTTCACCAATGACCAAATTGGCGGCCAAAGGCCCATCGCCCACGCGCACAATTTGGTGCACTTTGCATTCAAACTGCGCGGGTGATTCCGCCACGCGGGGAGGGCTGACGCGCTCGCTAGGCAACGCCGTTAACCCACACGCCTCTAGCTCGCTTACCTCATAGTCAAGCTCGGCCGAAGTTTCATTCACGGCTTCGCGCTGATCGTAAGTGCACAGGTTGACCACAAATTCGGGCACGGCGTTGAGATTGCGAATGGTGTCTTTGCGGCTGCCATCGCGTTTGTCCACGCATGAAAACACCACCGTAGGCGGGTTGGCGGACACGCCGTTGAAAAAGCTAAACGGCGCGAGGTTAACGATGCCGTTGGCCGATACGGTGCTAATCCAGGCGATGGGGCGCGGGGTGATAAAGCCAATGAGCAGCTGGTAAAGCTCGCGGGGTGGCAATTGCGAGGGGTCGAGGCGCATAGCGGCAGTTTACGAGACGAATGGCCCGCGGCCGGGCGCCTTAGGCTGGAAATCGGCAGATTTGACTACGGAAGCTCAAACGGAGGCCGGTCAAAACGCCCGCGCAAACGATTGATGAAATGGTTCACACTGGGTACGCGGAAAATCCGCATTTCCAACCTGCGTTTGCCGGGGAACGTCACGAGCGACAGCCCCAAAAGGATAAACACCAACCCAGGTCCGGGCACCATAGGTACAATCATGACGAGTCCCATGATCAGCACCACCCCGCCCACCAAGTTCCTTAGAACCGCTAGCAGCCCCCGCACGAACGGGTGAAATCTTTCGCTGGGGGCGCAAGGAACAAAATGGTTGGC
>JBBSJE010000212.1:0-10787 GCA_038257535.1 Polyangia bacterium
CGACATGGCCAAGGCGCTCGGTGTGGCACTCAATACCGTTGGCAAGTCAGCCGGGAACTACAAGATGGCGGCATGGATCGACGATCTGATGCCCGCCATCAAGCAGTTTGGCGCGAAAGTGAAGTCGATCCAGGGACTGAAGACGATCGACGAAGTCGTTAAGCTGGCCAAGCGCGAAACCGGCCCGGTGATCTTTGCGTTCAAGGCGACGGTGAAGAATGCATTGGCCGCGACCAAAGACACCTCCGCCCCCGGCCGTGATGAAGGGAAGCTTCGAGGTCTACAAGCAGCGCCGCAAAGATGTCGCCAAATCGGTGATGCCGCGCGAAGCGAAGATTGCCGGCAGCGAAGCGGCGCCCAGAGCTCAGTATCTTACCGGCGTTCAGTTCAGGCTCAACGCGCCCGGCTTCGCGTCGGGCCTCGCCGCCTGCGGCTACTAGCGTCGTAGGCTAGAGTTTGCCCCCATGACCATGCCCGCTCGCCAGAAACTCGAAATGCTCGAGGCCGCCTCGCTCGTCGTTCAGGTCGCGATCGACCGTGTCGATGCGCCCGAAGTCGGTTCCGGAGAGCTGGCGGATTGCACCGTCACCGGTCGGGCACGCCGCGTGTTCTCGGGCCATTGGGACCAGGATGCCGAGCTTTCCTTCAAGGTGACCGTCTATTCGCAGAACCCGCCACCCGGCGACTGCTATCAGGATCTCGGAAAACTACGACAGACCCCGTTCGTCGAAGCCTATTTGGACCGCGACGGCAAATCCGACACCTGGGGGGCGCTCGACACGGGGCTGGTGCACGAGCTCGGCAACGAACCGGGGTTACTGGTAGAGCTTCGTCGCGCAGTCGCAGCCACGGCAGAGGTTCAAGAGCCGCCAGACAACGGCCGCTCCGGCCTACGCGCTTTCCTCAGCCGGCTGCTGGGCCGGATCTAGACTGGGTGAGTGCTCCGCGCTTGCACTGTCCAGATTCCTGAACGTGCGCACGCATTTGATGCCGAACGTACTTGTCGTGCAAGCCACCGACCATGGGCAAGCCGGCCACGTCGCCGTTGTCATTGGCAATCACAGGCCGGGGCACAGGGGCATCCTTGGCCAACAACAAATGCGTGGCCGCGGTGTGGTAGTAGCCAACGTACTCGCCCAGAATGCGAAGAAGGTCAGCGAAAACGAACCCACAGGCATCGCTTGGCCTCGAAAGGCAAGGATCTGACCACAATAGCTTTTCGCAGCTTCAGGCGCGCACGGCGGACTGCGGTTTCCGCATTGCGCGCTTTTTCCCTTGCTTTTCGAGTGCAACATTCACGAGCGCCACGCCAAAGTCCTCAGGATTGTAGGACCTTCCGACCCATGCGCGAATGCTGCGATGGTCTTCGTGTTTAGGATCGGCCAAGGCTTCAACAAGGCCCATATATCCGGCTGTCCCACCACAGTCTTCCGGAGGGCACGCACGTTGTCCCGCGATGCATGACGGATAGCTAACGCCAGGAACCGGCTCGACACTGGTGCTTTCGACTTCAACGTTGTGCGCCCAATAATCACCTGAATCGTAGACAAACCTGAACTTCGTGGCTCCGGATTCCACAAGTTGCCGAAGCGTTACTGTGGCCTCATCGATGGTATCCGGCAAACCGATGGCGCCCCGCTCAGACTCAGACTCAGGCTTGGCATAGCGAAGACCATTGGCGATGGTCTCGTGCAGATGGCTATTGGTCCATCCCATGGCCTCGATGAACACAAGGGAAACGTCGGCAAGAGTAAGGTCGGCGGGAACGTGTAGATGGCGCCAAATCGCTGGAGCAACGTCCTCAAGAGAAATTCGCAACTGGAAAATAAGGCCAAGCCCCTCTTCATCGAACGAACGCGCAGTCCCGATCGACACCGGTTTGGCCATGCGCATACGCGCAATGCTGTAGCTTTCACCCGTCTTCGCCATGCGCTGGCGGACAACGTTCTTAAGGTCCTTGTTCTTTGGCATTAGAGTCCTCGATCAGGCCGCACGACGTTGCCTCCCAGCAGCAATGACGAACAGCGACGAAGGTCTCTAAAAACCGGTCCGGAGGTTCCCCACCTTTGTCCCCACCGAGGCTTGCTGGGAAAGCCAACCGGGGCTTGGGCGCAGACCGTGCGCCTTCGAGCCGATGAAACTAGCGACGACAGCGTCCAAGATCAAGGGCCAATACGGCAAAGTTTGTGGGCGAGTTGGTTTTGGTTTTGCGCGGCCCGCCAGAACTTCGCGAAGCACGGGTTGGCACCCGCAGACCGCAGGGCTAGCTACGAGAGGACATCGCCACGGGAAGACACCGACTGTCAGGATGTGAAGAAGGCCTTCGGGCAAAGCGGTGACGCTGGCTCCGGGGGCTTTTTTTGTTTGGGGGAATTCATCCTCAAAACTGCATGGGTTGGGGATCACTCACTGAGTTCCGCGCAAGCCTGATCAATGAGGGCTTTCGCGATGAAGTATCCCCTTGCGGATAGTTCCTCTAATAGCGGCCTTACCGCTTTCACAAGCCCTGCCCTCTTCGCCGCAGCGAGGGTTCCAATCGTTCCGCGAACAGGCAGGTGATACACAACGCGGGCAATCCTCCTAGCCTTCCGTTCGTCAAGAAGAACCATCGAACCACCAAGCTCAACCGCCAGAAGTATCGCTTCGGATTCTCCTGGACCTAACTCGGCCTTCAGCAGTACGTCGGGCCACAACTGCGCTGTGGCATGTTCAAGCCACGTTGCTGCAAGGATCTCTGAGGCGCCAGGTAGTGACGAATCGATCATCACCTCTTTCCAAACCGCCGCTGGCACAATTACCCTCGAATACAGGTCTGTAGAAGGTCGAGTTTGCCAACCACCGCAAGTGCAATCAGCGGCCCGCTGTCAGCGACAACCAGAGCTTCATCAGCCACCTATTTCGCCTTTCAGCTCCTGTTCATCGAGTTGGACAACTGAAGCACCGAGGCGACCTGCCGCCATCAAAAACTGCAATCTCCCAATCCCACACGCTTCGGCCGCCATTGCAGAGGAAATTCGCCCTAGCTCGAAAAGTTTGGTCACGAGTATGAGTTTTGCCTCCGCCTCAAATGCTTCGGCGGATTGACCAGAGCCTACGAGTACGCTCTCGGGCAGGTTTATGTTTACGGCAGCCACAGCTTTAATTGTAGCTTGTAATCAACTGCAGCGACACGGCGAAGCAGCGCAATCCCGTATAAGTACTCGCCTAGTTGCGACGGCAAGCCGATCAACTGCGCTTTGCGCCGCGAGCATGCGGTCAAAGGGATTACCATGCGCCTGGGACAGGAACCTGCGCGCTCGGCGTGGGCGAAACTGACAGGCAACAGCTCGAAACGTTGGCCCGCGCAATACGCTTCGACCGAATCCGCCCCGCCCCAGACGAGCTTCCCCAGCCTCACCTTGGTGGCGATCACCCACGCCGTCGCCGCGCTTAAGAACACGCCAAACGTGTCATCCTCAATAAGGCGGCGAACCTTCTTGCTCAGAGCCTTTATCGCCGGTTGCGCACCAAAGCAACGCGTGCGTGTCCAGCAACAGCTTCTGTGCAGGCACCCTACTCTTCCCCCGACCAGGAAGACGGCAACGGATCGAAAAAAGCCGCTAGCACCTGAATCAACCCCGCAAGGGTTCCCGCCTCCCGCTTCGCCGGGCAACCCTAAGCTCCTTTTATCATCCTAAAGTTTGTAATCCACATCTCCGATTATTCCACACGTGAACCAACTCGGGCGCTGCGCGCGTGGAGGGCTTCTGTGGAGCCTTGTCCTGTCCATGCTGCTGACCGCCTGCGGCAGCGAGCCTGCTAGCACCGGTCCCACCCACCGCGCAGCGCCTTCACAGATCACGCTTCAGGGCTCTGACGGCGTGGCCTATCTCGCCCACGAAGTCATTGTGAAGGTGAAAGCGGATGTGCCGGCTTCCGACTTCGCCTCTTTGCTGCAAACGATGGGCGCCTCGTTGGATGACGACAAGGCCATGCCCGCCGACTGGCCCTACAAGCGCGTGCTGCTATCGCCCAACCTCACCGCCGACGACGCCATCAACACACTTGTGGCACAGGGCTTGGTGGAATCCGCTGAGCGCAACTACATCATGCAGCCTTTTGCCACGCCGATAAAGCCGAACGATCCGCGCTGGCCCGAGTTGTGGGGCATGACCAGGATTCAAATTGATCAAGCCTGGGCGCGCGACACCGGTTCGGCCGAGGTTGTGGTGGCGGTAAGCGACACCGGCATCGATTACAACCATCCCGATCTGGCCGCCAACATCTGGACCAACCCCGGTGAGATCCCAAGCAATGGGATCGACGACGACAACAACGGTTACATTGATGACGTGCGCGGCTGGGATTGGGTGGGCAACGACAACAACCCCATGGACGAAAGCGGTCACGGCACGCACGTGGCCGGCACAGTGGGCGCGGTGGGTGACAATGGCGTGGGCGTGGTGGGCGCGAATTGGAAGGTGAAGCTTGTGCCGCTGCGGTTTTTGGGGCCAACGGGCGGCAGCTCGTGGAATGGCGCACAAAGCATTCTTTATGCCGCAAAGATCAAAGCGCGCGTGCTTAACGCCAGCTGGGGTTGCTTGGGCCCGGGCTGTTACGTGAGCTACATGCAAACCGCCATCGCACAGTTGAACCAAGCGAATGGATTGTTTGTTGCGGCCGCTGGCAACAACTACGGAAACAACAACGACAGCTACCCCATGTATCCCGCCAACTACGCCGAGCCGAATGTCATTTCGGTGGCGGCCACCGGTGGCAACGACGCCCTCGCCTCGTTTTCCAACTTCGGGCCCACGCGCGTGCATCTGGCCGCTCCGGGCGTGGGCATTTTAAGCACCACCCCGAATGGGCAGTACGCCTCGTATCAAGGCACATCGATGGCCGCGCCGCATGTGGCTGGCGTTGCCGCGTTGCTGTTGTCGCTGCGGCCGTCTTTGTCAACGCTCGAGCTGCGCCAACGTTTGCTCGACACCGTTGACCCCGTGCCCGCGTTGGCAGGCAAGATCTCAACCGGAGGGCGTCTCAACGCGCTCAAGGCGGTGTTGGCCGATGGGGAGCCGCCACCCGCCCCTACCGACGTGCAAGCGGTACCGGGTGTACAGAATGACATCACCCTGCAGTGGGCGCCTGTTGCCATCGAAGATCTGGGTGGCTACCGCGTGCAGTGGGGCACCAGCAGCGGCAGCTACAGCCACAGCGCTGACGTGGCCGCCGATCAGAACAACCTGCGCTTAACCAACCTGACGCTAGGGCAAAGTTATTTCTTTGTGGTGCGGGCGATGGATCGCAATGGCAACAAGAGCGCCGCCTCACTTGAAGTGAGCGCGGTGGTGGCCGATGCCACGGCGCCACCCCAGGTGATCGATCTGAGGGCCGCGGCCCTGCCCGGACAAAGCGTAAACTTGCAGGTGGGCTCGGCCAGCGGCGAGTACTCAGGGTATTGGGCTGCGGCGCACGCAGGCGATGGCAACCCCGAGACCGCTTGGCTAACCCCGGGGCGCTTCGTCTCGCAAGAGGAGCATTTGTTGATCAACTTGGATCAGCCTGCGTTCATCGATCGCGTGGAGCTGCTTGCCCCCAGCGCTTATCCGGAATTTTTCCCTGTGGACTACGACATTGAAGTTTCCGTCGACGGAAAAACCTGGAACACCGCGGGCGGGCAACGCGGCGCCAGCCTGCAGGCGGCGCAGTGGCAACACATTCTCTTCCCCAAAGTTTACGCGCAGGCCGTGCGGGTGCGCGTGCTGCGAGCGCATGTACACGATTCGGGCTACGGATACGCCGGCTTGGCCGAAGTGGTGGTGCGCGAGGCCTCTGTGTTGCCTGATGGCGTTGAACTGCGGTTTACCGCGCCCGGTGACGATCCTGGGCAAGGACTGGCCGCGGCCTATGATTTGCGGGTTTCCGATCAGCCGCTCACACCCCAGAATTTTGCGCAGGCGCAAACGGTGCCTACGCCCGCCCCCGCGGTGGCAGGCACCACAGAGGTGGTCACGGCCAAGGGCATGGTGGGCGGTCGGGTTTTGTACTTTGCGCTCACGGCGGTTGATGAAGCGGGCAACGTGTCGTTGCTATCGAATGTGGCCACGGTGCAGCCGTTGGCGATTCCGCCGGGCGCCATCACCGACCTGCGGCAAACCCACGCAGAGCCCGGTGCGTTTACTTTTACCTGGACAAGCCCCGGTGCCGATTTCGATGTGGGGCAAGCCGCCGCTTATGATTTTCGCATGTCACGTGCGCCCCTCAACGCGGGCAATTTCGGCGCGGCCGAAGCGATCCCGGGCCTTCCCTCCCCGCAGCCCGCAGGCGCGCTTGAAACCTTCACGGTAAATAACCTTGAAGAAGGCGTATTGTATTACTTCGCTGTGCGCGCGTTCGACGCCGCGGGCACGCCCGGCCCCATTTCAAACGTTGTTTCCGCCCGGCTTGAATTCGAGCCCGACGTGGTGCCGCCGGCCGTGGTGAACGATCTGAGTCTGTACGCTTCGCAGGCTCAGCAGAAAGTCGTTGCGGTGGTTGAATCTGTTTCAGACACGCTGTCTGCTTCGTTTGCGGGCAGCCGTTTGCTTGATGGCAACGTGGACACCGCCTGGATCTCGGCCGCGGGCCTGCGCAACAAACCGGCGTGGGTGGTGCTTGATCTGGGTGGCGTCGCGTCGGTAACCCGGTTTCGTATGAACCCGGGCAATGCAGGTGGCAACTTGGGTTACTACCCAGCCGCTTTCGAGCTGCAAGCCAGCGCCGACAAACACAACTGGCACAACCTGGTGCGGGTGGTGAATCACAAGGCCCAACACGGCGAATGGAACGAGTGGGCGCTTCCCCCCACCACCACCCGCTATTTGCGCCTGCACGTGAGCGAACGCGGCGTGGTGAGCAATGAACAAGATCAGGTTTATGTGTGGATCGGCGAGATGGAAGTTTACGCCTTAACCCCCGAAAGCGAAGTGGATCTGACGTGGGTGGCCCCCGGCGACGATGGCTTCGTTGGCACCGCCGCCCAGTATGAGCTACGCGTTAGCGAGCAACCGATAACGGAAGCCAATTTCGCGCAGGCCGCGGCGATCGCAACCGCCTTGCCCGCCCCCGGCGGCAGCGTGGAACTGATGCGTCTGCCCGCTTTGCAACGTGAAAGCTTGCACCACTACCGCCTACGCGCGGTGGACAATGCGGGCAACGTCAGTGGGCTTTCAAATGAAGCCATCATCGAAATGCCCGGCATTCCCCCGGCGGCGGTGGCCGATCTTGTGGTCACAAGCACCGAGCGCCACAGCGTGCGTTTGCAATTCACCGCAACGGGTGATGATGGCGTGCTGGGGCAAGCCACGGGGTACGACTTGCGTTACGCCGAAGCGCCCATCACCGCCGAAACGTGGGATGCCGCAACAAATGTGCCCTTGCCCGCGCCTTTGCCCCCAGGTTCGCGAGAGCAGGTGCAGGTAACGGAGCTCAATTCCAACAGCCGCTATTACTTTGTTTTGAAGGTGGGTGATGACAAAGGTCTGCGTTCGCTGCCCTCGAACATTGCGGTGGCACAAACGCTTGATGGCATTGCGCCGGGCACCGTGAGCGATCTAACCTTACAAGTGGTCAGCAGCCAAAGCGCCGCGGTCCCAGCATCCTCCGTAATCAGCAGCAGCGCTTACACCGAACAAACGCCGGCAAGCCATGTGTTCGATGGCGATCCCACAAGCGTTTGGATTTCAGCCGCTCGCGACAGCGCAACCCCTGAATCCGTAACGTGGCAATTGCCCGAAAACGCCGCCATCAGCACGTTGCGTTTGCTGGCAGCGCCTGGCTACGAAGATCTGTTTCCGCGGCACTTTCGCTTCCAGGTACGAAAAGACGACACGCAAGACTGGCAAACGTTGGTTGAAGTTGCTGACTTTTCCACGTCAGGCGATTGGGAAGAATGGCCTCTGGGCACCGTACAGGCAGGGCAAGCGCGGCTTGAGATATTGCAGACGCAATCTTGGGCCGGCAGCCACTACACATCGGTGGCGGAGATTGAGTTGCAGAGCGCAAGCAACAGCGCCGATCAGCTGCAATTGAGCTGGACTGCGCCTGGCGATGATGCGCACGTGGGGCAGGCGCACGCTTATGAGTTGCGGCAGGACGGGCTGCCCATCACCCAAACCTCCTTCGATCAAGCCGCGACCGTGCCAGGGCTGCCGGTGCCCCGTTTGGCCGGCAGCCTCGAACGCTTCACGGTGGGCAACCTGCAACCCAAAACCACCTACTGCTATGCGCTCAAGGCCCGCGACGACGTGGGCCTAAGCTCGCAAGCCTCGAACAGCCCTTGTGCCACCACCGCGGCTTTGCCCCCCGGGGCCATCAGCGATCTGAAGGTCACCGCGTTGTCAGCCAGCAGCGTAACCCTCGCTTGGACGGCCCCGGGCGCCGAAGGCAGCGAAGGGCAAGCTAGCGCTTACGAAGTGCGCCACAGCAGCCAGCGCATCACCGCCAGCAATTGGAACAGCGCTACGGCTGTGGCCAACGTACCTAGCCCCGAGGTGCCGGGATCGGCGCAAGCGTTTACGGTTTCGGGTTTGTCGGGCTTGACCCATTACTTCTTCGCCGTACGCACGCGCAACGCGGCCGACGTGATAAGCGCGGTGTCGAACAACGCCGAGGCGCGAACGTTGGACAACGTGCCTCCCAGCGCCGTCAGCGATCTGGTGGCAACCCCCATCCTCGATCTATCTGGTGCCATTCGCCTCAGCTTCACAGCTCCCGGCGACAACGGCCCCGTTGGCATGGCCGCACGCTATGACGTGCGGGTTTCGCCAACCCCCATCACCGCGTTCAACTTTTTGCAAGCCACTGCGGTGCCGGCGCCCGCGCCGCGCGCCAGTGGCAGCCGTGAAAGCATCGACGTTGTGGGGCTGGGCGCTGAAGCTTCCTACTATGTGGCTTTGCGGGCCATCGATGCGGCTGGCAACGTTGCGGCATTGTCCAATGTGGCAAGCGTGCGCACGCGCGAAGAGGCACCCGCGGTGGTGGCCGATCTGCAGGTGCTGAGCGCCCGCGGAACCGAAGACGCGCATCTGCTTTTGCAATGGACCGCGCCGGGCGACAATGGACACAGCGGCAGCGCCACCGCCTATGACATTCGCTACGCCACCACCGCCATCACAGCGCAAAACTTTGCCCAGGCGAAGGTGGCGCAAGGTGCACCCGCGCCGCTGAGCGGAGGCAGCACGCAAAGCTTCAAATTGGCGGGGTTGCAACCCGACACCAAGTACTACGTTGCTTTGAAGGCCGTTGACGCCCGCCAAAACACGTCGGCAATGTCGAATGTGGCACAAGCCAGCACACCCGACGAATGGGCGCCCCACGGTGTCTCCGATCTTCAGGGCACCACCGGCACCACCCGCGGCAGCGTGAGCTTAACTTGGACCGCCCCTGGCGACGATGGCATGGCGGGCAAAGCGCAAGCTTATGAGCTTCGCTACGCGCAACAGGCCTTAAACAGCACCAACTTTGCCGCCGGCACACTGGTGCCCTCGCCCACGCCAGCCGAAGGCAACACCCGGCAAACTTTTGCTGTGTCTGGTTTGCCGGATGAAACGCCGTTGTATTTTTCCTTGCGTGCGCGTGACAACGCGGGAAACTGGGGCGCGCTGTCGAACGCGGCCTTTGCGCACACGCCCGATGTGGCCCCAGCCGCCATCAGCAACTTGCATACAACCAAACGCAGCAACAACAGCTTAACGCTCAGCTGGACGGCACCTGGCAACAACGGCGCGGTGGGCACCGCCAGCGCTTACGACCTACGCATCAGCGACGCGCCGATCACGGCCAGCAATTTTGCGCTGGCGCAAAACGTACCCACCGCAGCGCCTCAGGTGGCGGGCAGCGCGCAAGATGCAGTGGTGAGCGGACTTGCCTCCACCCGCACATACTATTTCGCCATCAAAACCATCGACGCCCACGGCAATGTGTCGCCGATCTCGAACGCGCTGATGGCCGCAACCGTGGACGAAATCCCCCCCGACCGCATTGTGAATTTGGTGGCCAGCACCGGCGGTGGTGCGGGCAGCGTGGTGCTCACGTTTACCGCACCAGGCGATGATGGCGACCAAGGCCGCGCCAGCGCCTATGAAGTGCGGCACGCCCTGACGCCGCTCGACGCCACCAACTTCGGCAGCGGAACCTTGGTGGCCACGGCGATTACGCCGGCACAGGCGGGCACGCAAGAGCTTGTCACCATCAACAATCTAAAGGGCGAAACGGTTTACCACTTTGCTGCTCGCGCGGTTGACGATGAAGGTTTGTTGGCGCCACCTTCAAACAGCGCCCAGGCCAGCACGCGCGCGGTGCCCCCGGCGGCGGTTTTGAATCTGCAGGCGGTGGCCAAGCCCGGCGCCGCAATGCTTTCATGGACGGCGCCCGGCGATGATGGCCACGAAGGCCAAGCCTCGCACTACGATCTTCGTTACAGCCCAAGCCCCATCACCGCGCAAAACTTTGATCTGGCGCAACCCGTGGCGCAGGTGCCCGCCCCCGCGCTGGCAGGAACGCCACAAAGCGCAGAGGTGCACGGCCTCCAGGAAAAGCAGACCTACCACTTCGCCTTGAAGACCAAAGATGACGTGGGCGCTTGGAGCAGCATCTCCAACGTGCCGCAAACAACCACGCCGGACGTCACCGCACCCTCGGCGCCGCAAAGCCTCTCGGTGCGCGCGCCCGAACAGCATGAAGAGTTGGTTTTGCCCACCAAGGCCGAAGCCAGCTCCACCTTGGGGCCTGCGTGGGATGTAGCCAATGTGATCGATGGCAACGCG
>JBBSJE010000213.1:0-10784 GCA_038257535.1 Polyangia bacterium
AACCTGCACGTAAGGGTGGCGGCCATGCGATCATGGGGTCAAAGCGACACCGGCCGCAAAGCTCTATTTGCTTTCACGCCGTTGCTCAAAGACAACTCGATGGCCATTCGCGCGGCAGCCAATGCGGCGGTGGTGCGGTCGTCAGGCGACAAAGGGCTCGAGCAGCTCTACCTTGTGTACAAAGAAAAAGACCCTCAGATCTACGAGGCGCTCTGCGAAGAGCTCGGCCAGATGAACACCGAGGCTTCCGCTGAAATGTTGCGCAAGTTCACCCGCAAGGATGAAGGGCGCATTCGCCGGGCAGCCGCCTTGGCTTTGGCGGCCCGTTCCGACAAATTTGCCCGCGCCGCAGCAGCCAGCTTGGCGACGGAAATGGAGCCTGGAATGAAGATCTTTGCCGCCCACGCCTTGCCAATAGATGACGTGAAGCAAACGGCTGGGCGGCTGTCAGCCGATCGCAAGCTTTCGGCGCAAGCGTTTGCCGCCTTGTTGGCGGGCGGCGCCCGCACAGCGGCCGCGACTTTGTTGTTGGAGGCGTTTCCCAAAGCAAACGACGCGACCCGGATTGAATGGCTCGGGACGTGGCTGCGGGCTGGTGAGCCGCCCGCAAAAATGGCTTCGTCACGGCCCTAGCCGGGGGCCGCTATTGCGTGAGCAGCTTCACCGCCACCGCTGCGGCGGTCATTCCGAATACGGACGGCACGAATGGTGAACTGCCGTGAATGATGGAACGAGATTCACAATCGTGCAGTCCGTTTTCGCCGCCCGGGCATACGCACTCAAACCCCCCGTTGTCGTAGGCCAAGGCGTGCGGCGCGATGGGGGGCTCGTCTGAAAACACGGCGGTGATTCCCAAGGGTGTGCCGTCAACGCCAAGCCCATACTTCTTCTTGAGCAGTTGGCGAACCGCGCGCGCCAGGTGGCAGCCCCGCGTTTCCATGAGATCGGCGGTTTTCACCCGCGTGGGATCCATTCGGGCCGCCGCACCCATGGCGCTCACGATGCGCAGCCGCTCTTTCACAGCGGTGGCCAGCAGATGCAGCTTCGCCGTGACGTTGTCGATGGCGTCGATGATGACGTCAGGCTCAGGCGCGAGCAGGCGGGCCGCGTTGCGTTCGTTATAAAACTCGGCCCGGGCTTCGATGCGCAGTTCCGGGTTGATAAGCGCCAGTCGCTCGGCCATCACGGCCACTTTGGGTTTGCCTAACGTTCCCTTGAGGGCGTGCACTTGCCGATTCACATTGGTGACGCAGACTCTGTCGAAGTCGACCAAGATCAACCTTCCCACGCCGGCGCGGGCCAACCCCTCGGCGGCGAACGAGCCCACCCCCCCGACGCCAAAGATGGTCACGGTGGAGGCAGCCAGGCGGGCAAGGCCTGCGTCACCAATCAAGCGCGCCGTGCGATCAAAGCGTCGTTGTGTAGACAGGCGCAAGGCACCGGGGGCGGGCGGTTCGGCGGTAAACGGGCGCGTTTGGGTGACGCTCATGGCGGCTCAGTTTATCAGGGTAGATCCGGGGGGCTATCGCTAAATCACGCTCAAGCGGTTTAAGGGCCTTTGGCTTGAACCTGGGGCGCACGTAGCGTAAACCCGCGTCCGATTATGATCTCAACCCAGCGGCTTTCGGTGTCTTTTGGCAGCCAAACTTTGTTTGAAGAGGTGGACGCTAAGTTCACGCCGGGCAACTGTTACGGACTCATCGGGGCCAACGGGGCGGGGAAGTCCACCTTTCTAAAGTGTTTGGCCGGCTTGATTGATCCGACGTCAGGCAGCGTGAACATCCCGCCCGACAAGCGTCTCAGCATGCTGTCGCAGGATCATTTTGCCTTCAATGAGGTGCCCGCCTTGACGACGGTCATCATGGGGCACAAACGGCTTTATGCCATCATGCAGGAAAAGGACGCGCTTTACGCGAAGCCCGATTTCAGCGAGGCAGATGGCACGCGGGCGGGGGAGTTGGAAGCGGCCTTTGCCGACCTGAATGGCTGGGACGCGGAGACCGAGGCCGCCAAGTTGCTGAGCGAGCTGGGCATCGCGGCGGACAAGCATGCCCTGCCGGTGAAAGACCTGGTGGATAGCGAGAAGGTGCGCGTGCTGATGGCACAGGCGCTCTTCGGCAACCCCGACATTTTGTTGCTGGATGAGCCCACGAACCACTTGGACGTAGACTCAATTTTGTGGCTGGAGGAGTTCCTGCTGAACTTCAAAAACACGGTGGTTGTGGTCTCCCACGACCGGCATTTTCTCGACAAGGTGTGCACACACATCGCCGACATCGACTTTGGAAAAGTGACGCTTTATACGGGCAACTACACCTTCTGGTACGAAACCAGCCAGATGGCTTTGTCGCAGCGTTCGTCCGCGAACAAAAAGAAGGAAGACCAGATCAAGGACCTCAAAACCTTCATTCAGCGCTTCAGCGCCAACGCCTCAAAGTCACGGCAGGCCTCGTCCCGTCGCAACCTTCTGGACAAGATCACCTTGGACGACATTCGTCCTTCCTCGCGCAAATACCCTTTCATACAATTCAAAACCGAGCGCGTTTTGGGCAAAGAGGTGCTCACTGCCACGGGGATCAGCAAAACTGTGGGCGATGAGGTGTTGTTCAAGAACCTTAGTTTTACATTGGGGCGGGGCGAGCGTGTGGCCTTGGTCGGATCGGATCGCGCTGTTACGGCGTTGCTGGCGGTGCTGGCCGGCGACATGCAGCCCGACGCGGGCACGGTGCAATGGGGTCGCTCGGTGCACTCTGGATACTTTCCCAAAGACAGCAACGCCTACTTTGCGGGTGGCAAAACCGTGCTCGAGTGGCTACGGCAATACGCACCCGACACACAGGATGAAACGTTCATTCGCTCGTTCTTGGGCCGCATGCTGTTCTCAGGCGACGATGTTCACAAGCAGGTCAACGTGCTGTCGGGAGGCGAAAGGGTGCGCTGCATGTTTTCCCGCCTGATGTTGCAGGATCCCAACACGCTGTTGTTGGATCAGCCAACCAACCACTTGGATTTGGAATCGATCACGGCGCTAAACAACGGCTTGCTGAAATGCGAGAGCACCATGGTGTTTTCGTGTCACGACGTCCAGTTCGTGGAATCGCTGGCGCAGCGGGTGCTTGAGCTGGCGGGTGAACGCCACTACGACATGCACATGAGCTACGATGAGTACCTGGCCAACCCTGCGCGGCTGGCACGCGTGGGACGCGGCCCCCACGCGCAAGCCGTTGCATCTCGCTGAAGCGTTGGAAGCTTAAGCCTCCGACGACTGTGTGCTTTCCATCACGGGACGCCGGCGAAATAAACGCCCGAGCCGAAGGCGTGCGTCTTCGGCGATGGAATACATCGTGGGCACCATCAGCAGCGTAAGCACGGTGGCAAAGGCCAAGCCAAACACCACGGCCACCGCCATGCCCGTCCACATCTGCGTCGATTGTGATCCAGCCGTAATGCGGAAACGCGCAAAATCGATGGAAATGCCCAAAGCCATGGGCACAAGGCCCAAGATCGTGGTGAGGGCGGTCAGCAAAACTGGCCGCAGACGCGCTGTGCTCGCCTGGATGAGTGCCTCAAACATAGGCAAGCCCCGTTCGCGGAGCTGTTCCACATAATCTAAGAGCACAATGGCGTTGTTTACGACCACGCCTGCCAACGAAATTACACCTATGCCCGTCATGATAACGCCGAAAGGGGTGCCCGTGATGATCAAACCCCACAACACCCCAACCAACGACAGAATCACCGACGCAAGGATGATCATAGGCAGATCGAAGCGATTGAATTGCGCCACAAGCACGATCGCGATCAAGAAGATGGCAATCAGGAAGGCGCGTCCCAGAAATTCCTGGGCGTTCTTCTGCTCGTCATTGGCGCCGCCCAGGCGCAGATCAAATTCGGCGGGCGGTTTCGCTTGCTCTATCCATTGCACCACCTTTCCCTGTATCGCGTTGGCGTTGACGCCTTCCTTCACGTCGCCAGAAATGGTGACCACGCGTTTTTGGTCGATGCGTGTGATGGCGCCGCTGCCGCCGGCAATTTCGTAGCGCGCGATGGCTGACAAGGGAACCGCGAAGGTGTCAGGGCTGGTGTCGCTGCGGCCGGGAATTCGCATGGACAGCAGCGCCTGGAGATCCTCTTTGAAGCGGGGGTCGGCCTCAACGGTGATGTCCACATCTTCATCAACGCCTCGCAACTCGCTGGCCTTGCCACCCGCAAGCGCTGTGCGCAGAGCACCTGCCACCGCACGTGTGCTCGCTCCCACGCGTTTTGCCGCTTCCCGATCAATCAAAAGCCGAAGTTCTGGGCGGCCCACGCGATAGTTGTCCGTCAGTTTGGCAACGCCATCAATCTGGGAAAGCGACTTCTTGACAGTGGCCGCGTAGGCCCCCACGGCGTGGAAGTCGTCGCCGCTCACTTCCACCGAAACGGGCGCGCCCACGGGTGGCCCCATATTCTCTTTGTCGATTTTGATCTCGGCGCCGGCGATGCTGCTGATCTTTTCGCGAAGGCGCTCAATGGTGAGGGTGGTCTTTTCTACCCGTTGCTTGTCGTTGTCCCGGGCGCTCGACTGGTCGGGGAGGAAATCGACCGTGATGCGTGCCGAGTTGGGCGCGGAAGAGGAGCCCGACATGGGGTCGTTCGCGTCGCCGGAGACACCAACTTCCGCGACGAAGACATCCACGTTCTCCTCTTCCGCCAAAATGCCTTCGATTTGGCGCGCGATCGAATCCGTGGCTTCGAGATCGGTGCCGTCAGGGGCGGTGACCGCGATGATGGCGCGGTTGGGCTCGGCTTCGGGGAAAAATTCCGTTCCATGATTGAGCGCACCGTAAGCCACGAAGGACGCGACCAGGATCGCAAAACCTGTGAAGAACGCCTTGTAACGGTGGCGAATGGTTGCGCTGAGAACCGTTTGATAAACCCGCAAGCCGCGCCCCGTGGCGTTGTGGCTGGTGTTCGCCGTGGCGCCGCGTTTTACCCTCAGGAGGGTTGCGGTGAGCACGGGCAAAACGGACAGGGCCACCACCAACGAGGCGATGAGCACGACAACCACGGTTTTGGGCATATAGCCCATAAACTCACCCATGAGGCCGGTCCAGAAGACGAGCGGCAAGAACGCGGCCACGGTGGT
The DNA here is from genome assembly GCA_038257535.1 of Polyangia bacterium. GTDB lineage: Bacteria > Myxococcota_A > Polyangia > Fen-1088 > Fen-1088 > JAGTJU01. Next base: position 5,129 of record JBBSJE010000213.1, read on the forward strand.
GGCGGTTGACGCCGCTACGGCCAAAGCCACTTCACGGGTTCCCTCGACGGCGGCGTCAAACAGCGACTTGCCCTCTTCGGCGTGGCGATAGATGTTTTCCACGATGACGATGGCGTTGTCCACCAACATGCCCAGTACCAAAATGAGCGAGAACAAAACCACCATGTTCAAGGTGATGTCGAACAGGTACAGCGTCAAAATGCCCAAAAAGAATGACAGCGGGATGGCAAGCGCCACGAACAAGCTGTTGCGCACGCCCATGAAGAACATCAACACCGCCATCACCAAGATCAGGGCCGTGATGATCCCGTTTTCCAGGTCGGACACCATATCGGCCACCATCTTGCTTTGGTCGCCAAGAACCTGATACGAGACGCCTTTGGGCCAGCTGCGCGCTTCTTCGTAAACCAAAGTTTTGACCGCCCTGGCCAACTCTTCGATGTTGGCGCCACTGCGCTTGGCCACGGCCAAGGAAACGGCGGGCTGGCCGTTCATGCGCGCGTAAGTCTCGCGATCCTCGAAGCCATCAACCACGTGGCCCACATCCCGCACCAAAATTGAGCGATCGCCCCGTCGCTTGATGGCGATGGATTCAATTTCCGACGCTATGGAGAATTCACCCGGGATGCGCAGCAAGAAGCGGGCGTCACCCACGGCCAGGTTGCCTCCGGGGATGTTGACGTTTTCGTCGCGTACGGCACCCATGACGTCGTCAAGCGACAGCTTAAAATGCTCCAGCCGCAGGGGATCCACCTGAACACGGATCTGCCGCCCGCGCCCGCCCGTGAGTTTGGCGCTCAGCACGCCAGAGACGCGTTCAACTTTATCGGCCAAGGCCTTGCCAAGCCGCTTGAGCTCTACCTCATCGGCCTGGCCCGCAATGGTCACGATCAAAATGGGCAGGTCGGCGAACGAAATTTCGTTCACTTCGGTTTCAGACACATCTTCAGGCAGATCGGGGCGGGCCCGGTTCACACGATCGCGGACGCGCTGTAGGGCGTCTTCGATCACAATGTCGGTCTCGAATTCCAGGTAAACCAAGCTGACGCCCTCGGCCGAAACAGACGAAAGCTTCTTGAGCTTCTTTATGCCCGCGAGCTGGGTTTCCAGCGGTTTGGTGATAAGCGCCTCAATGTCTTCGGGGCTCACGCCGGCATAGGGGGTGCTAACCATCACGAAGGGCACGTCTACGTCGGGTGCGGCCTCACGCGGCATCGACTTATAGGCCGCTATACCGGCAATCAGCGTAAAGAACGCCACCAGCAAAACGGTGGCGGAACGCTTCACCATAGCGGCGATCATAGTTTGGTCCTTCCCGCCGTGGTCTTGACCTCCGCTGTCTTTTGGTCGTGCACAATGCGCCCGTCGCGGCAACAAGTGCCTTCACGTCCGATGATCACGGGATCGCCGTCCGATAGGCTACGATGCCCCACGGTCACCAATCGGTCGCCTTGGCTGATGCCGTCTTCAATGGCCACTTGGTCGCCCACAATCTTGCCCAGGGTCACGGGGCGCCAGCGTGCGACGGCCTCGGCATCCACCACAAACACGCCGTTGCCGCCTCGGCGTGTCACCAAAAGATCCTGTGGCAGCAATACCGAATCTTGCAGGTCGCTGCGCTGAAACTCAACTTGGGCGATCATGCCCGGTAGGAGCCGTCTATCTTTGTTCGCCACGGCAACTTCTACGATGAAGGTTCGCGTTTGCAGGTTGGCCGCGGGTTCGATTCGCACAATGCGGCCTTCAAGCGGTGCGGCGTTGCTCACGCTCAAAACCTGAGCCACGTCGTTTACCTTCAAGGTGCCCACGTCTCTGCCACCGACGGATACGGAAACGTGGATGGGATCCAGCTGCAGCAACGTTCCAATGGGTTGCCCGGGCGCCGCAACTTCGCCGCGTTCAAGTTTTAGGTCAACGATGACGCCTGCAAACGGCGCCCGGATGGTGGCGCGGTCAAGCTGGGTTGAGGCCAAACGCTGCTGGGCTTCGGCGCGTGACAGCCGTGTTCGGGCGGCATCAAGGCGCGCTGGCGCGATGGCTTGCCCCATAGACTCTATACGGGCCAACTCGCGCTTGGCGTCTTCCAACTCAACCTTGGCGATCCCCAATTGCGCGGCATGGGTGCTGGAATCGATGCGCGCGATGACCTGGTTTTGCTTTACAGTGGCGCCCGATTTTACCATCACTTGCTCGACGAACCCGCCCAACGGAGCTGCCAAGCGGGCATCCCGTGCACCCACCACTTCGCCGGGGCGAAGCAACTGGTCGGCGCCTGTGGCGCCCTCGAAAGTGGCCACCTCGACACGCGTGGCGCCTGCGCCGGGCGCGCGCTTTGGTGTGGATCCTGCGGGGGCACCTGCAGGGGCGCCGGTCGACTGCCCACAAGCAGCACTCGCCAGCAGCATCAGTCCAAATGCCGCCCGCATTCCGCGTGGCGATGGGATGAAATGGTTCGTGGCGTTTTGCGTCCGTGAATTTTCGCTCATGTTCCGATTCCGTCGATGACCAGGTCTAAAGTGCGGTGAATGCGTAAGCGATCCCAATCCCCGGAGGCGACGGAGCGCTGAAACTGCATGTGAATGGTGCCCGCAATGAGAAGCGCGCCGTCCAGGGGCTGAAGGTCGGCCCGCAGTTCACCCGTGACGATGCCTTCCTCGATCAGCTTTGAAAGCATCAAAAGGTGCATCTCGCGGGAGGCACATGCATCGACCTCGGGTGCGGTGTCCTCGGGTGACACCTCTATCCGCTGGATCAGCTTCATCACAAGCGGCTGGTTGATGCAGTAGTCGATCATGTTGTTGATGCCTTGGTGAAGCCGATCGCGGACGTTGCCTGTGCCTTCCACTGTTTGCTGAATCAGCTGCCCAATGTTGTGGATGTGATGCTCAACCACCGCGCGAAACAAGCTTTCTTTGTTCTCGTAGTGGTAGTAGAGCGCTGGCTTGGTGCAGGCGCAGGCGGCGGCCACATCGCGCATGCTCGTTCCCGCAAAGCCGCGCGTGGCAAACAAGCGCGTGGTTTCGTTGACGATGGACTCCCGCAGATCGTTTTTGACCGGGGCATTCACTTCGTGGGCTCCTGCGACAAGCCGGCCGCCCGCCTGAGGCGCGCGAAAGCGATGCGTTGGTCGATGCGCGCGCTGACCAAGCGCATGGTGGCGTTGTGACGTTGCACTTCGGCGTCTTGAATGTCGGTGCTGGTGGCTTCCCCGCCGCGAAACAACGCCAGTCGCTGCGCGTACATGGCTTCGGTGGATTGGATCTCAAGCGTGGAAAGTCGTGCTGAATCTGAGGCCCGCTGCCAGTCTTCCCAAGCGGCGCGCACTTCAAGCTCGATGGCGCGCAAAATGGAAGTGTGTTGCGCGCGCAACAGACGGGTGTTGGCGCTTAACTCTTTGCTCTGGGAGCGCGCGGCGATGAAAGCATCCAATTGCCAGCGCAAAGTCAGGCCGAAAAACCAACTTGTGTTCCACACCTGGCTGGGGGGGAAGAACACGGGGTTGGGATTGGCGTGGGTCACATTGGCGACCCCATCAAGACGCGGCAGCATGCTAGCGAGCAAGCCGTCTTCGGCGTATTCCGACGCCGAAGTGGCGGAATGCAAGGCGCGTATTTCGGGCCGGTTTTCTTGCCCTTGCGAAATCAGGCTTTCCACATTTCCTAAGGTGGCCACGTCGGGCGGCGGCTGCGAAAGATCTTCGCCCACATTGAGCGGCCCCTGCCACTGGGTCGTAATCATCAGTCTCTGCACAGCCAAGCGTGAATAGCTTTCCGCTTGCGCAAGCGCGGTGCGCGAGGCGGCCACCAAACTTTCCACGCCCAGCGCATCGGCCGAGGTCATGGTGCCCGCGCGCGTGCCCATTTGTGCGTCGGCCAAACGGGCTTCGGCGCTGGCGAGCGATCGCCCGGCCACAGCCATCTGCGCCTGCGAACGAAGCCAATCGTAAAACGCGATCCGGGCGTTCACGTCCACAGTGTCAATTTCGGCTTGCCTGCGCAGCCGGGCCGCGTTTTCGTCTGCGTTGGCGGCTTTTTTGGCTGGCCAGAGCGCGAGCGCGTAGTCGGAAAACGGCACGCTCAGATCAACCTGAACGGCGTAGTTGTTCTGCGGAATCACAAACGGGGGTGCGATCACCGCTTGCACGGGTAGGCCAGCAGAGTCGAGCACGCAGTTGGTGCCCGCGCCGCCTGGGCAACCGCCTACCTGTAGTCCGCCTGCGTTTGCGGCCCCTACGCTGGCACCGCCGGCGCTAAAGTCGTAGGTCACACCGTTCTTGCGCAGGTAAGACGCTTGGGTGATCAGGCGCGGCACATAGCGCGACAAGGTTTGCCGGTTGCGCGCCACGGTGGTGTCGACCTCGGCGGTTGCCACCTCGACAGAGGGGGCGGTTTGGCGGGCGCGGGCGGCGACGGCATCGGCCGTGGCACCACCAGGCACGGGCGCAAGGACCTGCCACACCTGATCAACGTAAGCCACCTCCTCGGCAAGGGCGGGGAGGGGCGCGATAACAACGAGCGTTAGAAGAAGTACCCGAATCACAGACTTACCTACCGTTCGGTAGGGTATTAAAAGAGTAACGCTTGGGCGTCAAGCGCCAATCTCCGCCGGGCGCAAAATTTAACCGTATTGCGACAAGAAGACTTGCCACGGTAGCGCGGCGATGCCGGCACAAGCGCCGTGGATAGAACCGCGCGTGTGGCTGCGCAAACCAGCACGGTGCCTGCGCGAGCGTTGAGAAATTTAACATCGCATATTAAATTCCTCAAAGGTCGCCGCGGCTGCTTCACACCCGAAACAGCCGCCGAGCGTTTGCTGTTGTGATTCGCGCCACGTGGACAGCCTCTTGCTCCCGCGCCGCCGCCAAAGCCGCGATCACTTCCACAACCTGCGCGGGCTCATTGCGTCGGCCACGCTGGCTTTGGGGCGCTTGGTCGGGCGCATCTGTTTCGGCCAGTAGCCACTCGTCGGGCACGGCCTGCGCCGCCAGCACAGGCTTGCGGGCGCCCCGCCAGCTCACGGGGCCGGCGAACGAAATGCCGAAACCCATCTCGATGTAACGGGGCACAAGTTGCGCGCTGCCGCTGAAGCTGTGGGCCACGCCCCCCACGTCTTTGGCTTGTTCTTCTTTGAGCACGCGCAAGGCCTGCTCATGGGCGCCGTACACATGCAGAATTAACGGCAGACCAAGTTCCCGTGCCGCGCGGATCTGGGCGCGAAACCAGACTTCTTGATCGTCGCGCTGGGGAATGTTCTTGTCCAAACCGCATTCGCCGATCGCCGCGGGGCGGGTGCTGGCCAGGGCCGTTGCCAGGTGGGGCAGCAACGCCCGCTCGTCAGCCGTCAAGTCAGGAACCACCTGAGGGTGGATGCCCAAGGACACGTAGACGCGGGGGGCAAGTGGGGCGGCAGCGGTTTCCCACAGCCGGCCAAACAGGGTGGGCCTTACCCCGGCCAACATAATGTGGGCCACCCCGGCAGCCGCGGCACGGGCCAGGACCTGGGTCCGATCAGGGTCGAACACGGGGTCGTCCAGGTGGCAGTGCGAGTCGAACACGCTCGATAGCTTGCCAAAACCCCAGTGTTGGCGCGAGTTTGGCGTGAAAAACGCCGCGTGACCGGCCGCAATTCGCCTCAATGTGTCGGAACCCGCACACCT
>JBBSJE010000214.1:0-10715 GCA_038257535.1 Polyangia bacterium
CGGCATACTGGCCGTGCATCCAAGCCTCCTGAGCTTGCTTGATAAATTCATCGGGATCGCCTGTGGGCGCGGGCTCTTCATCTTTGGGGTCTGCTTTCGGCTCAATCTTGGGCCTGGTGGCAACGGGGGCCACCGCCGCAGGCGTTCGCGCGGGGCGTTTTGTGACAGGCGCCGTGGCCACCTCGGTCGGCTTTTGGCAAGCGGCAATCAGGGCCACAGCGCTGGGCTCTTCAGGTACGGCTTTGAGCACCCGTTCGGCTTCTTTGCGCGCGTCGGTGCAGCGGCCAGCGGCTCTATGACCTTCCGCCACGTTCATGCGCGTGGCCACAAAACTGGCTTGTGCTTTGTCCAACATCTCCGTCGCTTGCGGCGCAAATCGACTGTCGGCCGGCACCCCCAAAGCCTGGCGCCGCGCTGACTCCAAGCGGCCGGCTTCCGCCTCGACCTGCAGTTTGATGAGCGCCGCCTCGGCAACGCGTTCTGCGGCAATTTGGCGTTTCAGGGTGCTGGCCTCTGCGCTTGTTTGAAGCGTGCTGGGCAACGCCGCAATGGCCGCCAGGGCCTGATCCCAATGCCCTTGAGCGAACATCTGCTGCGCACTTTGCAGCGTGGCGGAATCCGGCTCGGGGGCCGGCGGTGGGGTCGGCGTTTCAGGCACAGCGGGCGCGGGCGCGGGATCAGGGACGGGCGTGGGCGCAGGGATGGGAGCAGGCTCAGGCGTTTGCGCCGCCACTGGCGCGGGGTCCGCCGGCTCCGAAGTTTTGTCTCCTCTGGAGAACGCAAAAATGGCCACCAACGCCACAACGCCCGCCACGGCCGCGCCCACAAACAAAGGCTTCTTGGATCCTCGCAAGCCCGCGATCCCGGCGGCGCCCAGGGCGTCGTTGCCCGCCAGGTACTTCAGGCGCACGTGTCCCAATTCGATCACGTCGCCGCTTTCAAGCACCATACGCTCTAACTGGGTGCCGTTTACCCGCACACCGTTGGCGCTTTCCAGATCAACCACCACATACCGCTCGCCATCGCGAATCACCTTGGCGTGGTGCCGAGAGATTGATTTGTGATTTAAGACGATGTCATTCTCGGCGGTGCGACCGATCACCAGCGAGGCCCGATCAAGCAAGAATTCGGCGCCAGCCAACTGGGTTGACATCACCACAAACCGGCCCGGAGGCTCCGTGTGAAGGTTTCCGTCAAGCCCGCGATCGGCCAAGGTCCGCACGGGGATCGTTGGAGCTCCTTCGATCATGTCCTCTGGTGGCGGAACGGGCGAGGCAACCGGCAGCGGCGCCGTGGCGGCAGGCGCTTCCGGCGCTTCGCTCCTGACGCGAGGACGGTTTGCCGCAGCGCCATAGGCCATGGTGCGTCCCGCGGCCTCGTCGACCTTGAAGCCAAGTTTGTAGTCGCCAATCAGGATCTGATCGCCGTCCTTCAACTCGGCTTTCTCGCGCAAAGGCTGGCCGTTGAGCTTGATGCCGTTGTGGCTTTTTAAGTCCTCAACGAGCAGCGCCCCGTTTTCGCGGACAAATCGAGCATGACGCCGCGAGATGTTTTGCTCGGTCAGGCGAACCGTGTTGCCTTCTTGCCGACCAACCGTAATTTCGTCTCGGATGAGCGGGACAACGACGGTTTTGCCTTCGTCGTCCTCGATGATAAGTTTGTGCATCGAACCCTTATTGCAACGCCACTCGGGTGGTCCCGCCGACTTTAGCCGCGGGCGCCTGCCCAGGTCAAGCCAACTGCTTTTGAAAGCCCAGTGTTTTGAAGACCTTGGAAGCGCGGGATGTACGTTTGCCTAGCCGCCGCATCGGTGGGCGAGGCGGGGAGGGCCAGGCAGGGCCCAACGATACCTGATCAGATGCCGCGAAGGTCAGGATAGGTGGTGAGCAAATCATTTTCTGTCAGCGCGTCGTCCGGATCAGCTGGCGTCCAAATCACTTCCATGCCCAAAATTTCCCCGGCCGACACCCCACCCAGGGCGCCCAGAACGTCGTCCAGTTGCTGATGCTCCGTGACCGTCTTCCAGCTACCCAAGGGCTGACGGGTGGCCACGATGACGGTGACCACAATGTATTCCAGCACGTCTTCGCTCTGGGCGAGCTTGTCCTCGGCTTTGCGAACGCGTCCATCTGCGCCCCGCACGCGTTCCACCTCGAACCGCGACCGTTCGGTGAGCGCAATGCTGTTCATCTTGGTTTCGCCTTGAGCCAAGGGCAAAGGCCCGTCGGAGGACAGCAGCACGTAGCGAATTGAGTGCTTTTGCCGCGCCAATTCCAAAGCTGTTTGCGACAACAGCTGCGACAGGCCAGTTTCGCTTTGGGTGTCCCCTTCCTCGGCGAACTTGGTCAGCTTTTGCTGCAAGCTGCGCGCAGATCTGCCCAAGCCCAATTGCAGCTTGTAAAGGTAAGCCCTGTCAGGGCGAAAGTCTTGGTCGTGTTGGTCGCCGTAACCATACGCGTGCCTCGCCGCCCCTGCTCCAGACGCGTTTTTCATGGCGCGGTACAAGTAAAAGCCAGCAAAGCCCAACATTCCGAGCATCAGCAAGCTACCAAATCCGCCGCCGCCGCCGCCGCCCATGCCCCAGCCGAAACCAGGAAAGAAGAAGAAGTTGGTTCCGCCGCCGCCGCGATAGCCACGGTCGTAGCTGGTGGCGGGGCTGCGTCCGGGCGCTGTCGAGGGGGAACGAAACCCGCCCCGGCCGCTGAAACTGCCGCCAGACCTGCGGGCGAGCGCCTCCAAGGGCAGTGCCAAAATTACCAGCACGGCCAAGACCACAGATGCCCAGCGGAGCGTTTTCATGATGAGCAAAATCTAGCAGTCTTGGCGCGCTGGCTCCATGAAAGCCGACCGTCAAGCGACCGATTTCACAGCAACAAATCGGGCCCCTGCAAGTCGCCTGAGCGACCTAGTACCACCGATTGCGCGGCCGCCCGTTGGTTGGCCAAGGTGGCGAAGTGAGCCAAAAGCCCCGGAATGCCCTCAACCAGTGCGAGGAAATCGTCTTTCTGAAGAAATAGCGTTGTGGCGGGGGTTACCGCGACTACGGTGGCGGAAGTTGGCCCCCCACCCAAGAGGGACATTTCACCGAACACATCGCTGCTGTGCAAACGCGCCAGCGGCACATGCGTGCCGCCGGTCTGCGACGACACCTCAACCGTGCCCATCAAAACGATAAACAAGCCAGGGCCTGGCAGGCCCTCCGGCAAGATGACCGCCCCCGGCTCGTACTGCACACCCTGAAAGCGCGCCAACAACTGCGCCCGTTGCTCGGGGGAAAATGGCTGAAACAAAGGCGAAGTGGACAGCAGATTTTTCAGCACACGCTCGCGGGCAAACCGGTCCAACACCGCCATGAGGGTGACTTCGCTGCGGCCCAGCGCGGCCAGGGCCTGGCTTTCAAGAACCGCCGCCACCACCGGGCCGGCCGCCACCACCGAGGCTGAGCGGGGTTCAGCGGAAACAAGGGCCATCTCCCCCAACAAGGTGCCTTCCGCCACGCGCGCAATTTCAGCATTTTGTCCCTGGGCGTCAGTCGTGAAGACGACAACCTCGCCAAGGGCGATGAGATAAAGGCTGTCGCCGGGATGCCCCTGCTGCATAAGCAGCTGGGAAACCCTGAACGTTTGGACCTTGATGGCGCTGTAAACTGACAACAAGGCCTCGGGCATCATGTCGGAGAGCAAAGGCAAAGGCGCCACATACACACCCGGCTCGGGGAGGTGCTCGGCAAGGCAAGCGCGCGCGAACGCGGATTGCGCGGCTTCGTCCACCGAATCCAAAGGCGGCTGCAGGGGAACGGGAAGCTGAGGGTCGGGAGGGCTAGGGCGTGGCGCGGTCTTGTCTAAGTCGGGTGAGTTGGCGGCGTACCGCTGCACCCACGCGCCCACGCGGCCGGGATCGGGTGCGCCTAAGGCCTCGAGCGCCTTGAGCGCCACCAGGGCCAACAAAGGCAACCCGGCTTGGCCGCAACGATCGGCCAATAGGCCGTAAAGATGCAGGGCATGGTCATGGTGGCCCGCCTTGGCGTAGATGTCGGCCAGGACAAACCGCGGCGCCAGCGCGGTGGGCACCGCTGCAAGGATATCGTTGCAAAGGGCGAGGGCCTCAGGCCACCGGCCGCTGGCCACCTGCTCGTCAAGTTCCGCTTGCGCCTGGTACAAAGACCGAGTCATCGGCTCCAGGGTACTGCAAAGCTGCCGGTTTTGTATGGGATCTGGCACTGAGGGCTTATGGTGGTCGTCTTTGTAACGTCTTAGCTTGTAAGGAACGGTCGCAGGTTGGTAAAACTATGAAACTCATGGACAAAGAATCGGAGCGCGCATTCGTAGAGTCATTCACCGAGGCGCTGGTCTCCCTGCCCTTCGATATGAAGGGTCTTGTGGAAGCGGTGGTTGACCCTGACCTGCCCGTCGCCGCTCGGGAAACGGCCGCCGCGGTGCTGATTCACATATTCAACCCGAAGGATGGGCACGTGGAGGCCTATCTTCGCCACGCCGAAGACGTGGTGCTGGTGCGGCTCGCCTTTGACAAGATCCGCCAAGACGACAGCGAGGCGTCGCGCGACTTTGTTGACCATTGGCCTGAGGCCTTTGCAAAGCTCGATCAAGAGCTGGCAAGCTACAGAGCCGCCTTCGGTGATGAGATTATCAATTGGCTTGATGGCCGTTGGCCGGTGCTGCGCAAGGGCTTGTACGCAAAAAAGCACGCCGCGCAGTATGTGCAAGACGAGGATCTGGCCAAGAAGCTTTACGATCACACCAGCGACTTCATCACCGATTATCCGGTTACCGAAACCTCGTTGGCGGGCCGCGTGCGTCAGTTGTCAAGCTTCACGGAGCATTTGCAGCGCAAGCTTGAGCAAGACAAGCTGATGATTCATTCCTAGCCGCGCGGATTGGTTCCGTGCGAGCGGGTATTGCCTGTGCTATGCCCGGTGCCCGCTTTTGGGCGGGCATGCCCTATGACAAATGCGTCCTCACCCCCCACGTTGCCTTTCGGCCCGGAGCCTGAGGATCTGCTGCGGGTGGCTTGTCACCTGAGCGAATCTGACACGCAGCTGCCTGACGAGGTGGCCGAGGCTGCGCGCGTGGTGGCACCCGGGATCGCGCGCTTGGCGCCCGCAAAGGTGCGGGCGGCGCTGGAATCGATGTTGATGACTGGCAACCCGGGCGCAGGCTTGCAGTGGTTGTACCGAACGGGCGTGCTGGACATTGTGCTACCTGAGTTGTCGGCCACGGTGAACTTTTCGCAGGAAGCGGGGCGCCGCCACAAAGACGTTTGGGAACACACGAAGCAAGTGGTGTTTCAAAGCAGCGACGATCCCATCGTGCGCTGGTCGGCGTTGCTGCACGACATTGGCAAAGTGCCCACGCGGGTGATGCTTCCCAATGGCAAAGTCACGTTTCACCGTCATGCCGAGGTCGGCGCCCGCATGTTCGACAAGGTGTCGCGCCGCTTCGATTTTGATCGCGGCACGCGGCAGGACATTCGGTTTTTGATCTACAACCACCTGCGGGCGAACGCGTACAGCCCTAGCTGGACCGATGCCGCCGTTCGCCGCTTTGACAAAGAAATGGGGCCGCGGCTTGAACGTCTGGTGCAGTTGTCGCTGGCCGACGTCACCTCCCGCCGTCCTGGACGCAAGCAGCAAGCGGCCCTAAACGTTGAAGAGATGATGCGCCGGATACTGGAGATTCGCGCGCTGGACGCGCAGGTGCCGCCACTTCCTCCCGGTTTGGGCAACGCCATCATGCAAGCCTTTTCCTTGTCCCCTTCGCGACAGGTGGGTCAACTGCGCCTGCTTTGCGAACAAGCTGTGGAGGCCGGCGACTTGGAAGAGCGCCGCGAAGCCGACTACTATGTGGCGTACTTGGTGAGCAAAGGAATGGGCACCGCCACGCCGGGCGCCACCGATGCAAGCGGCAGCTCTACACCCTTTATGTGTGCGCCCGAGGATCCCTCAGACGACCACGAACATTAGTCCCATTTGTCCACGCCGCCTTCGAGGGGCTCGTCCTTTTCGTAATGCCGTAGGTTGCGGCGCTGGATGATCACCTCGCGCACCCGCCGGCCAACATACAAAACAAAACCCGTGCCGCCGACGGCCAGCACGATGGCAAGTGGGGTTGACATAACTCAATCATATACCCGCAACTCCGGCTTGGCAGGTGAGGATTTTGCGCGATCGGCTGCGGCTACCAGCTGCGTAAGTAGCGCAATCCGTTGGCCGAGGGGCCCAACGTGTAGCCCATCACCTGCGCAATGTTGTGAAGGTCAGGGCGGGTCAGGAATTCGGCAAATGCGGCTCTGTGCGCCCCCGGCGTGTAGGCCGCCGCGCGCGCAAACAAAGCGTTGGCATCGGCGCCCAAACGCCCTGCGGCGTCGTAAAGCGCGGCCAGCACAGCAATGCCGTCACAAGGATCTTCGCAGCCTTGCCATTGCCAGCCAACCGCCACGAGGCCCGGGGTCAAACGGGAGGCGTCAGCGCCGGCAAGAGCCCAGGCGGCCGCACGCTCAGCGAACGAAACCAATGCGTAGCCGTTGTACACGTCCACCGCCTCCGCCCACTGCACTCGCTGCGCGTCGTCGGCATCCATGTACGTTCGCACAGCGGTTGCCACCATCTCATCGCGCGCACACGGCAACGCTTCGTCATAGCGGTACCAATCAAAGCGCTCTGACGCCAATTCTTTTAACGTATGCAACAGATCGTCGGCAGTCATGTTGGTGACGGCGGTGGCGAACGCAGGGTTGACAGATGATACAACGCCACAGCCGCTGCCGTCGCCACGTTGAGCGAATCGGCCGCATGCATAGGAATGGTGATGAGCTGGTCGCAAGCGATGCGGGCCGTTAGCGAAAGCCCAGGGCCTTCGGCGCCCAGAAGCAAGATCGTTGGGCCTTGCGGCGAAAATGCATGCAGAGGCAGCGCGCCCTGTGCCTGCACCACCGTGCCCACCAGCTGTGCGCCCAACTTGGCGCGAAGCTCCAACAAATCATGCGGCCATGCGCAGGCGCGCACGATAGGCAAAGCGAACGTGTTGCCCATGGCCACCCGGATCGCTTTGCGATAGTAGGGATCTACCGTCTGCGGCGATAGCAGCAATCCGTCGGCGCCGAACGCGGCCGCGTTGCGAACGACGCCCCCCACATTTTCAACATCAACCAGATCTTCCAGCGCCAACACGAGCTGCGCGTGCTCAGGGATAGAGGGCGCCGCCGGGCGACGACCCACAGCCAAACAGCCTCGGTGCACGTGGAAACCCGCCACCCTATCCATCACCACCTGCGGCACCACATAAACTTTGACGGGCGCGCGGTGCAACGCCATCTGGGCGTTTTGAAGCGCCCGCCATTTTGTCTCCGTCACCAAAACCGATTCAACGGGCAACGCGCTGGCCAGCAAGCGCAGCACCACGCCTTCACTTTCAGCGATGAACTTGCCGGTGTCTTGTTTTAGACGTTGCTCCTTTAGAGCTTGATAGTCCGCAAGCCGCGGATCGTCACTGGCATCGATCGCGAGCGGGGGCGCAAACACCGTCACGGGCTTACGCGCCCAAGCGCGGCGACCAAACCAGCGAAGTCATCGGGCGAAAGGCTTTGTTCGCCGCCCACCAAAGCCTGCTCGGGGTCGGGGTGCAGGGTTACCACTAGCCCTTGCGCCCCGCAGGCGCGCGCCGCCAACGCCAAGGGAACCACGTGTGCGCGCGCGCCGGCGGCTTGGCTTGGATCCACCAGCACGGGCAGATGGGTGCGCTCGCGCAACGCGACCACAGCCGAAAGATCCAAGGTGCTACGTCCGGCGCCATCAAGCGTGCGGATGCCGCGTTCACACAGGATAACCTGACCATTGCCGTGCGAGATGATGTACTCGGCGGAGGTCAGCCATTCCTCGATGGTGCTGGAAAGACCGCGCTTTAACATCACGGGCCGGTCAACCTTGGCCAGCTCAGCCAACAGCCCGAAATTCTGCATGTTGCGCGCGCCCACCATCAACAGGTCCGCCTTTTCGGCCACCTGTTTTACCTGCTCGGGCGCGGTGACTTCCGTCATCACGGGCAAGTTGAAGGCGCGCCCAGCTGACACCAACATGTCCAGACCTGCAAACCCCAACCCCGCGAACCCGCTACCATCGCCGGGATTTAAAAACAAGTTGCCGCGCAAAATGTGGGCGCCGCTGGCGTGGGCTGCGCGTGCTGTGGCTTCGATTTGTTGAGGCGATTCAACAAACGCCGGGCCGGCCATCAAGGTGAATGCTTGGCCACCAATCAGCAGATCCCCGACACGAATGATAGTGTCAGAGCTGCGAACGCTGCGATCCGAAAGCCGTTGTGGGGCCGCTGAGGCACCAAGAAGGGATTGCGCGGAAAGGCCTTGAGCGGACGCGCCCTCTGCCAGTGGCTTGAGGTGTGCGGCCTGCGGATCGGTTGGGGTGGCTTTGGAGGGGTAACAACCCAAGATCTTCAGAAACACCGCCTGCGCGCGCAAGCCATCAAGCGCCGCCGCCACGTGTGGCGTCTCAACATGACCCTCGAAATCGATGAAGAACATGTATTCCCACGGACGATTGCGCCGGGGCCGCGATTCAAGTTTGGTGAGGCTGACGCCAAAATCTGAAAGCACCTGCAAGCATTTGAGCAACGCGCCTTGCTCGTGCCGGGTGGTTAATATGAGACTGGTTTTGCAGGGCACCCGCGGATCAGTGCGCAGCGGCTCGCGGGCCAGGGCCACAAAGCGACACAAGATCTCGTCTTGGTTGCCTACGGCGTGGCGCAAAATTGTAAGCCCGTGTGCCGCCGCACCTTCAGGCGCCGCGATCACCGCGTGGCTGGGGTTGTGGCTTTGGCCAACCAAGGCAAGCGCTTCGGCCGAATCACGTGTGGCCACCGCCCGTGCCTGTGGCAACGATTTGATGAACGCCGAACACTGCTCCAGCACATGCGGGTGCCCGTAAATTTGTTCCAGCGCCTGCACGGGCACATCCGAGGCTCCGGCCAAGCAATGATCGATCTTGTAGGTCTCTTCGCCCACGATGTGCAGATCGTGTTCGCGCAGCAGATCGTAAACTGGATTCATGCTGCCCGCGAAGGTGTTTTCAATCGGCAACAAAATGAGATCCACCGCTTGGCTTTTCAGGTGCTCAACGGCTTGGTCCAGGCTGCCGCAGGTCTCGTAGCGCCCCACCATGCCGCGGCCCGAAAGGTATTGCTCGGCGGCCAGGTGATCGTAGCTGTAGGTACCCCCAAGCAGCGCCACGCCCAAAGTGCGCCCGGCCTCCGCAGCGCCGCCTGAGATGGTGGTGGCTTGGATGGCCACCGAATGTGCAATGATGTCCGCAAAAATCTTGCGCACCAACGCGCCTGAAAGCCCCAACGCCCGCGCGCGGCCTTCAACCTTCGCCAGCACGTCGCGTTCGCGCGCGGGATCGCGAATGGTGTCTTGTCGTCCTGATTTCGCCTGGATAATTTGCCCGACGGTTTGCAGCCGCGCCGCGATCAAGCGCACGATGTCGCCATCGATCTGATCAAGCTGGTCTCGCAGCGCCTTCAAATGGTGGGGCGCGGCGGCGGCCGCTTGGCCCGGGTCGTCGCTGTTGCTGGTGGACATGGGCGGACTGTACCAGACGTTCAAACAACGAGCGTGGGGTAGGAGCCCAGCAAACGCACCGATTCAGAATTGGCGGGCAAAGTGGCCAGCGCCGTCTGCACCGCAGGATCGTCGGCGGCCCCGGCAAAATCCAAGTAAAACGAATACTCCCACGGACGGCCTTCGATGGGGCGCGATTCGATTTTTGTTAGATCAACGCCAGCGTTCGCAAACGCCGACAAGGCTTCATATAAGCCCCCTGGCCGGTTGGCGATGCGCAAAACGATGGAGGTCTTTTGTCCCGGCTTGGTGCCCTGAAGTTGAAATTCACGCGCGCGCTCGGGCGGCGTGAGCACAAAAAAGCGCGTGAAATTTTGGCTGTGGCTTTCAATGCCCGCGGCCAGGATCTTTGCGCCGTACACCTCGGCTGCGGTTGCGCCCGCGATGGCGGCGGCCGCAGGATCGCCGGCTTCCATGATCATTTTCACGCTGCCGGCGGTGTCGTACCCTTGTTCCACCTGCAGCCCTGGATGCGCCTTGAAAAAGCGCTCACATTGCGCCAGCGCCACGGGATGCGAGACCACCCGTTCAATATCCTTTAGCTGCGCCCACGGTTTGCCAATGAGGTTGTGAACAATCCGCAGCACCAACTCGGCCACGATCACAAGTTGGTGTTCGATCAGCAGGTCGTAGTTCTTGATCACAGAGCCCGCGAGGGTGTTCTCGATGGGCACCACCGCGGCATCGGCTTGGCCTCCCGTGACGGCGTCGAACATCTCTTCAAACGTGCGTCGCGGCTCCACCACCACGTTGGCGCCAAAAGCGCCTCGCGCGGCTTCGTGAGAAAACGCGCCGAGCTCGCCTTGGAAAGCAATGCGTAAGGGGGCCTTGGGCGAAGATGCTGCGGAATTCATGGCCGGTCAGGGTAGGCCGCCAAGATACACGATACGTGCTAGCGGTGTCGGCAGCGAACGTGTTCGCCCGATGATTTTATGCAGGCGAGCGCATCTTGTAGCCCACATGCCGAACCGTTTCGATCATGTCCGCGCCGGGACCCAGTTTCGACCGCAAACGCCGAATGTGGATGTCCACCGTGCGTGTGTTGCCTGTGTAGCGGTAGCCCCAGACAC
>JBBSJE010000215.1:0-10711 GCA_038257535.1 Polyangia bacterium
AAACAGGAAAAAGGAAGACGATCATGGGACGACCCGCATACAAAGTTGCTGACATTTCTCTGGCCGAACTTGGCCGCAAAGAGCTGCGTTTGGCCGAACAAGAAATGCCAGGCTTGATGGCTCTGCGCGAACAATACGGCAAGCAAAAGCCTCTCAAGGGCGTGAAGATCGCAGGTTCGTTGCACATGACTGTGCAAACCGCCGTGTTGATCGAAACCCTCACCGAGCTTGGCGCCGACGTGCGCTGGGCTTCGTGCAACATTTTCAGCACCCAAGATTCCGCCGCCGCCGCCGTGGTGGTGGGACCCACAGGAACAATCGCCAGTCCCAAAGGCGTTCCCGTGTTCGCTTGGAAAGGCGAAAATCTGGAAGAGTATTGGTGGTGCACGAACGAGATGCTCACATGGCCCGATGGCAGTGGCCCGGAGCAAATCGTTGACGACGGCGGCGACGCCACATTGTTGCTGATCAAAGGCGCCGAGTTTGAACGCGCCGGCAAGATCCCCGATTTCGACGCGAAGAATGAGCCCGAAGAATGGGGCGAGATCCTCAAGCTTCTGCGCACCACCTTTGCCGAGAACCCCAAGAAGTGGGGCACGTTCGCCGAATTCTGCCGCGGCGTGAGCGAAGAAACCACCACGGGTGTGCATCGGCTTTACGAAATGCAAAAGGCCGGCAAGCTGCCGTTCCCAGCCATCAACGTGAACGACAGCGTCACCAAGAGCAAGTTCGACAACCTTTACGGTTGCCGCCACTCGCTGATCGACGGCATCAACCGCGCCTCGGACGTGATGATGGCCGGCAAGGTGGCTGTGGTGCTTGGCTACGGCGACGTGGGCAAGGGCTGCGCACAATCGCTGCGTGGGCAAGGCTGCCGCGTGATCGTCACCGAGATCGACCCCATCTGCGCGCTGCAAGCCGTGATGGAAGGCTACCAAGTGCTGCGGCTTGAAGACGTGCTGGAAACGGCCGACATCTTCATCACCGCTACCGGCAACCGCGACATCATCACCGCCGACCACATGGCGAAGATGAAAGACAAAGCCATCGTGGGCAACATTGGCCACTTCGACAACGAGATCGACATGGCAGGGTTGGCCAAGCTGTCGGGCGTCGAACGCATCAAGATCAAGCCCCAGTACGACGAGTGGAAGTTCGCCGATGGCCACAGCGTGCTGGTGCTGGCCGAAGGTCGTTTGCTGAACCTGGGTTGCGCCACCGGCCACCCCAGCTTTGTGATGAGCACCTCGTTCACCAACCAGGTGTTGGCGCAGCTGGAACTCAAGCAAAAGCGCAGCGAGTACAAGAACGAAGTTTATGTGTTGCCAAAGAAGCTGGATGAAATGGTGGCACGCCTTCACTTGGGCAAACTGGGCGTTCGCTTGACCGAGCTGTCAAAGGCGCAGGCCGATTACATCGGCGTTCCGCAAGAGGGCCCTTACAAGCCCGAGCACTACCGCTACTAAGCCCTGTGCAAGCGAAAGCCCTCGTTTCCCAGTTGGAGACGGGGGCTTTTTGCGTTGCGGCTACGTTCAACGTTGGGCTGCAGAACGCGTTCAAGCCGCGACCCATCGGGAACACCTGGCACCCCGGCGCTGATCTGCTTAATTCACCAAGTGCCCAGTGTAGAAAGCCTATGTGAGCTTCTGGAGGCCGTGGCAGATGGCCCCGGTCTGCCACCTGACGCGCTGTATGCGCAACTGAATCCCTGGGTTGCCAAAGACAGCGACTCGGGAGATGAACGTGCAACGCTTTTGGCATCGCTTTCTGCCTTGGCCTACAAACCCAATCCTTTGCTTTCGCATTTGGCGTCGCTGGCCATGGGGTATTTGGGCGGCAAAGATGGGTTCTACGCGCTGGTGCGTTTGATTTCCGATTCGGACCTGCCTGCCACACATAGGGAGAATGCCGCCGATGCGCTGTCGAAACATTTTGCCGATCAGCTTGAACCCCACAGCTTCGAGTTTGAAACCTGCATGTTGCTGCAAACGCAAAGGGTGTTGCGTTTGGTGGCCGAAGGCCATGTAGACGCCCGCGCGATCTTGAGTTCCATCATCGAAAACACCACTGAGCCACTTGGCCTGCGGGGGGCGTTAGAGCCCCTGCTGCATGCCACCAAAATGGCCGAGCTGCCTTTGGCCGCGGTATGGGGTGACTTCGCGGCGGCGCAAACGGATCCCGACCTAAGGCGCGATCTGATCAACTTGATCGCAAGCGATCGGCAACCTGAATCAGCACAGTTTCTGGCGGCTTTGGAAACGCAGACCAAGAACCCGGCGGAACGCAAAGAGCTGCGCAAACATTTGCACGTGCTCAAGGGCCACGGCGTAAAGGTTCCGCTAAAGGCAGGAAAGCCCCGATCGCCGGCCGCAATCGTCTTTGGTGTGGATGGCGACGCGTGCGCCTCGATCTTCTTGTTCGTACCCGAAGAAATGGGCGGCTCGCTGATTAGTTTTGTAATCCATTTAACCGGCGGCCTGCGCGATGGCTTTGTGCGATCCGGTTTGGGCTGGTCAGAGATCGAGAAGGAAAAGCGCCGATTCGTGGAAGAGGCCGAGCTTGCAGGCGCCATTCCGTTTGCTGAAGCTGTACACATCATTGGCGATGCGCTTGCGCGAACGCCTGCGGGGGTGTTGCGTTCGGCCGATGTCAGCAGCGCCGTGGCGCACTTGCGGCCGTATCTAAGCGCGAAAGCAGACGTTGGCTACCCAACGCCCAGCGAGGGTGCCTCCGAGAAGGCCATATTGGAACTATTGAACTCCCCGGCTTTTGGTTATTGGTTCTTCGAGGCTGTTGAAGACACCATGGCGCCTGTCTTGGATTTTTTGGGCGATGCCCAAGCGATCGAGACTGAAAAGCAGCTCGGGCGCTCATTGACGGAGCGTTTTAAACTGGCCACAGAGCGATTTCTCGCGGCGTTGGTTGCCACAGGCGAACGTGAACGCGTTTCGGCCATGTTGTTTCACCAGGGGTTGGTGCTCAACGCGGCTGGCAAGCGGCGACACGCAGCTTTGTGTGTTCGTTTGGCTGAAGATCTGCAAAGCGGCGATGATGCGTTTTTGCGTAGCATGGCTTCGCGTTCGTTGTTGTGGGCGATGGAGAGCGCTGATGAACGTGGTGACGAATGGGAACGTCGCTACAACCAATGCCACGAAGGCCTTCGGCAAGTTCTGCAGGACGAAGCCACTGATGTGTTCAAGAACACCATTGCGAAATTGGATCTGGCCGCACAAATCGCCACAGCCATCATCATGCGCAATCGCCGGTTGCCTTCGTCGGTGCGCGCAGGGCTTCACAGCGTTGAATCGGCGGCGCTGGAGATGGCCGAACTCTTCCTCATCAAGAATGACGACGCCAAAAGTGTCACGCCCATTGATTTCGAGGCCATCCTGAATGCCAACCAGATCATGCCCGAGGCAGAGCGCCAGTTGCTTGGCAAGCAAGCGCTTGAAGCCACGGTGCAATTCGTGCAACGTCGCTGTAACACCTGCCGCCACCAATGCCTGAAATTCCCAGGAGGGCCGGCTGATGGCCTGCTATTTGCGCAAGCTATGCCCTGGGAAGTGCCTGTGGAGGCTGTGGCTCGCAGAGCGTCGAAGCTAAAAACAGGGGAGCCAAGCCGCTATTCCAATTGACGTGGCTAAGACTCGGATCGAAGGGTTTCCAGTTAGGCCTTCAGGGTCGCAATCTCCCCCTGTGGGGCAGCCCACGCGGGCACCGCGTCTTCAAAATGTACGAGCGCCTGCGTTTCAGGGTGCGCGAACGCAAGCCGAAAGGCATGCAAGCACAGCTGGCTGCGGCCGCTCGTGAAAGCGTCTTCGCCACCATAGGATTCGTCGCCCACGATGGGCAGCCCCAGCGCCGCTAAATGCACACGGATCTGGTTTGTGCGCCCTGAGTCTGGCGCCGCCAGCAGCAAGGTTTCCTCCCCCAAGGTCGCAAGCACCGAAAACGAAGTGCAGGCGGATCGGCTGCCTTCGCCCGCCTGGGCTTGGCGCTTTCCGCCCTGTCCTTGCAGGGGCAAGGTGCAATCAAAATGCGCTGAGGCAGGGCGCCCCCGCACGCGCGCCAAATAGACCTTCTTCACCTCACGCGCCTCGAACTGCGCCGCCAGCGCGCGCGCCGCCGGCAGCGATTTGGCCACCACCACAAGGCCACAGGTGTCCGCGTCCAACCGGTGAACGGGCCACAGGCGCTCGTGGGGAAACGCGTTGGCCAACAGCGCGCTGAGGCTGTTGCGGTTAAAGCGTCCACAAGGGTGCATGGGCAACGGCGCTGGCTTGTGCAAAACGAGAAAGGTTTCTTCTTCGTAGAGAAACCGCACGTCAACAGCCACGTTCGGCTCCACCTCTGCCAACACCGTATGCACCAGGTGATTCCCCGCCCGCACCCGCATCGCAAGATCTGTCACCTTGCGGCCTTGCAACGTCAGCAAACCCGCCTCGAGGCGTTGCTGCCAGAATGACAACGAAATGTGAGGGTGCTGTTGACTGAGGTAATCGCGAAGTTGCAGGCCGTCGTAGCGAGCTTTCACATTCATCACCCGCGCGTTGTCCGCCGGCACGCTGCCAGGCAATGGCGTGCTCGCAGCGAAAAAGCACTCGGTGCGAGCTTGGCAAACGGCGTTCACCCTGCGTTTTTGCCGCGCCTCACCCTCGCGGTCAACGGGCGATTGATGGCGAGCTCTAGAAGAAGTAGTAACGCAAAGCGGATTCGATGTTGAATGCCGCACCGCCAGGCTGTTCAATTGACGAAAACCCGCTGGTTGCCTTGATCGTTCCTAGGTAGCCTACGCCGGCGCCGATGTTCACCGACAGCCCTGAGCTCCAAACCCACTCCCAGCCCAAATTCGCAACGCCACCCCAGGCAGAAGCCTGCACATCATCCAAAGACAGCGTGGCGTAAAGCGGGCCTGCCGACAAATAGGGCGTTGATCCTGCAGGACGAAGTCGAAATTGCGCGAAAGGGACAACGCCATAACCTGTGGCGGTTTCGCTTACTGAGGTGGTGGAAGAAAGATAATTGCCTTGGATGCCCAGGCTGATGCGATCACTTATCGCCGCAACCAAATCAAGGCCCACAAACCCAAGGCCATTGCCTATTTTGTACCCAAGGCCAAAACGATGAGGCAGGTCCATCGGGGCTTGCTGCTTCGCCATCAACGGTTCCGCCGCTACAGCGACCGATGCTGAACAAACCAATGACATAAGAGTAAGAAAGGAAAAGATAGAAGTTTTCGACATGTGCGCTGCTACAGCAACGGCTGTGCCACGCCCAAAAACCGTGCGTTTGAGGGCACATTCCATGGGGGTGGTCCCCAAGTGAGATCGAAATGTCGCGAACGGGTCGCGTGCACCAAGCGGTTCACACGCTTGGTAACGCTGACGCGCCGCGATCCCGCGGATTGGGCCATGACGGACGGGCCGAGGGCGTGTTGGCCTGATAATCTTATCCGCTGTGGCAGGTTCCGTTGGTTCCAACGATGATCGTGAAGCCGACCGCCCGGCCCGGCCACCCCTAACAAGCAAGGGGCTGCTGGCGGTGGCGGCGTTGGCAATGGTCGGCGTGATCGGCGTGTTGGCTCTGCTTCGACATGGCATCGCGGTGCCATTTGCGCAGCATGTGGAGCAGGTGTCACAAGCCAACCGACAGACAGCGCCAGCGCCTCCGACACCACAAAAAGACGACGATGAGCCCACGGTTTCGGAGACCGTGATCGAGATCCTTGGCCCCGCGGAAGTTGAGCCGCCAGAGCAGGCGTTTCCCGCCCCCGAAGAATTTGCGAAGCTCTTGGCCCCTGACGAGCCCGCGCAGCCAAGCCCGTCAGCGCAGAGCACACCGCAAGCGAAGGTGGAAGCGGCGAAGGAGGTTGTCGCATTGGATCCCGTGCGTGCGCAGAAGCCAGGTGAAGCTGCACCCGATAAAGCTGAAGCTGCAAAGACAACGGTCGATTTGCCAGCGATTGCGGCGCCGGAAATGGAGGGTGGTCCAACACAGGTTGTTGTTGAAGGGTCATTGGAGGACACGGAAACCACCAACGTGCAGCAAGAGCGTGCAGAGCCTGAGAAGATTGCGGAAGCGCCTTCTGCAGGCCCCGACTATTGGGTGGGCGTCATGCCGCGACCAACAGCGAACCGCGATCAAAACGAGCGTGGTTCCACGGATGAGATGCAAACGATGGCGTTGCTCCAAGCCTCCGCCCGGGGTTCACAGCCTCCTGCACCTTGGGCCACGCAACCACCGGCGCCCGCGATGACAGCGCCTCCCGCGCCTTGGGCCACGCAGCCACCAGCGCCCGCGATGACAGCGCCTCCCGCGCCTTGGGCCACGCAGCCACCAGCGCCCGCGATGACAGCGCCACCCGCACCTTGGGCCACGCAACCACCAGCGCCCGCGATGACAGCGCCGCCCGCACCTTGGGCCACGCAACCACCAGCGCCCGCGATGACGCCACCGCCCGCGCCTTGGGCCACGCAGCCGCCATATCCTGCGGGATCTTCGCCGCCCAGCCCGGGTCTAACACCACCGCCCGGTGGCAGCCTTTTCGCCCAGCCGCCCATCGGTGGCACACTGAATCGTGGCTCTGATAGACAGCGGCGGGAGCGCAGGTGATAGGGTGGATCGGCAATGCAACCAAGGTCCGTGCAGAAATATCTCTACGCACTGGGAGTCACCGCGGCTGTGTGGCTGTTCGGCGCCGTAGACGCTGGCGCACCTTAACAAGCCGCTTACAAGCAGCGCCCGGTCTCGGGGTTCTTTGCAAATGGGGGCGTACACGCACAGCTGCCATCGGGCAAACACTGCCCGTGCAGTGACGAGATAGCGGGGTTGTCGTTGCAGGTTTGGTGGGTCCCAGGCGTGCACACTGTGCTGGTGGCGCAAAACCTCGTCATATCGGGCTGCTGAGCCGGCTGGCAAGTGGTGTCCTGCTTCCAGCCTTGCGGCAGACACCCGTCGCTGCGCCACCAGCAGTCGCCGCGTGGGCCACGCGACCACGTCTCCGCGTCGTTGCAACCAACCCCCACCGACAAGCAGCCAAGGAATTGAAAGTTTTCTAGGCAGGCGTTGGCTTCTTGGTACTTCCGTGCAGTGACGGACCAGCAGAACGAGTCGCTCATGCAGCCGGCCTGGGCCTTGTTCTGACATTCGTTGCAGACGCCCTCGCTGTGACAGCCGACTTCAATGGCGCGCACGTCGGACATGGAAAACGCGGGTCGCAGCTGCTCGAGGGTGCCGACCACACGCACGCTCGTGCGATCCTCCCCTTGGTAGGCATCGGCCACCGCTCCGCGTGCCTGCAAGAACTGCAGAACGCAATCGAAGCGGGCCTGACGTTCGGCCAGAGGCGCTTCAGGCGACTGCAGATCGAGGATGAACGACACCTTGCGTGAAGGTTCGTTCTGCAGCTGAGCGCATTGAGCCTGCGGGGCGCATGGCACCACGCCATCAATGTCGCCGCCCAGGCACGCACGGCCGCCGCTATCCTTCGAGCTGCACCCCGAAACGCTCAACCAGAGCAGGGACAACAGCGCCGGCAACAGTTGCAACACGCGCACGACCTCACGGCTGGTGCTCTTCATGACGATACTCCTGCTTCGTTGAATCATCTACATAGACTACGCCGTTTAATGAAATCTGCGATCGACGAGGTGCGCATCTATTCAGTCGATCTGACTGAGACTGAGATCAAAGCCGACATGGCCAGCTGATGTCGTGGCGCTGGGTCAGCCGGTCATTCGCAACCCAGGCGCTCGGCACCCAGGGCAAAGTCGTCGAAGAAAAAAGCCAAGGCGCCCTTTTGGTGCTCCAGGTCGTAGATGCCGAGGCGCACTTCTTCCAGTTGAGGGAAGACCCAGGGATCAAAGGACGCGTTGCATCCGCAGAAGCCCCCCTTGCGATCGATCACCACCCAAGGAGAGGCATTACCATCCCGATAAAATCGGATCTGGCCCTTGGGCTCATCAAATTGCCATTCCATGCAGAACCAGCTGGCCGCGGGATAGGGTGGCGGCGATTTGACTGCGTTGCCAGCGGCATCAATCCAAGGAGGGTTGGAAAAGTAGTTGATGCTGGGAACACGGGCCCCATCGGCGCGCAGGGTGAACGCCGCGTCGACACCCTTCCATCGAGGGCTCTCGCCTCGCATTTGGAAGAAGCCATGCCTGTGACCGCCGGTAGCGGCGGCCGCTTTTTCGGCGAACACCCAAACGCGGCCGAACATGTTGTAGCCCTGGGTTGGAAACAAGCCAGCCGTCTTGAAGCCTGCCCATAGATGGCCATCGCCCCGGCTTTCAAAACGCAACGACTGCGTGCCCGAATGCGCCTGCACATCGGAGATCGAGATGGTGCCCATTTTGCCTGTTGGGTACCAACCGGAGCGCGCCGACGTGATCGCACCTAAGGTCATGCTCTCAAAGTCATCAGACGCAACCGCCCCGGCCGGGGGCTTGGCGGCATCGTTGGACGCCACGTCGGAAGGTGTTCCGCCGTCGCTCCCTCCGCTTTGGGGCGCCGCGCCTGCGGCCTGATCAACGCCACGGCCTCCCTCTAGATCACCGCCTTGGCCCCCGACGGCCTCGTCAGGGTTTTCCTGGCCACCGGCTCCGCCAGCCCCGGATTGATCGCCGTCGGCGGTCATGGACCCGGCGCAGGCCGCGACAACGGACGACAACAGACACAACTGTAACAACCCCAAACGGAACTTCTTCATGGGTTAGTTCTAAGGTAAGAGAAAATCGTGAGGAATACGACGGTTCTTTCCGTCAATTCACCTGCAAAGTGGGGCAATGGGTGTGGCCAATGGGCCGTGTGGGCCTCCCACGAGACCGCGTACATGAGTAGGGCGTGTACGGAATTCAGCGTTCTAGGATCACTGCCGTATGTGGAGGCAAGCTTTCCCCGAGCTCAGCTTGTTCGTCGCTTCTAAACAGCACGCTTAACCCTTCAAGCTCTGGAAGCTGCGCCCACGCAACAGGCTGTTTGCCAAAGTTGACAACCAACACACGAGCAGCAGCCGCTGCCGACCTGCGCACGATGAGCACGGAATCGTGCGCGGAAGCCACAAGGCCAGCGCGCGACGCGTGCTTCAAAACGGGATCCGTGCGGCGAAGTTGCAGGAGGTGCTTGTAAAGTCGCAGCACGCGCGCGTGCTCGCCTTGTTCGTGTTCTTCCCACCGCAGCTTCGATCGCAAGAACGTTTGTTCTGCCTGCGGATCCGGAATCTGCTCTCGTGCGACAGGATCAGAAAAGGCTTGGAAGTGTTTGAATTCTTCTCTGCGTCCGGCGGACACAAGCTTGCCTAGCTCGGGATCGTGATCGGTAAAAAATTGAAACGGCGACGTCGACGCCCACTCTTGGCCCTGAAACAGCATGGGCGTCATCGGAAGGAACAGCAGCAGTGTGGAGGCGGCGCAGTACGCATCGATGGAAATGACCGACGTGATCCGATCGCCCATGGCGCGGTTGCCGATTTGGTCGTGGTTCTGAATGCAATAAACGAAGGCATGTGCGGGCAAAGCGTCGGCAGGCTTGCCGCGAGGCTCGCTTCGCGTTGGGTAGATTTGCCCGCGGTAGAGCCAACCATTGTTGATCGTTTCGGCGATGGCGGCGGCGCCGGGTTTGTATGCGCTGTAGTAGCCGTCGCGTTCGCCGGTTAGCGTGACCCTGACTGCGTGATGGAAGTCGTCGGCCCAAATGGCGTCGAGGCCCAGCTCTGTTACGAGTGTGGGATCGTTACGATCGTCTTCGGCAATGAGCAGACGGCGTGGCTTAAGATGCGCAACCTCATCTGCCAGTTCGCGCAGGATGTGCCGTGGCGATGGGTCGATGATGGCGTGCGCGGCATCCAGGCGAAGACCGTCGAAGCCGAATTCGTTTAGCCAGTAAAGCGCGTTGTCGATCACGAAGTGGCGCATGACCGGGTGCTGGTAGTTGGGGGCGTCGCCCCATGCGTTCTTCACTTCGTGGGTGAAGTATTGCGGGCTGTAGCTGGAAAGGTAGTTACCCGCGGGCCCGAAGTGGTTGTAGACAACGTCTAGAATCACGGACAAGCCCAGCTCGTGAGCCTGGCCAACGAACCTGCGAAGCTCGTCTGGCGTTCCATAAGGCGCATGTGGAGCGAAATGGGCAACGCCGTCGTAACCCCACCCGCGGTTGCCGGCGAAGGAAGAAAGCGGCATTAATTCAATCGCTGTTACGCCCAGGTCAACAAGAGCCGGCAGCTTCTTGGCGGCGGCGGCATACGTGCCTTCCTGCGTGAAGGTTCCGATGTGCAGCTCGTAAATGACATGCTCGGATGGCGGGCGCGCAGCGACAATGGCCGCATTGGCGGCGGGCAACGAGGCAGGCGGGGCCACAACCATGGCGGGGCCGTGCACGTCTTGAGGCAGAAAACGTGCGTAAGGATCAGGAAATTCGCGATCGCCGAGCACGAATTTGTAGAGGGCGCCTGCGCCGACCTCCGGCAGCGTCAGCTGAAAGAAGCCGTTGCCTTCGTTGGTCATGGCGGTGGTGGACAGCGGGGTGCCATCGGTGGCGAAAAGGCGCACGCTGCATTCGGTGGCGGTGGTACAGAAGGTGCGGAAGACGGTGCCTCCGGAGGTTGGGAAGGCGCCGAGCGAGTGGGTGGGGGGTGTGTTGGGGGGCATGGCTGAGGCCTCGGGGTGGCGAGCTGCAAAGGTGGCGCCAAGGGTGGCGAGAGGTGGGGGTAGGG
>JBBSJE010000216.1:0-10650 GCA_038257535.1 Polyangia bacterium
CAACTCAAGGCGTTGCGTTTTCGAATTGAAGGCCCAGTAGATTGCCACGTCCCAATTCAAGGCCTCCGCGGTGGCCTTAAGCAGCCTGGCCACGCCGTCTTCCGCGGTTGCCGCTTCGCTAAGCGCGCCTACGGCGACGTACTGGGCGAGAATCTTCCGCTGAGACGCGAGCGTTTGCTCTAGCTCGACGCGGTCGCGAAGATCGCGGAGCACGGCGATAATAAACATCTCCCCGCTCGACGGCACCAGTTCAGATAGCGTCAGCTCAATGTCTATCTCGTTCCCGGTTCTATGGAGCGCCGGCACGCGAATGGCACGTCCCATGATCCGTGGCACGTGGCTTTCCATGTAGCGTCGAAAGCCAGCCTGATGGGCGGGGCGAAATCGTTCAGGCATAATGCTGGTGAGCGGCTTGCCCACAAGCTCAAGGGCCGTGAAGCCCAGTAGCTGCGTGGCGGCGGCATTGATATAAACGATCGAATCGGACGCGTTGGACGCGATAACGGGGTCTTTGAGGGCGTCGAAGACCAGCCCATATTCCGGTGCGGGTAGGGGTGTTGACGGCGGCGTCACGTGGTGATTCTAGCGCGGGCACCCGAGCCGCGTCGAATTCATATCCCGCCGCGCGAGCCGCCCTGCCTCTCGCTTGCGGGCCTCATGGTGATTCGGCGCGCAGGCTGGGGCTTGTAGTCGAATTCCACGGACGTTGTGTCCCCATTGATGCCGATCTCCAACCGCAACAACGTGGCGTCCAAATCAGGGGGAATGAAGATGTGGCCTGCGTGATGCGCACCGGGCGCAATCACCGCCTCGTGCAGGGCGTAGTCCAAGTTGCCACCAAAAAAAGCTTGCGCCGAGGTTGAGCGAGGGGCCTCAAACGTTGAGCTGTCACGAAAGTGCATGTGCGTAAACGGCGAGAATGAGTTTCGGCAGCCAAACCAATTGCTGCCCAAAAAGACGTTTGAGCGCCGTGAGGAACTTGAAGACCCCGAGCTAGAAGAAGATGAAGTTGCCGCTGCCACCACAACCACAAACACAACGAACACCAGCACCATGGCCAAGGCCACGGCGGCTTCGTCTGCGTCATCAGCGTCTTGACGTTGGCGATCACGTTGCGCGAGGTGCGCCAAAACCTGTTGTTTTTCGGGAACCGATTGAAACGCCGTGCAAACCGCATCTGTGGCCGTTTGCCAATCGGCGGGGGCCCCAATGACAGTGTCACGTTCTGCCGGCGGAGTTGGCGCCGCAAGCTTGGGTTTGCAATACGCGTATCTGATCTCGCTGGGCGAAAAGGCAATGGCGTCGTCGCCTTTGTTCTCTATGGCGATCCACAAATCCAGTAAGTTGTCCAAGCCTCCACGAGGCGAAAGCGCAATTTCACTGTCGCCCAGGATCCATCGCACCACTTCATAAGATCGCGTTTTTTCAACCTCAGCGCCCGCAGGTGGGTGCAAGGCCAGGCGCACATGCCGCGTGGGCTGAGTTGTTGAGCAGCCGGCAAAACAAAGCGCCGTTAACGCCGCAGTAAAGCCGGTCCAGCTGGAAGTCGAAGACACCGTCATTTTGTTTGGTCCGATGAGCCAATTGACGGGGTGGGACGCGGGCAAATTCATTTACGGGGCGGCATGCGTGCCGCCGCCGGCCCCCTCCAGGTTGTGCGCTGCGCCGTCGGAGTTCTTGTTACTTCGGGACGCTGCATGTGCACAGAACGTAACCATCACCCCACAGCAAGCCAAGTTTCTGCCATATTGGCGAACGCCAACCGCTGGTACGCTTTATGCTTCGACATGAGTCTGCCCCCATGTCGGAAGCAGTTCAAATCCGTATATCGCAGTATGGTGTCGTCGCAACAGCGACGGTGACCCGGGCTCAGCTAACGCTGGGCTTCGAGCAGCTGATCGAGCTCGCGCAGGAACTTCATCGAGACGCGGTTTGGGCCTGTCTGCAGAAAATGGGCTCTGACGCAGCGCTGTCCTGGCGGCAAATTTTGGGCAACCTGGAAGCGGCGCGTGACGAAATGGCCAGCGGGCGTCCAGCACCCCGGTCTCGGGAGTCATCGGCGAAGGCTGATTCGGCCGCCATGAGCATGGCATCGTTCGAAAACGCAGAATAGGAAAGCCTTGAGATCAGCTACGCGCATCTGAAGGCTCCCTCAGCAAGGGCGGGTCCCGCAGGCCGCGACGATCCCCGACTCTGCGGTATGGCAAGCTTAATCACGCAATGACCCCGCACTGGATACTTTTGTTTCTCGCCGCGGCCGCGTGTGCGTCGTCCAAGGCCTTGTCCGTGGCTCAGGTCCAGCTGAACCCGACGACGACAGCGAAGAGGCCGGTGGCGCGGGCGGCGAAGACGATTCTGGGGGCCAAGGCGGAGACCAAGGCGGCCAGGGTGCAAACGGGGGCGAGGCCGGCGAGGATGGTGCCGCAGGCGAAGGCGGAGCCACTGCGGGTGGCAGCGGCGGTTCGGCGGCGGGTGCTGGGCAAGGCGGTAATGCCGGCGCGGCCGGAGCTACGGCTGGTGCAGGTGGTGCCGGTGGTGCAGGTGGCAACGTGGCAGCGGGTGGAATGGGTGGGACGCCCGTTAACAAATGCGGAACCCTCAAATACTGCAACGATTTCGAATCAGAGACAGCGGGGCAGAGGCCCGCCATGCCGCTGAGCGCGTCGTCCAGCAAACCCGGCAACAGCGTGACCGTTGATGCAAGCAAGGCCTTCAGTGGTGGCAAGTCTGTGCGGATGGAAAGCGTTGGCTTGTCCGCAAACATTTCACTTTCAGGCTTGCACAACTTGCGGGAAATCTCCGACAAGGTGTCTTACGTTCGCTTCATGATGTTTATCGATGGTGGCACTGACATTGGAAGCAGCGTTGCCGAATTGGTGGGCCCGGCGAAGATCGGTGACAAAAACGTTTCCATCAATCTTTCGCTGCGCACGGCGGGAACAAATGGATCGCGCCTCGTATATTGGGCCACCGGCCATGATGGCGTGGAAGATTGCATGAAAAATGGTGGCCCCGGCTTTCCCACGGGCAAGTGGGCCTGCGTGGAGCTCAAGATCGACGAAAAATCGCCACAGCCCTACGGCTACAAGCTAGACGGCAAGGAAGTGTTTAGCTTCAGCGAGCGGACCTCCGGCGCCGGGTGCGGTGGCGAGGGCAAGCGGCAAAACAATGGCGTGTGGTACGTGCCCAACGCTCTTACCGCCCGGATTGGATGGATGGGGATACCGGAGAACCATCGTAAGGTCACAATGTGGGTTGACGATTTGGCCTTCGACGTTAAGCCCATCGGCTGCCCAGCGCCGAAGTGAATTGGGAAGAGGGCCTGAGATCTCTTCAGGCCCCGTGGCAGCGCTTGTACTTTTTGCCGCTGCCGCACGGACAGGTCGTGTTGCGGCCGGGTTTGGCGGCTTGGCGGATGGGTGAAGCTTTGTCCGCGGGTTCGGCTTGCAGGTAGTGCCAGCGGTCCTCGTGTTTGCAAAACAGCGAACGCTCATGATGCTCTTTGACTTGCCCGCCTGAGGCAAATCGAGCCACAAATTCAACGACGCCTTCTGTGTCGTCCGTGGCACCCGCGTGTGTGTCCAATATCGTCAAACCCAACCATTGCGATTGCACCGCCCATGCCTTCGCGCCTTCCCGCGAGCTGGGATCGCGCGTTCGGGGATGCGTGGTGTTCATGATGTAGTCGATGTTGTGCTTGGCGTAGGCGCTGTAGCGAGAGCGCATAAGCGCCAACGCCGTGGGCGCAGGTAGCCCTTCGTGGTAGGGCTGGCAGCATTGCGCGTAGGGCGCACCGCTGTGGCATGGGCAAGAGGTCTCCGCGGTCACGGATGCAGTAAAGCACGACGTTGCGACTTGTGCGCGCCCGTTCACAGGATGTGCCTTAGGGCGCCGTCACCGTGATCACCACCTCAACCGGTTGCGACGCAAGCAAACCATCGGTGGCGCGATAGGTGAAACGATCTGTGCCCACGAATTGCGCATCAGGTGTGTAGCGAAATCCACCTGTGGTGCAGAGTTGAAACTTTCCATGTTGTGGGGGCGTCTCTAGCCACGCAGACAACGCGTGGCCATCTGGGTCGGCATCGTTCACCAACACGCCGTCTGTGGCGTTGAACCGCCTTTGTGCGCCCCCCGCGAGCGTGAAGCGATCCGGTGTGGCCGCTGGCTGTCGGTTGGGGCCGTCGGCCTGTTTGTAGAGCCCGTCCACCCGGGCCAGCAGCTTGGTGCCCATATCAAGGTAACCTTCCGACAACGTTTGCTTGCGCGCAGCGAACACGGCCTCTTTGTTGGCCCAGGTTTGCGACGGATCCGCAAAGTTCCATTCGCTTTCGCCCGCAACGCCAATGAAATAGTTGGGGCGTTCAGCAGGAAACGGCCGCACGAATCGGCCCGCCCAGCTGCTGCGCGTGGGGTCATCGGGATCGTGCGCAGGATCAATAAGGTAAAGCACGGTAGGCGTATCACCTGCGCGAAAGTAGCGTCGCTTGTCCCACTGGGTGTGGCGGCTATGAATGTATTGCCCAAGCCGTCCTGCGCGACGAAGTTGCGTGTTGAGCGTCTCGGGAGAAAGCTCGGGGTGCCCGTCGAACATGCCTGCGTAGGTCCAATCGCTCTCCAGCCACCAAAGCTGCGGAAAGGCGGCGAAGATGGGATCTCGCCAGCTGTTCAAGTTGTTCCAGTTGGGCTCATTGCCGTCAGAAGCTTCGTATTTTTTGAAGGTGCCAATGGAGAGCAGCCGCAGCTTTGGGGCAATGTCTGGCGCTTGCATCAAGGCATCGTGAACGGTGCCAAGCAGCCCCCAGGCCAGAACGTAGAGCGGTCGCGCATCGGGGCGGCGGGCCTCGGCAATCAGCGCCGCCACGGCGGCTTCCGGGCTTTGGGCGATTCGTGCGCGTAGTAGGTCGGCTGGCGGAAAATCGCGGGAGGAAAAGGTGTTGGCGGGATCCAGGCGATCGGAATCGTAAAGCGAAAGGATGAAGTTGATCTCAGCAACGCCACCGCGGCCCCACGCATCGGGCGCAATGCCTTTGATGTCTAACTCGTTGGCGTACAGAAGAACATGCGCCATTGATTGCTGGTCGTCAGGGTCGCCGCCATCGGTGTTCAGATCCGTTGTGATGAACACGCGGTGTTTGGGCATCATCGATGGCTTGGCGCCGCCATCGCCCGTGCGTTTCGGCGAGCCAGCACAGCTAGCCAAGGCAATGGCAATCAGGAGACCAAAACAAAAGTGCATCGACAGAGCATAGGGACATTGGTGGCGTTTGGAGAATTTTGTGCATTTAACAAATGTTAGATTCGGAACAACGCGATCGCTGCCGCAACGCCATTACTGCGGTAGGCGGCCGTGCTTGCCGTGTCACCAGAAGAAGGTCAGGTCGAGGAGTCCGCTGATCCAAATTGGGCGCGTGGCTCGTTGCGAGACGCGCTGATCGGGGGTAGGGCGGACAATGGGCTCAGGTCCTCGGAGGCGATATTCAAGGAGAAAGGAGGGGCCGAATTCGATCCAATGCGCTGGCCGCATGGACCACCCCGTACCGAGTTTCGCCCATGGTGCCTGCCGTGTGCATTCGCTCCCACAGATCACTTCATTAGATGCGCCAATTGAGGAATGCCATGCCCATCGCGCGCTGATCTGCGTGATAGACCCGACGCTTTGGAAGAACAAATAGCTGTGCCGGGCAATGGCCGTCGCATGGCGGCTGTGGCCACTCGTGACGGAGAACAGATAAGTGTTTGGTGAAACGCGCTTGCGGAGGTGAAGCTGAAGCACAGGCCAGAACACGGCGCCTTCGATCGAGGAGGCGCCAAATCCCGTTAAACCCGCGCGCACAGCAACAGAGATTTTTGATGGCGCTGTCCCGTCAACGGTGGGTGCGTCGTCGGCAAAGGTGTATCGAAGGGATAGAACGTCGACCAGCTCAAGACGGTTCGTAAGCCCGTACCTGAAAGAAGCATTAAAGTTCGAGGCCCTCGTGCCTTTCACCGCCTCGATCCCGGTGCGGCCCCACATACCCAGCGCAGCCATCCTTTTGGGCAGCGACATAGGAGAATCCACGACGCGCAGGGGCTGGCGCCGCGCGGGCGCGGCACAGGCCGTTAGCAACAAGGCGAGCAGAGGCGGCAGGACAGCAGCCCGGAACAACCAATCAGTTTGTCGTCCATAGGTACCCGACATCGGAAACTCTTGCGCAGCGGGTGCCATCACAAATTTGTACCCTTTGCGTCGTGGCGGGCTGATTCGGGCTCGCCACGGGTTCGGGGCTAAGGGTCACCGACGTCAGTATGACCTCGGCGCCGGCAACAGCCGTTCCCTTGAAACAAGCCGTCTGAATGCGCTGGCCAGGAAACCCCTTCATCATCAAGCCGAACAATCGATCCAGATCGGGATTGGGCTTGCCATCAAGTAGCTTGGGTACCACGGTTTTGAAGATTCCTGAGCTGTTCCTCACCTCCATAACCACCCCCTTGATCGTGTCAAATGTGAGGCCTTTGGGATCGTGCCCGGTTTGGTAGTTCATGGATTGGCAGGACACCTCCTCTGTCGACTGCGCCAGTGGCTTCGACTGAACGAAGAGAAAGGTGGTCAACGCTGCGGCCAAGCAAAGCCCGACGGCAAGGGTTCTTGATGGTCTTAGATGTGTCATTACTGTGCTCCGTTCGATAGCAGCCAATGTCTTACGTGATCGATCTTGTAGGTTGCGGTTACGATCTCTTCGCGGGCTCCCGCTTCATCTTCCGAAAAAAACTTGAGCACCGTCGTCTCGCCCAAAGCAATGGGTTCCCGGAACGTCGGAGAGTTCTCGTCCGGATCCGTCCCATCAATGGTGAAGTGTGTCGTGGCCGGGCGATTTGCCTTCAACGTGACCAAGACAGGCTCGAGAAACAATTCGTTGGAGGCCGGCTCGGCTGTGGTTCGCAAGGCTGAAGCCTCGCCACGGCCACCGCTGCCTCCCTCAACGTTGCTGCCTTCACCGGCCTGGCCACCTACGGGCCCGTCTTCGTCTCGGTCAACGGGGGGGCTTTTACAGGCCACAAGAATGAGCATGACGCCCGCGAGGACGCTGAAAGCGTTGCGGCGGCGGATCCCGGTGGAACATGGGTTTGCGCTCAGCATTTTGTCCGATGGTTATCGGATCCGTCGTCGCGAACGTTGCTTGAAAAGGTGAGATCGCCCTTATTCGACCACTGGTGCTACGTTTGTTGGAATGAAGGTAACGGAGAATCAGCGCCACTGACGCGTCGCGCCCCTTCTCTGATCTGCTGAATCGAGTGAAGTACGCCGGCGAAGAGTTTCATGAACCATAACGATCATTCTTCGGTACGTAAGGGCGCTCCAGAGCGATTGCGAGCACTGGTTGAGGCTTTCGCTGAGCCGCGGTGTCCACGGGTTAACCCGCGTGGTCACGCGGCCGTTAAACAGAGGATCATCGAGCAACTGGAAAAGATCGGCCCTGTGCGGGTCGAGGCTTTCCGTCACCAGGGGTCGTTTCACGAAAACATCGTGCTAGATCTGCCAGCGTCGAATCCCTTGGCGAACGACATTGTTATCGTTGGAGCCCACTATGATTCGGTGCCACACTCACCAGGTGCCGACGATAACGCATCGGCCGTGGCAGTTCTTATCGAGATGGCTCGTGCCCTGGGGCCGCAGCAACGACGCCACCATCTGCGTTTTGTTGCTTTTGATCTTGAGGAGGTTGGCTTTGCAGGTAGCCGCCATCACGCCTCCCAATGTGTTGCGAAGAAGGAGAACATCAAGATGATGCTCTCTTTAGAGATGCTGGGCTACTGTGCCAAATTCCACAACAGCCAGTCATATCCCGGCAAATGGGGCGCATTGCTGCCTTCTCGTGGCGATTTCATAGGCCTACTGGCCAACTTGAAAGGTTGCCAGGCTCTTGTACCACTTTGGCGCGGCCTTAAAACGTCGGGGGCGCGTTGTGTGGCGCTGCCTGTTGGCAGCAAAGGAGAGTGGCTAGAGGCCTCAAGGCGGAGCGATCAAGTTCCCTTCTGGGATAACGGGTTTCCCGCCGCAATGGTTACAGACACCGCGAACCTGCGAAATCCGCACTACCACGAGCCAACGGACACGCCTGACACCCTCGACTATGAATTCATGGCGAACGTGGCGCTGGGGCTTACCTTGGGAGTGGCTGGGCTCATCGGAAGTGATCCACGTGTGTAGTCATGGGTCACGAGCGGGCATGCTGCTAAGCGGAACCCTCTTCGTAGTTTTGTTCGCAACCGTTGCACAAGCTGAGCCTCCCACGGAGGCTTGGGAACTGCTTCACGAAGTTACCAGCAAGGACACGTGGATCGCTGTCGTTTGGGCTGCCGACAAAGATCGCTGGGTGGTGGGAGGCAAAAACCAGATTGTTGATAGTTTGAGTGGAAAGCTAAGAACCACGCTTATCCCTGGCTTGGGCGTGGCCGAGGTAGCTCAGGTACAAAAGCAGGTCTGGGCTGTTGGCTGGCATGGAGCCATTTGGCAGATTGATGCAAACGGCCCCGCCCTTATGTTTCAACTTCGAGACACTTCCATTCGAATAGCGCGAGATCCCGACCTGTTAACGAACGTTGGAGCCGCACAGATTGCCGGTGAAGACGGTGTTCTTGCATTGGGCATGCGCGCAGTTTTTCGCCCCTCTGGCGGCAATTGGCAGGCGCTGCCTGATGACCCCAAGGTCCGGAAATCTGCGAATGATTTGATCTTCTATGCAAAGCAAGCAAGCCCTCCCCAATGCCGGCCTGTGTCCTGGCGTTCGTTTTCAGGCAAATTTCGAGAGGGGCTTGTTCTGTGCAGCAACAAAAAAGCTTTTGTGCTTCGCGAACACAATGCCTCGCCCCTACCGCCCCTGCCCAAGGGTTGCCGCGATCTTGCGCAGGCCGTAGATGGGGGCGCTTGGGGAATCACGCTTCTGTGTGGCAGCGATTCTAGAATCTGGAGCCAGAGGGGCGATGCTTGGCAGCGGCTTTCGGCCCCGGACAAGGTCCACAGCATCTCGGCCACCCACAATTGCCTGTTTGCCGCATCGAAGAGAAAAGTGTGGCGGCGCTGCGAAGCGGATGCGAGCGCGAACCACTGACTCCTGAGGAAAATTGGAATTGGCAGTTCGGGCGCACGAAAGGTCGGTTGTAATGCTAAGCCGCTTGGCCCTGGCGCTCATTCTCTTCGGATGCAAACCGCAAGGACAAACTTCGATAAACACATCTTCGCCTCAACACACCAACCTTGCGGCGCTTAGCAAGAGGATAGGTGTTCCCCTCCCCGAATCAACGCGTGTGATAGGCGTAGAACATCAACAGGGGAAAGACGACATGATTCGCGCGAAGCTTGAAATGCCCCGCGCCGACCTCGAGGCAATCGGATCCGCCTTACCGATCGATCCCTCGAAGCTGCGCCCAGGGGTTGGGCGCCTAGGAATCGATCGAAATTTCTGGAACCCAAGCGAGTACCAGGACCTGCGATCAGGAAGCGTGGTGCTGGAAGGTGCGCGTGGCTTCCATCTAGGGGTTGCTTATCTTGCTGACGGCACCGCTGTGGTGTTCATAATGAGCCACGGAACCTAACGGCCCCCAACTGGAAATAGCCGCCTATGCACACCGAGCTTTTGGCAGGGGCATCGTCACTTCTCGCCGTTTGTTGAGCTTGTCTGCAAATCGGCGCAGATGACGTTGTTGTCCTGAATCTCGGTGCATCCACCGGGGCAAGATCTACGGTCAAGGAAGTTTCCGCTGCCGTGAGGTCCTGAGCTACATGATGCGGCTTCGCCTGTTTTTGGATCGCAATACGAGTGACCTGGGCGTGTACACTCGTCCTCAACACAACCAGCGCCGAGAGAAATGGCAGCTAGTCCAACAAGAAAGCGCACAAGGAGCCTCATTCCTTCACCAATAGGCCGTCCGGCGGCGTCGAACGGCCGCTTGTGTTCGAGCCCCAGCAGGCAACACTGCGCGCCTGGGTGACGCCGCAGCAATTCGAGATGCCACAATCAACTTCACGGAAACGTTCGTCCCTCGGCGGAGAGGCTTGTCCGAAATCGTTTCGACCCCAGCATGCTACCGCGCCGTCGATTCCAACAGCGCACGCATGGTGAACCCCCGCGGCCACCTGCTTGAATTTGCCCGTGGGAGGTGTGGCTTTGCCGTAGTGGGGATCGGTGGGCGTCTCAGGTGCACCACCAGCGCCACGGCCCCAACAACGAACATTACCCTCGATTGATATGGCGCATCCGTAATCGAGGTTTAGCGAGACCTGAACGAATTCGCCTTGGGGAGGAGGAGAATCAAACCACTGTCCATTCGCGGTGCCGGCCCCCCAGCAAACGAGGCTTCCAGTCTCTGCGATAGCGCAGGCGGCTTGCCGCCCGAGAGAAACATCGAGGTGCGTGCCCTGCGGTGCGTCTGTCACTAGTCCTCAATCAAGCGCAGTTTGAGACAGAAAGCTTTACAAAGGCCTGAAAAGCCGGGTATTTCGTTGGTTACGAAGCCAAAACAAAAAAACCAAAGAGCTTTTCAGGTGAAGAAAAACATACGACGAAAACTGGACGCGCGGAAGCGAAAGATTCTGGATCGCTTGGAAGCTGCGCTGGACCGGCCCACGGATGACAACCTGGGGCCGGTGATGTCGGCGAAGCGAATTCA
>JBBSJE010000217.1:0-10633 GCA_038257535.1 Polyangia bacterium
CTGTGAGGGATTTCTGGATGCCAAAAGCGGCCATAAAAAAGGGCTCTTCGACGACGCGCTTCGCAACGCCATCAAGCGCTTTCAACAAAAGCACATGATCTACGAATCGCACTTCCTGCGCAAAGGCACGGTGGAAACGCTGGCCCGTTCCACGCTGCAAAACGATGTGTTGGCCTTGCAGCGGTCGCTTCGCGAACGCGTGGTTGACGCCGCAGCGGTGATAGAAGATGGCTCGGCAGATACAAGCAAAGGGCCGCCGCAGTTCACGACAAGCTCAAGCACCAAGCAACCCGTGACAAACTTGGCCGATGACTTAACCACTCTGGTGGCTCAAACGCTGGGTCTGGACACAGCCGAAGGGGCGTTGGCTTTTTTTCGCCGCCACCCATCGTTTGCCCATCTGAAGGCCGCTGTCCGCCTGCCTCCCCGCCCCGAATACCACGGTCCCGCAATGGATCTTTCGATCGTCATTGATCGCGGAGACATTTGGTACGACCTGCCCTTCGATGAAACCGGAAAAGCCCTGCCCCAGCCGCGCAAGAAGTTCCCCGGTTTCACGCTACTTGTGAAGCACAGAAATCAACGCGTGCCCCTTATAAGGTGGCGCACCACCATTGGCGGATGGCGTGCCGAACAGGCCGCCGATGGTTACGAATATTATCGTTACAAGGGCTCTGATGTGGGGCCGCGCGTGATTCGCAACGTTGTGGCTGGTCCGGTTTGGATCGCGCCGGAATCAACGCCCATCCGCTCGCTGGCAAAAAACAAATTCGTGTTCGGCAGACGACAACCCGTGGTGAACTACAACGAACTGGGGCCAGGGTACCTATCGGCTTATGGCCTGGTGGCAGGCTACTTCGTGGTGCCCGGCAAAGATGGCCGTCCCGATTGGGACAACGGCATCCGTGCACATGGCTCAGCCGAATACCTATCGATGTACAGCCCCACAGGGTTTTCGCATGGCTGTCATCGGCTGCCGAATCACTTGGCGATTCGCCTGTATTCCTTCATCTTACGCCACCGCAACATCCGCGTGGCAGGTGATCAAACGATGGACTACGTACGACAATTCCTCAAAGGCGACGAAGTTTACGAAATGCGCCTGCCCTCCCGCGGCTTTTCGTACCAACTGGAACCGCCGCTGCCCGTTGACGTGCTGGAGGGAGACATCAAGGGCGAACAAAAAACTCCACTTGATGGCTTCGTCCCCAAACCAGGCGTCGAATACCCCGGCCCGCCGCCTGCGCTCCCCGATTCACCGGAAGCGCGCGCTGGTGGCGGAGCTGCTAGCGCCGCGGACGCCTCCAACAAAATCAAGCGGAAAAGCCCAGCCGGTGCGGCCGCTGGTATCGAAGAAGGTGAGGCGCTGCCATGAGCTTGTCACGACGTCAGGGCGCAACGCTAGCCATCGGCACCTTGTGTGTGGCGATGGGCGCATTGATGATTCGCCCCGGTGCCGCGCAAACACCTCCGGCCCCTGAGCGGGAGGGCGAAAGCGCGACGGTGAAGCTCACCTTCCAAACCGTACCGCCCGTGAAAGCCGAAGTGTGGTGGGGCAAGAAGAAACTGGGTCTCATCGTCGATCGCCGCCGCCCGCTGATCATCGAGCGCCCGCGGGACAGCGGCCCGCTTGACGTCACCGTCAAAGCCGAAGGCTTCCTTCCGGTTCATACGCGCGCATACACATTCGACGACTATCGTGTGTCGGTGAAGCTGACGGCCGCCAACGAGAAGCACACGCTGTTTGGTTATCGAACGCCTCTGCCAGATGCTGGAGCCCCTTCAGATGCGGCCCCCTAGACAACCCGCTCGCCAACCCGCTAGCTTTGTCTGGTAAGCTGCCGCGCGGAAGGAAACACCAAGCCATGCCGCAAGTTCAAGCCATACCGCCTCAATACGGAAGCCTCACACCCTACCTTGTGCTGCCGAACTGTTCCCTAGCGATTGAATTTTACAAAAACGCTTTCAACGCAGAGGAAATCATGCGCATGCCGATGCCGGATGGAAGCATCGGCCACGCTGAACTCAAGATTGGTGATTCTATTTTGATTTTGATGTTGGCCTCGGGCACCCCGGAATGGCCGCAAACCACCGCGCTCACCTGCTTGTATGTTGAAGATTGCGACGCCGTGTTCAACCGCGCCGTCGCAGCGGGCTCCAAGGTGCTTGAGCCGCTTTCCGACAAATTCTACGGCGACCGCGCTGGGTCCATTCGCGATCCCTTCGGGCAACGCTGGTCAATCATGACCCACAAAGAAGACCTGACACCCGAAGAGATGGAAAAGCGCATGTCACAGATGACAGCGCCTTAGAATGGCGCTCGACTCGAGAGCCGCGGGCTACTAACGCACGTCTGACGCCAAAGCGGTGCGACGCTGCACGTATGGAACGCGGCCGCCATGACGAGCTGCCTCACGCTGATGCAGACCTACGCCAACAATCCCACCTGCGATCGCGGACGCCAAGCCCAAGAACAAGGCACCAAACACGCCCCAAAACACCTTGCCTGTGGTGTCGGCGGCTTGCAGCGCGCGGGTGGTGGCCGCTTCCTTGAGATCCGTGGCACCTGCGGACAAGCGTGCGCGAGCGCTATCGATCTCACGCTCAAGCGACGTGGCCAATTCGTCAGCGTCACCCGCCGTCAGCGCGGTGTGTTGGCTTACCGACTGAACCAACAAATTGCGATCCACGCGCCCCTGCCGGATCGCGTCTTGTGCCACGTCGCGCGCGACGGCTTGCAGTTGTGCCGGCGTCACTTCACTTTTGCCCTCTGCACGCAACCGCTGATTCAGGGGACGGATGGCGTCCTGCGCGCTTAAACCAAGCGCCGAAACAATGTCGTCGGCTTTTCCTGCTTGGCCTGCAACTGAAGTCACCGCAGCGCCCCCCGCTTGCATGAGCGACTTGCCAGCGCCCGCAACCCCGCTAACGAGGTAGGAAAGCAACGACGTGACCAACCAAGCTCCGGCCAACGCCGTAAGCCCCCACATAACAAACCCGTGAATGGCCCCATTGCCACGCTCAAAGGTTCCCGCACCGCGCCCGGCGATGACGCCGCCCACGAACAACGCGATGAGAGGGCTCACAAGCCCCCATATGCCGGTAAAAATCCCCGACGATTTGAAGCTACCCGGCTCTTGTGGATCCATGGTGGAGAGCCCCAACGCCAAACCAAAAGTGTAAAGCATGAGCCACAGCGACAAAGCGGCCACAGCGCCCGCGAACACTGCGCTCCACCGCGTGTCGTTGGGGGGCGACGCTTCTGTATAAGCAAGCTTATCGCCCACGCCCACCGCACCACCCACCAACGAACCCTCAGTTTCCCTCGACATAACGACCTCCCATCCAAACGCCCATATTTGGGGGCCTTCCCCCGCCAGGGCGGAAGTTTGCCATTTGGTTCTGAGCCCCGCAAGCCACGGGGGCCGATGCGGGCGTTACGTGCAGACCTCGTAACATACGATCTTCCAGCGACGACGGCGGTATTTTGGTCGCCACCGGAAGCCTATTTCACTTCACCTTCGTGGACCGCACGGGGCGTTCTGCAGCTGTTTTCCAAGGCACATCCGGCCACCAGCGTTCGGCGGCGGGAGGTGACTCAGGTTCAATGCTTTGCCCTGGTCGCGGTGACAACACCGTGATGCTTCGAGGCGCCGCTGCGGCCAACACGCGTTCAATGGGTTCAGTCCATCCGTGATAGGCAAGATTGAAAAGCCCCCAGTGGATAGGCAAGAACGCGCGGCCGCGCACCCATTCGTGCGCCACAATCGCTTGCTCGGGGCCAATGTGCCAATCAGGCCACGCGGGATCGTACGCGCCAGCTTCAATCATCGTGAGATCAAAGGGACCAAGGCGTTCGCCGATCTCGCGCATCGCGGGAAACAAGCCCGTGTCGCCCGAGAAGTACACACGGTGTTTCTCACCCATGATCGCATAACCGGCCCAAAGCGTTTTGTTGTTGTCCAGCAGCATGCGGCCAGACGCGTGGCGTGCAGGGGTGCATGCAATTTTCAAGTTGTCAACGCTGGTGCTCTGCCACCAATCAAGTTCAACGATGCGCGCTTCGGGAACGCCCCACCCTACCAGATGCGCAGCCACACCCAACGGTACAACAAACGTGGTGTTCCAATCCTTGATCGCGGTGATCGTCGTGTAATCCAAATGGTCGTAGTGATCATGGGAAATCAGCACCGCGTCGATGGCCGGAAGCTCATCGAGTTTCAGCGGCGGCGCGTACCAACGCTCGGGTCCCAGCCAGGTGACAGGCGACGTTCGTTCGGCCCAGACGGGATCGGTTAAAATCCGACGCCCATCAATTTCAAGCAGGAGGGTTGAGTGACCGAACCACGTCACTCGTAGACCGGAGACGGGCGGCGCGGAAAACCGAGCGGCGTTTCCAAAGATCACAGGCGGTGTTTCGTTGGGTGTTCGATGGTCGCTGGCGCTCATCAGCCCCTTCACCATGCCCCAGCCGTCGTTCCACAAAGGCTGCGGGTTCTCGAACACGCCGTTTTGCCATTGCGGTGATGCCTTGATGCGCTCGAGGCGTTCGCCCTGCGACCGGTGCCCCAAAGCTTGCCATCCATCAACGGCCACGACCGTCGCGAACAGAACAACCAACCCCAGCAACGCGGCCAAACCGATCGCGATGCGCTTGCCCCAGCGCCTCATCAAGGCGCGTTCACTCGAGCAGACAAGCCATAACCGCCCACCGGCTGGGTGACGAAACTGTCACCAAACGACGCAATCAAGGGGATGGCTTTGCCAATCGCAGCTTTAACCGCCGGCAGCTGAAGCGATGCTTTGTGATTGGCTTCGTTCTGCCACACCTTCGTGATCCAAATCAGATTCTCGTCGGCAGGATCCTTTGCCACCACATAGCTGAAGCAACCTGGCATATCGCCCACGCTTTCAAGCATGATTTTCACAAAGGCATCCCGCTGCCCCGGCTGCGCCGAGAATTTTCCGATGAGTCCGTACATGCGTGGCTTCTCCCAGTTGTGGGTGATTTGAGGCCGCCAGCATAGCAAGCCCGGGGGCGAGCCACGGCTTTGCCGGCCAACCTAGTGCGCGTGCCCCGCCGGCACCGTGGGCTGCGTAGGCTTTTGCAGCCAAGTGACGTTGGGCTTTCCCCGCGGCCCCAACGTGGCAATGAGCGACTTGTAGGAATTCTGTTGTACCTGGCCGCCCGCACAGGGACGCGCCTTGTATTCGCCGCACGGCACATCTTTGTCGACAAAACTCTTGTTGCCGCAGTTGTGCAGGTACGACATCACATCCGGACAATGATAGCCGTGGTCAAGGCCATAGGCATGAGCCACTTCCATGG
Organism: Polyangia bacterium; assembly: GCA_038257535.1. Taxonomy (GTDB): domain Bacteria; phylum Myxococcota_A; class Polyangia; order Fen-1088; family Fen-1088; genus JAGTJU01. The sequence goes on from JBBSJE010000217.1 coordinate 5,330, forward strand.
TGATCACCTCGCACACGGCGCGCACGCGGTTTTGCAGGCTTGTTGAAAACGCAAACACCACCGGATCGGGAATAACCGATCCATTGAAGGGCGCCAGGCCCGTAACGTTTTTCTTAGGCACGCCCACGTCGTTGGGCCGCCCGCCCACCACCACCATCGCGTAGCCCTCTGCAAGTGGCCGCTCTTCCGTCACATCAACAGCAAACGGCGCGAACTGCTTCTTTACGCAGGCCACGATGTCTTGCCACGCTTTGTTGGCGCCGGTGAACCCAGGAAGCTTGACTTCTTCAAGGCCACTGGAAAACACCACGCTCGAACGATTCTGATGAGCCGCATCTATCCCGGCCGACAACGTGATCGGGCCGCGATGCAAATAGATCGTGCGCGGCGGACCTTGGCGGGCAAAGAAGGCATCGGTCCAGCGAACCCGGTCGTCATCTTCTTCTGGCTCACCGATAGGAAGCATGTTGGCTAAGCCCCCCAATTGCCCCGTGAGGTACAGCGCCCCCAACACGCCCACGCCACACCAAAGCCCCGCATGGAAGATGTAGGCAAACAGGCGCACAAGCAGCGAAGATGGGGCAGGCACGGACTAAACAGTATAAACCAGTTTGGAAGCCCGACAGGCGGCCCACAACATCCGCCTTGAACCCCTTTCACCATCCTCGCATTGCTCCTACCCGCACGCGGACTTACAGTGCCCCGCATGAACCGTTTCAGCGCAGCTCCGCCTGCACCCCCGTTTCACATCAACCGACGCCGCTTCCTGCAAACAGCTTCGGCGGCAAGCGTCATGTCGGCCCTGCCCGCGCTGGGCGCTGACGCCTTAGACGTGGTGCATGGCAAACCCAAACGCGTGGGCCTCATAGGCTGCGGCTGGTACGGCAAAAGCGATTTGTGGCGCCTGATGCAAGTGGCCCCCGTGCAATTGGTGTCGCTATGCGATCCCGACGCACGCATGCTGGCCGAGGCTTCGCAGCTGGCCACCCAACGGCACAAGCTGCCTACGCCCCCTTTGCCCTACGCCGATTACCGCAAGATGCTCAACGACAACGAGCTGGACATCGTTGTGGTGGGATCGCCCGATCATTGGCACGCTTTGCACACCATTGCGGCAATGGAATCGGGTGCTGACGTGTACTGCCAAAAGCCCGTGAGCCGCGACGTGCGCGAAGGTGAAGCCATGCTGGATGCCGCCCGCAAACACAAACGTGTGATCCAGGTGGGCACCCAACGCAAAAGCACTCCTCACCTCATTGCCGCCAAAGAACAAATCGTCACCAGCGGTCTGCTGGGCAAGGTGGGCCATGTGGAGATGTGTTGCTACTTCCACATGCGGGCCAATGGCAACCCGCCCGTGCAAGCTGTGCCCGATCACCTTGACTACGGATTGTGGACAGGCCCCGCGCCCTTGCGCGCTTACGATGGGCTTCCCCACCTACGCTGGTGGCGCACTTTCATGGAGTATGGCAACGGCATTCTTGGTGACATGTGTGTTCACCTTCTCGACACGCTTCGCTGGATGTTTGGGCTTGGCTGGCCAAAGCGGGTGTCGTCTTCAGGTGGCATCTATGTGCAAAAAGGCGGCAAATCGAACATCACCGACACGCAAACTGCAAGCTTTGAATACGATGGCTTCACAGCAACTTGGCAACACCGCTCTTGGGGCAAACCAACAGATCCCGATTACCCTTGGGGCATGCTTGTTCACGGTGAAAACGGCGTTCTGAAATTAAGCACCATGCGGGCAGACTTCATTCCCTACGACAGCGCCAAGAAAGCCATCCATTTCGATTGCGTTTATGAGCGCGAAGCCTTCCCCGAAGACGTTAACGAGAAAGACATCGAGTTAAACGCGGCGCCTGCCACACGTCGCCATATGATTGACTTTCTTCACGCCATCGCCACGCGTGGGCGCCCCGTGGCAGACATTGAAGAGGGGCACATATCCACCGCCAGCTGCCTTTTGGCCAACATTGCCATGGATGTTGGCCGTAGCCTTACCTACGACCCGAAAAAGCGCATCGTGGTGGGTGATCCCCAAGCCACGCGACGCCTTGTGCGGCCCTATCGTAAGCCGTGGAAACACCCACACCCGGGGGTGGGATAGCTCAGGCGCGGTTACGCCTCGAAGGACGCATCGCTTGTGGGTCGTGATGCTCTGAGGCGCAAATCCACTCGTACGAGCAAGGCATGCAACAAGATGCCGCCAATCATGCCGACCACAAAGGGTGCAGCCCCAGGCACAGTGGCCCCCACACTCACGAGCGCCGGCCCTGGACAAAGCCCCGAGATGCCCCAGCCCACACCAAACACAGCGGCGCCGCCTAACAGCTTCAGATTCCACACCGAAGATGGCAGGCTTGTTGTAGATGTCACGCCGCAGCCGTCTATCGATGCCGGTTGCGATGCCGGTTGCGATGCCGGTTGCGACCCCGATTGCGAGACACGGCGCTGGCGACGCACCCACAAAGCCACAGGCATATGTACACCGATTGCGGCCGCCATGACGAACATCAACGTGGGATCCCAGCCACCAAATACATCGAGAAATCCAACCACCTTCGCTGGATCTGTCATCCCCGCAATGCCCAGCCCCAAGGCGAACACGAAGCCCGTCATCAACGCCACCACGCTCTTACCGATTCGGCCCCCGCTCATGGCAGCACCCCGCTTTTCAAGAGCCGCACCGTAATCATGCCCGCGACAATGAAGGTGATCGTGGCGGCCAAAGATCGTGACGACAGGTTGCTCAATCCGCAAACGCCATGACCACTGGTGCAGCCGCCCGAAAACCGCGTTCCCACCCCAACTAACAGGCCCGCACCCACCAAAGCGGCCACCCCTGGCGTGGGCACACCAAACACGGACGGCCTGACCACACCCAGAACAATTCCCCCCAACAACAAGCCGATGACAAACATCCATCGCCAGCCCCTTTCTGTGCGATTGGGGGTGGGCATGAGGGCGCCAGCGAAAATGCCGCTGATACCAGCCGTTTTCTGCGCAAACACCAGCAACACTGAGGCGGAAGCGCCAATCAGCGCCCCACCCAACAAACCATAAAGCCAGGACGAATTCATTTTGGAGCTCTCTTTGGTGCCAAGTGTACCAAACAAGCCCGCCCTGCTGTTTTGCTGCGTTTGCCCCAAAAGGCAGGGCCTGGCAACGCGCGTTATGGCCTTTGGAACCTGAGCCCTCAGTCTTCTTTGGCCTCCTGATCCTTGCTGTCCGTCATGCGATGCCAAAGCTCGGTGATGCCCACGCGAAACAATGACCGTTGCTGCGCGGCCTCTACATCATCACTGGGGCACTCAGGGTCGAAGGGCAAGGCCTGCGGGTCCACAATCGCCAAAACCTCAGCCTCACTTTGCGACGGGGGAGGAACGCGCTTGAGCCGCCCGCCCACCTGGTCCAGATAAGCAACCAACCCTGGCACCCGCGCAAGCGACCCCACATGGGCGTGGGCCTCTCCAATGTGCTCGGTCAGCAAACTTACGCGCACCCGGCGAATGGCTCGTTCTAGCCGCGCGTCCCCCGCTTCTGGCGTTTCCCAGGAGACATTGAGCTCGGTATCCAGACCCATGCTGCGATTGGTGAGATTGGCGGAACCCATACTCAGAAGCTGGTCGTCAACGATCGTAAGCTTGGAATGAATGTAGGTTGAGATTTCCGCGGGCGCGCCATCGTCATTGGGGGCGGTGCCCTCAGCCAGCGTGTAGTAGGCGCCAAAGTGATGGCCGGTTTCCTCAGCCACTTTGCGAATATGTCGAATGTTCTCAGACTGGCGCAGGCCTACAGCTAGCTCTTCTTTGAGCGCCTCGGCGTCTTGATTTGTCACCAGAACAATCTCAAGCTTTGGCTCGCTCGCCGCCCGCATACGCGCTTGCAGGGCTTCGCATATTTCGCGGCTGCTGAAATATTGCGTTTCCAAGTAGATGAGCCGTTGCGCCGCTGCAATCATGTCCACCAACAGCTGACGGATCTCACAAATCGCTTGCCCGTCGCCGGGCTGTGGGTCCGTGCGGCTAATGGCCACCTGAGGGGCAGGCAAAGGCAACGCCCCGCGGGGATTCCAGCCGTCGGGCTCGGGTTGCGGGGGAGGCACTTCAAAAGTCACCGCTTCAGCCCCGGATCGCACCCAGCGATCGCAAAACAGCTTCTTGAGAGTTTCGTTCAGTGCCGAGCCTGTAAAATAAGCTTGTACGTCGTGGTAGGGCTTCTGGGGGGTGCCCTTGTGGGTTCGCGCCGGATTGGTGGCGAGATGCTGCCTGTCGTCCCAGCGTGATTGACACAAATCGATTCCGCCCAAAAACGCGTGTTTTCCATCAATGACCACGAACTTTTGATGGTGGGATCCGCCACTGGGATGGCAATCGTCAAAGCGAAAGTGCATGCGCGGGTTTGTGCCCCAATGGAAGTAGATTTTTTGCATCCACTCCCGCTCAAGCGAAAACACAATGTGGAAATCCCACGCGAGTACATAAACCTTAAGGTTAGGCCTGTTTTCGCATAGATAATTTAGAAACTTCAGCAGCCTGAGCTCACCACCGGCAGGCGCGGCTAGAGCCTCATCCCCCTCGCGCAAAAGCTCCACATCGCGGTCGAATTGCCAGCCCGAAAGCAGGATATAATCTTTCGCTTCAAGCGCTTGGCGGTAAAAGGCGGTGTAGTAATCCTTGGCGTCAACGATCAAACCGCTCTCGCCAACTTGGGGCATTTCCCAGGCGTTTCGGCCAGGCACCAGAATGGCCTTGTGGTTCATGCACGCGAGCCCCTGCCAACGCCGTGCCAACGCGACACATTCGCGAGACAGACCCCGTAAACATGCGAAGCCACAAACCGCTGGAAACCAAGGGTAGCTTCCAGCGGTCTGAAAATATACAGATTCAGTGGCACCCCAGCTCAAACTGAGGCGTGATTTCTCTGTTCAACAGGGATGGTCGGAACCACCACCACCTTCTCCCCTAGGGGCAACAATTGTTTCGCGCGCTGTAGCACGCGTTCCGATTCGGTACGGCCCCACTCGTAGGCCTGAGCGCCACGTTCGCGAAGCAGCTGCCGCGTTTGTGGTCCCGTCCGCTCGTTTAAGAGCGCCGCCGTGCCAATGCCCACGAGCGCGCCTGCAGCAAACCTCGAAGCAAACAAAAGCCCAGCACCAGCCACTGCAGCCAGAGCTAAAGTGGGGTGTTCTGCAATAAAATGCCGTGCCTGTTGTGCATACTCTGTGAGCCGCGCCGCTTGCTTTCGGCCTGCGTCAACCACCTGGTTTGTCCTAGTTTCCATTGGTTCTCCTTTCATCAA
>JBBSJE010000218.1:0-10525 GCA_038257535.1 Polyangia bacterium
AAATAGTGCTCAAGGGCGAGCTCACGTCGAGGCTCCAGGCTCGACCAAGCGAAATCGCACTACCCGACAAACGCTGCTTTGCCAAGCCTTGATTGCGCCTTGTCGACGGTAAGGGTCGTTAGGCCTGCTCGTTCATAGCGAGCCTGTATCAGGCGATCTACAAAGCCCGACTTTCCGGTTCCCTTCGATTCCAAAACGTCTAGGACGGCTGACCCCGGCTCGGGTTTGATCAAGCCGCTGGTCAACATGGCAATGAGCGAACTGCGAATCGCCGCAGGTTCGCATTGATAGTGGTACTTCAGGGCGTAGTAGCCTTCGGCTATCACTACGTCGCTTGCGATCACAAGCTCGGCTCGCTTGAAAGCGTCGACCAAGCGACCCTTTACGGCCTGTGCCGTTGCCACGGGTTCGCCGGTGAGCAGTCGAACAAGTACAGACGCGTCGATACCGACGCTCACTTCTGCTTCGCTTTGCGGGCTGCGGCGACACTGGCGCGGATGTCCTCCAGCTCGTGGCTAATGGGCCGCTTGGGCGACAATGAGCCAATCCAAGATGTATCAGGTGACTGACGGTCGAAGTAATGCCCTAACGCGCGTCGCACCACTTCAGACATGCTGACATTGCTCTTTTCGGACATAAGCCGCAGCCGGGTGGCGGTTGCTTCATCAAGCACGATTTGCGCACGCAGCATCAAATTATGATTACACAACTATGGTGTGTAGTCAAATCCGCTGGGAGCCTCGACCTTGCGTGGCGAGCCGTGAAAGAAATAGCTGCAGCATGGAAGCCAGCTGCCGCCTTACCGCCCCCAGGTAAAGCGCTTACCAGATGTGGCCTGAAAAGCCGCGGCCGGGCGGCAGCGTTTTTTGCCTAGGCGCTTTTCCGTACCAAGCGGAGGCTTGGTTTGTGCGAGGCACGGGCGAGATCTCAAACGGGATGAAGAACAACTTCACGAAGCGGTTGCGTCCTGCGCGCTCATAGCCAGCCAAGCCCAAAAGCACTTCCCACAAATGGTCGCCGGGGCGCTTCACCTCTGATTCCCAAAGCGGGAACACGAACAAACGCGAGGTCCCGGCGTCGGGCCCTTTGCCTCTTCGGTACCAAATGTTGGGAAACACGTAGGTGCCCTTCCACGACGCGCGTTCGATGTTGGCGAACAAGGGGAACAGAAACTGTGTTCGCGTTCCTTCGCCCTTAAAATCCCAGTAGATGGGAAACAGCGTGGTGGTGCTGTCGGCGGGGCTCGTGCGTCTGTAGAACAAGGGCGCAAATGTGTAGGCCGTGCGATCAGCGGCGCGCTCGTGGCGAATGAAGAGCGGCAGCAACGCGGTGGTGCGGCTGTCGTGGAAGCTATGATGATCAAAGAACAGCGGAAACAGAACGTTGGTTGAAGCGGCAATGCTTCGCCGATGCCAAAGCACCCCCAGCCAGGACGACAACGCTCGATCGGGGCTGCTGCGCGAAAAGTGCAGCAAGGGTAAAATGAAGCGCGTGGTGGTCTCGGTGGCCTGGTTGCTGTGCTGAAAACCTAAGGGAAAGATCGTGGTGAGGGCCGTGGTGGGGGTCACCCGGCGATAAACCGGCGGCACGTACCACCATGACGATTGCGGCGACCGCCCGCGGCCAAACACGGGCGTGAGCAAGGCCTGCCGATCGGGCGCGTGGCTTCGATAAAACAGCGGCAACAGCGCCACGGAGCTGGCGCTCTTGGTGGCGTCGCGCCCAAACCAAGCCAAAGGAAACACGCCGTATGTTTTCATGCCGCCGTTGCGGCGCGCGAACAATGGCCCCAAGAAGGTGGTGCTGGTTTGCTTTTGATCGTTGCCAAAGCGCCACAGCAAGGGAAACAGAACCTGGTGAAAGCTTTCGTTGCGGCGCCCCGAATACCAGAGCGGGAACAAAACTGTGCGATGCCCTCGCGGCGTGCTGTTGCGGTAAAATAGCAACGACATCCACGTGGTGGCCTCTTGGCTCCGAAAGTCGTGGTGGCGGTAGCCCACGGGCGTGAACAGCCAGCTGCGCTGATCGTTGCGCTGATAAATGTAAAACGGCAGCAGACCTTGGACGTGGTTTTGACGTGTGGTGCGCGAGAAGTAAGGCCCCACCTGCAGCGTGTTCAACTCCGGGCTCTTTGACCTCCAGAACAGGGGAACCAGCGCGTCCAAGGCGTAGCCATCGCTGTTGCGTTGGCGAAAGTACGTGGGAAACACGTAGGTTCCCTGCTCGCGCACGTTTTGTCTCTGGGCCTGATAGTGGCCCCAGAAGGGAAACACAAACCGCGCCCGGGTGTCGGGTTGGTCAATGGCCACCCACGGGCCCAAAACGCGGGTGCGCTGCTGGGTTTGTTTGTTGGTGAGATCCCACCACACCGGCAGCAGCCCCGAGGCGGCGACGGTGGACGATTCGTACCAGAAGTAAGGACCCACAAAACCGGCTTTGCGCTCGGGCGTTCGCTTGCCCGCCGCCAAGGGGGTTACGAAAAGTTGGGTTGTGGGGGTGCGGTGGAAATGCACCAGGGGAAACAGCGTGAAGCTGGTTTCGTTTTGGCCACCGGGCTTGGCGCCGCGGCGATAATAAAGCAGGGGAAACAGGGCGTCGGTGATTTGTTGACCGTGGCTTGCGTGATAGTAGGGCCCCACCAACGTGCGCCCTCGATCCTCCGCGTGGTTGCGGAAGTGCCACACCAAGGGCGCCACAACCACATGCCGGCCGGTGTCGCTGCGGCCTGCGAACAGCAAAGGAAACAAGCCCGCGGACCACCCTTGAGGCTTTGAGCTGTAAAAGCCCGGGCCCAGCACGTGCGTGCGCGACTGCGTTTCGTGGTTGTGAAAGTACCAATACAACGGAAACTGGAAGCGGTACGACGATTCCGCCGATTTGCCCTGTACATAGAGCAGCGGAAATATGGCTGTGGTGGATTCGTATTTGCTGCGCCAGTGCCCAAACAACGGCAACGCCAAGGTGGAGCTGCGGTCTTTGGAAGAAAAGTGCCAAAGCAGCGGAAACACCACCGCGTGGCGCTTGTCGTGGTGGCGGCCAAAGAAGGCCAGTGGGAATAACCCCGCCGATGAGCCATCAGCGCCGCGGTTGCGGTAATAGCCCATCACGCCCAATCCCGCAGCGATCACGTTGTCGTTGGGGGCGTTGCGACGAAAGAACAAGGGAAACAGCAGCGTTGCTGAAGCTTGGTTGCGGGTGTCATGAAACCGCCAGAACAACGGAAACAACGTGGTGGTTGATCCATCGGGATCTTGGCCACGGTAGAACAACAGCGCCCACAGCGATTGGCTTTGCGCCACCCGGTCTTCGCTGCGGTAATAAAACGGAAACACCAGATCCATGCGCGATTGCGGCGACCGGCGCGTGACGATGGGGGGCAGCCAGATCGTCAGCCCACTGGTTCCCGCTTTGCGGTTGCGCGCATACGAGCCCAGGGGTGTGAGCGCAAACGCTTCATCACCGTCGTTGCTAGAGTTCCAGAACGCCAAGGGGAACAAAACCCCCCAATGCGATTTCTCTTTGACGTTGCTGTTCGAAAAGAACAGGGGGACCACGGCGCGAAACCGGCTGCTTGCGCTTTTTACGTCAACGTAGGGGCCCGCCACCGTTGTGTGCCCCTTGGGGTCGCCAAAGTGCCACACGAGGGGGAACACCACGGTGGCGTTGCTCTTGGGGCTGCGAAAGCTCCACAACAGAGGGAACAACACATCGTGGTTGTCACCCTTCTTGTTGCGCGCGTACCAGTAGATCCAAAGGTGCGAGCCTCTTTGGTTAGCGCCTGCCCACGAGCCATAACCGAAGGGCGTGATCGTGAGCTTGTTGCGTTGGTCGCTGCGGCGATACAAAAGCGGCAACAGCAAAGTGTGGGTGGTGTCTGCGCGCCGAAAGCTCCACAACAGAGGAAACCCCACCGTGGTGGCCTTGGCTTCGGAGCGGAAGCTCCACACCAAAGGAAACACCACGTCTGTGGCTTCCTGGTTCTGGGTGTGACGCCGCCAGTAGTACAAAAATGCATACACGCCCCACGCGTGGCCTTCATCAGGGCTTGCGTACTTGAATGAACCCAGCAGCGGCGCCGCCCACCCGAATTTGGTGGAGCGATAGATCAACGGCCACACACCCCACGATGAAGCGTCGGGTTGCTTTGACCACGTGATGAGCGGGCCTAGCCACACGGCGGTTGAGGTTTTTTGCGCCTTATAGTCATGGAAACGGAAATAAAACGGCGCAACCACCTGCGCTTTGTCGTTGGCGCTCCAAAAGTGCCAATACAGGGGCGCCACCACCCGATAGCCCGGGCTGCCGGTGCGCGAAAAATAAAACGGCCAGAACGCCGTTTTCGGCCCCTCCTTGCGGAACAAAAGCACGCGCAGGGGTCGCTCCAACGGACGACAAGCCCCATCGGTGCAAATGGTTTGATCGGGGCACTGCTCATCCGCGGTGCAGGCCACGAGCCCCGCTTGCGTGGGTGTCGTGGGTGTCTGGGCCGAAGCTTCGTTGGCGGGCTGGGCTTGTGCCAGGCCGAAAGGATTTAGCGTGGGCTTTGGCTGTTGCCCAAACGGGCCCAGCACGCCAGATGTAGACGCGTGGGCGTATCCCGCGCCACCTGAGAGAATCCAGGTGAAGAGGGCCGCGGCGGACAGGACCAGGAGAGAAATACGCGGCTTTGCCAAAACGATTGCGCCTACTGCATGGGCATGGGCAACATCTTCCATTCGCCGTTTTCGCGAACGAAGCCGATGTCGGCGGTGGTTGCCGAATCATCCTTTTTCAGCTCAACCTTCAAAGTGCTAGTGTCGCCTTTTTGGCTAGAGCTTTTCACATTGAAAGCCGCGCCCTTGAGCTCGTCCTTCATCTTCTTGAGATCGTCAGAGGATCCACCCACCTGCGAGGCCAGAAGCCCTTGATACATCAAAGCGTATGAATCAATGACGGTGTCGAGGTCGCCGGCCTCCAGCGCCTTTTGCCAGCGTTGAAACGTTTTCTGTGGGGTTGAAAGCTCGGGGCGCGCGGGGGGCAGCTTGTAGGAAATGGAACGGACTTTGTCTTTGGGGACTTTGATCGTGTTGCCACCGGTTCTCACCGTGAACATGCCATCGAAGTAGTGAACGATGTCGCCCGCAACCTTGGTTTTGTCGAGCATCTCGATCACCTCTTCGGCGCGCGCCAGGCGTGGCGCCACGATGCCGCTGGCAACAAACGCCGCCAGGGCGAGGGGTGCCCCTGCAATGATCCGGCTTTTCAACATAATTTAGGCTCCTTCATAGGGTCGTCTTGAGGGCCGCGCAACAGGCCCTTACGTGCTTCGCGTGTTTAGACGGGCGCGAGGTCCAGGGGCGCGACCCCGCGCGTGCGCTCGCGCACGTTGCATCGGGCATTTGCAAAAGCCGCTTTGAAAGGGTCCGTCACCCCGGCAAGCTAATCGCCCTAAGTCCGCGAGTCAACGCGCGGTTTTGGCTTTCGGCGCGGGCGCGCTTACGGCGCGGCTTCGTCCTGCGGGGGCAGCGGCGGTTGTGCCATCAGCGTTTGCCGCAAGGCCACCGCTTGTGCGGTGTTTCGCAAATCAACCAATGATTTAACGTAGTGTGTTAGGGCCCACAGGCCCTCGTCGCTTAGGATGCCTTTCCACGTGGGCATGGCCGCACCCGCAACCCCCGCCGCAATCGTGCGGTACAGCTCGGGCGCGGTGTCACCGTTTTTGACCGGGTGGAATAGAAAATCGATGGGAAGGATCTGCACCGTGTACTCGCCCACCAGATATTCGCTGGCTTTGAGCGACGGACGGTACATGTCTTCCAGGTCGGCCATGGCGGCGGGGGGCGCGCCCATAAATTTCTGCGACAGCGCGATTCGCTCGTCGCGCGTGATGTAGCTGGGATGGCAATTTGAGCAGCCGGCCAGCACATATTTCATGTTGCCGTCGGCGTCGTTTTCCACCCCGGACAGATGGTATATGCGCTTGCCCACGTCCAATGCTTCGGCTTCTTTGCCAACCCAGGGATCGGGGGCCACCTCCACCTTTTCGCCCGGCGCTTCTTCCGCCCAACGCTCGGCGAAGGTTTTGATGTATTGAACAACGGCGTTGCGCTCTTGGGGCGGCAGATCCCAAGGCATCATGGGGGTGCCGCTAAGTCCGTGCCACAAGATGCGTTCGAGATCTTCGTCGTGCGGCAATTCGCCAATTTGAACCCCGCCGAATTTGAACAGCGCCTGGCGAAAATCGCGCGGAGGCGGGCGCATGCCAGGGGACGCGTGGCCACGCCCGTCGCCCGCTTCGCCGTGGCACGGTTGGCAATAATGAACGTACACATCGTGGCCTTGGTTGAGCACCGCGGCCGAAACGTCCTTGCCACCCAGTTTCATGCTTTGGGTGAACTTGGGTTTGTAAAACAGCTTCTTGTCGCAGGCGCTGCCCAACAGCGCAAGGCCCATCGCCAAGGCCAAGGCAACGACGGCGCTGCGATGATGTAAAGGTTCTTTGATTGCGGGCATGCTTGTCACACCAAATAAACCAGCAAATACATCAGCACCCAAACCACTCCCACCATGTGCCAGTAAAGCGACCACAAACGCAGGGGAATGTGGTCGTGGGGGTTGTAGCGGCCGCGGGCGGCGGCGAAGGCCACAAAGCCTAAGGCCACCAGGCCCACAGCGACGTGAAGCGCGTGAAACACCGTAAGCCCGTAGAACACCGAAGCGTAGGGCCCTGCCGTGGGCGTGAGGCCTTGCAGCCACATGTCCTGCCACACGTGTTGCTGCAGCGCCAAAAACACCGAGCCCAATGCGGCCGCGCCCACCACGAACGCAGCGGCGCCTTCATGGCGTTGGCGGATCTGCACGATTGACATGTGCAAGCAGACGCTTGAAACCATCAGCGCCACCGTGGCCAACCCGGGCAACAAGCGGGGCAGGTCAGGCATGTCGGTGGGGGGCCACGGATGCGCGCCCGCCCGCACCACGCCGTACGCGAAGAACAACCCGGCGAACAACATGGCCCACGAAGCCATGAAGATCACCATGCCCAAATACGCGGTGGCCGAGCGGTGCTTGGCCAGCTTCAGCTCATGACCTGCCATAGGGGACATCATGGCTTGAGCGCTCACGCGGCACCTCGCGAGGGCGCCAAGGGGCCTTCAGGCGTGTCGGCCACGGGGGACCTCGGCAACGCTTCGTCTTGCGCCACCCAGTCGCGGCCAAGCAGCGCTTGCACTTCAGGATTGGAAAATTCGTGAGGCCCTCGCAACACGATGGGGATCACATCAAAATTGTGCGGCGGGGGGGGCGACGCCACAGTCCACTCCAAGGTGCCCACCCCCCAAGGGTTGGCTTCGGCGTTGGCGGGCGCAAACACGTTGCGGAAAAAGTTGTAAACGAAGAGGAACTGCGACAAGCCCAGCGCAAAGCCGAAGTAAGAGGTCCAGCGGTTAAGCGGCGCCAGGTGTTGCAAGAAAGTGTATTGGTGCGGATCCCAGTAGCGCCTAGGTTGGCCCGCGTAACCCACCGCGAGCTGGCCTACGAACAGCAGCGTGATGAAAATAACTGAGGTCCAAAAGTGCGCTTTGCCCAGGGTTTCGCTGAGCTTGCGGCCGAACATCTTCGGGAACCAAAAGTGGATCGCGGCAAAGCTGGCCAAGAACGAAGCGGCGGCCATGGTGAGGTGGAAGTGACCCACCACGAACATGGTGTCGTGTAGATAAAGATCGGTGGAGATGGTGGCCAGGTAAATGCCGGTGAGGCCACCCAAGGCGAAGACAAAGATCACGCCCAAGGTGAAAAGCATGGTGGCCGTAAGCCGCACCGAGCCCTTCCAAATGGTGTGCAGCCAATTCAAAAACAGCAGCTCGGCGGGCGCGCTGATGATCAGGGTCAAGATCATGAACGCTTTGCCCAACATGGGGTTCATTCCCGTGGTGAACATATGGTGGCCGTACACAATGGCCGACAGCACCGTGATCGCGCTCATGGCGATCACCGAGCCCTTGTACCAATAGGCGGGTTTGCGGGCGAAGAAGGAAACGAAATCGGCCACCACACCCCAGGCGGGCAGAATCAAAATGTACACCTCGGGATGACCGAAGATCCAAAACAGATGTTGAAACAATATCGGATCACCGCCGCCGCGAACAGCCGCCGCGCCCGCAATGAAAAATTGTGTGCCGAACACGCGGTCCAAAAACAACAGCAAGGCCGCTGCGCCCAGCACCGGCACAAACAGCACGTTCAAGATCGAGGTGAGCCACAGCCCCCAAACGGTGAGCGGCATGCGCATATAACCCATGCCCGGCGCGCGAAAGCGGATCACGGTGGTGACATAGTTTACCGCGCCCATGATGGTGGCGGCGCCGGTGAGGAAGATGGCCACCACCACGAGGGTTTGGCCTAAGCCGGGGGTGCCAATTTTTGTAGAGAGGGGAGGGTACGTTGTCCACCCCGCGGCCGCGCTGCCCAACTGCACGAAAAACGACATCACAATGAACACCAGCGACAAGAAGAACGTCCAGAACGACGCCATGTTCAGACGCGGAAACGCCATGTCGCGGGCGCCAATCATGAGCGGAATGCAGAAGTTGCCCAGGGCGCCGATCAGGATGGGTGTGATCGCGAAGAAGATCATGATCAAACCGTGCATCGTAAACACGGTGTTGTAGGTGGCGGGGGTGATCACGCCGTCGGATTTGGAAAACAGGGCGTCGCCCACCACGGGCACTTTTTCGCCGGGAAACGCCCACTGCCAGCGAATCAGCATCGCCAACAAGCCGCCGAAAAGCAAAAACAGCAGGCCGGCCCACAGAAATTGTTTGGCGATCACCTTGTGGTCGCTTGAAAAAATGTAACGGCCCAAAAACGATCGGGGCGGCGGATGAATGGGTTGCAGATCCATGATGCGGGCGCTTTCTTAGTTGTTGCGGCGATCCCAGTCCCAACCCCAATGCGCTTCTTTGTCCTCGGCGTCGTAGCCACGCGCCGCGAGTTTTGAAGCTTCTTGCATCCACGCTTGATAAGCGGCAGGTTCCAAAACGGTTAATACGCCGCGCATTTTGTAGTGGCTCACGCCGCAATGCTGGGCACACAAGATCTCGAACTCGCCGGGCGTGGTGCCTTGAAACCATAGCCGTGTGACGCTGCCGGGAACGGCGTCTTGTTTGGTGCGAAAGTGCGGCAGCGAGAAGCTGTGAATCACATCGGTTGAGGCCAGCTGCACAATCACGGGGGCGCCCGTGGGCACCACCATCTCATTGAAACGCACGATGTCGTCGGACGTATTGAATTTGTTGTCCAGGCCGGGGTGGCGAATGTCCCAGGCCCATTGGTGCGCGTTGACTTGCACGCGTACGGCGTTGGGGGCGGCGTTGGCTTTGTCGAAGGCCCAAAACGCGTCGTTCAAATCGGCCATGCCCGAAACAAACAAATTGCCGTCTACCACAGCAAAAATCAGCGCAGACAGCACAACGGCCTTTATGATCTGTTTTTTTGCGCTGCCGTGGTCGTATTCGGGCTTGTGCTTGCGGCCGTGAAACACCGAAGACCACAAAAGCCACACGCACGTGACGGCGAACATAATCACCACGAACACAGTGGTGACGTTAATCAACCAGTCGGTGCGGCCGCCGTGCAAGGACACGTTGCGAGGCAAGCCCCATCCGGTTTCCGGCTGCGGCGCGGCCCAGGCCATGGTGCCCGAAGCGAGCAAGAGCCAACCCGCGGCAAGCAGGCGGCGAACGGTGCGGACGATGTGCAGGCTCATGATTTCGAGGCCTCGGGGGCGGTGCTTGGCTCGTGCACCCAGGCGGCTTCTTTATCGGCTTTGCGAATGGTGCGAATGGCCACCACAGAGATCAAGTACGGCACGGCAATCATCAAGCCGATGAGCGTGGCCGTAAGCCCGGTGTTGGTTTCGCGCCCGGCGCATACGGGGCAGGCCCAGGCGATGGCGGGAAGCCAGGTTGCCAGCACCAGCGCAGCGCTTGATAGCCGCTTCATCGCAAAAACCTCCAAGAGGCTTCGGCGATCAGCACGAAGGCGTAAATCGCGGGAAACGCGAACGGGATCAGCACGGTCAGCTTCAGCGCGCGGGTTTCGTGCGACAGGTGCATGTACGACATCAAAACCAGCCCCGCCTTGGCCAAGGCCATCAATACCAAGGCCGAGATCAGCAGCGCACGCCCAATGCCTGGCACATGCACCACGCCCACTTCGGCCAGCGTCAGCACCGTCAGCAACAAGAACACCACGATGTAATTGCGCGTGGCGATTTTCAAGGCAGCGCTCCCGGTTCAGGAATGAGATACACGAAGGTGAAAACCAAGATCCAAACCAGGTCCACGAAATGCCAAAACAGGCCTGTGGCTTCGATGGCGTCATGGTTGCCGTGGTCGTATCGACCCAGCGCGGTTTTCACGAACATCACGCTCAAAATCAGCACGCCGGTGAACACGTGCAAGCCGTGAAAACTGGTGATCACGAAAAACGTGGTGGCACGATGGGAATGGCCCAGGCGCAATCCTTCTTCCACCAAGCCCGGGCC